>NZ_JBGOOO010000003.1:0-329864 GCF_041439695.1 Vibrio sp. FF266
AAGGAACTCAGATCATTCGTTCTGAGTTGTTGGTTAGTTGAGTTGGTGACCACACCCTACGGCGCATTGAAATCAATGCAAATGGTTGTCTGTGAAAAACATAAAGATAATAAAAACAAAAAGTTAAAGATATAATAGTCGCTTAAAGTAACGTGGAAAAATTTTCAGAAATTACACTAATTAGCCGATTAAATTTCAATGGATAAATATATTTTTTCAATGATTATTAATTGATCCCTTATAGGTAAAGCGATGAGAGCGTTTTCAAGGTCCTTTAATTGGAAATCATTGAATGTTGATTGAGCCCTTTATTGACAATGCTTGAAGGGTCTTTTATAAAATTAATTGATTGAAATTTCATTTGAATAACAATGCTTTTAATTGGGATTGAGGAGGGCAATATGACACGTTCTTATCCGCTACAAAGTTCTTTACGTGGAAAGTTAGCGCAAGATTTTAAGACGTTTAGGGATAAGGAAGCATTAAGTGATGCAGAGGCCACACGCCAACTTTTGATGTTGGCACTGCGCATCAAACTCAATGACAGTGAGGATGATAGTCCATCGAACCGTGCGTTGATGGAAGAGATTTATCGTGTCGTTCGTGGCTCATCTGCGATCACTGATGTGGTTCATGGACAAACCTTTGATGGTGAAAAATTATTCCGACAACAAAAAGAATCCAAACCCTTTAGGCAACAGGTGAAATCTGATATCGATAATAAAGTCGATGAGTTTCTGGCAGGCAAAAAAAAAGGGTAGTCCATTGGACACCCCTTTTTCTACCGCTCTAACTCTCTATCTAGTTTATTATCTTGGTCATTGTTGTTGTCACGCTCCTGATTAAAATCAAACGTTTTTTGAGGGGAGGGTTCTTTGCTGTCGAAGTGTTCAAGCTCTTTATCTTTGATTTCTTTTGTGTGTTGATTAATATCAGTGTCCGGCTCGTTGGTTAATGAATCATGGTCTTGAGTGGGTGTGTCGAATTCCTCTTTTTGTTGATGCGTTTGTTGATGGTATTGTTCAATACCCTGTTTAATTTCCTCAAGCATATCGTCAGGTGAAACAAACTGAATATTTCTCCCTGAAAAGTTGGCCATGATTTTTTCAACGTTGTTGGGATTTAAATCAGTATTTCCTTGACTCAGTACAATCACAATGTTCTGCCTGAGTTCATCGGTGGAGATATTCTGAATGTCATTCTTATGATTGACATTGATAATGTCGTATTGGCCTTGATGCGCTTGATTAATAATAAAAGCATTCTCGATTGAGGTACTGATGATGGTGGTGTGCAAATCACTGCCTTGATGGAATCGCGTTATTTGTTTGGATTTCGTGCCTAATATCCGTGGGTTGATGTCGAGTGCCGGATCTTTATTTCCTTGCCCGTCTAAATAAGTCACTTCAATCGCTTTTGTTTCTCCTTTTTTATCGTGAATGTTAGTTATCATTGCCGAGTGAAATGTCTGGTCCTCCGAGGAGTACACTGCTTGATGAAAATGAACATGGTCACTCTTAGGGTGTTCAATACCTAATTTATTGAGGTAAGTTTCGGCTAATGTGCCTGTGAGTGGCTGACTGGTTTGTATATATTCTTTCGCTCTCTCTTCAAATTGTGCCATGTGTTTTGGCGTAGTAGTCAGTAATTGTTCATGTTTAGGGTTGGCGGTGAGTTGGTATTTATTAGGATCATTAAGGATGTTGTGGGCTTCTTTCATTGCCTCCTTATAATTTATTTCCTTATGACTCATCATCAAATTGATTAATGAGCCTTTTTCACCGGTGGTATAGTCTTTAAAATACCCTCGATATTCCCCCGTTAATGACACTTTTAGAGCCGATTTACCGATACCAAAGGTTAAATAGTCACGGTCTGATTTAGATGGGTTCGGTTGTCCCAATAGGTTGATGGCTAAGCTTTCGGTGTATTTAGGGAGCGCTTGGTTGATGTGTTCTTTAAATTGGTTGTAGTCAAAATCTCCGTTTCTATTTTGATAACGTACGTCTTCATGAGGCAGAGCTTTGTCATTAAAGTAAGGGGTACTGTGTGGTGCAATGTTTTCGATGGTTTCAATGGCACTGTGTTTATTGACCTCTTTTGATAACCAGCTCTTCATCATCTGTTTTGGGTTATCGGTAAAAAGTTTGACATGAGTGCTCGCTCGGCTCAAATCGATGTAAGCGCGTCTTAAGTTCGTCAGTGCGCCTTTGCCTTTGAGAGTGGTAATGACGTACTGATACGTCGCTCCTTGCGCCATGTCCGCAGTTCTGGTGTAAGCGTAATCCCAATGCCCATCTTTGAGTTGGTTTGGATTGAGGTTTAACGTTTGCCCTTCTTTCGAAAGCGCGGTGATTTCTTCCTTGGTGGCACGGCTGATGGTGTATTCCACATTGGCTTTAATGCCTCGCGCTTTGTCGGTAAAGCGGGTCATGATTTTATCACCGGTTGAAAGCGGCTTTTCTGATTGAGCGAAGAGTGACGTGTATTTGTGGTCTTTGTTACGTGGCAAAAACGGTTTTGTCTTACCTGTATTCACGTCTTGAAGTGTCACCACTCCGTGCTCCGAATCAATGTGGGTAATGATGTCGTACTCTCCTTGCTTGGTGCTTAAAATGAGCCCTTTCTGATAAGGCATCATGGTGGCTAACTCTTCTTTGCTCTCACCTGTAGAGCGCAATCGGGTGGTGATGATGTTCTCTTGGCCTATCTCTTGTGTTTTCATCAGTCCGACACGAATGTGCTCAGTGATGTGGTCACGCTCATTATTCGTGTAAGCAATGATAAGCGTGTTTTCTCGCGTTTCGGGCGTACGGGCAAGGTAGTCCTGTGCTACAGCGTAAGGCAGCTTTTCGGTGGCAATAAGCTGTGCTTTGCTTTGGTCTTTCGCACTCTCATCGAGGGTGGAGATAATATGTTGCGTGCTACCGAGTGTATCAGGGCTTTGCTGAGAGAGTTTATCGAGGGCGCTGTGTGGCTGCTTATCCACAATGTTGTGTACGGCACCAAGCAGTATTTCATTCTTCTGACGAATGATGTCGGTCATAAAAGCCGTATCGATGAGTCCTTGTCTCATGCTCAATTCAAACGGTTTACCGGCATTAAGAGAAAGCAGCTGCTCTTTATCCCCAAGTAAGGTGGCTTTGGAGCCGCTTTGTAATACAAGGTCGGTGAGCTCTTTGGCTTGTTGGTTGCTGACCATGGAGCTTTCATCGAGGAAGAACAGCGTGTTTTTGTAGTCCTCTGGTAAGGTGATGCCACGTCTTAGGTCGGTCAGTAAGCTTTCCAGCGTTTGCGCTTGTATCCCTTTGCTTTCCAGTTCGCTGACGGCGGCGTGCGTTGGTGCAATACCTATGATTTGTGAAGGTGAGTGTTTACTGGCTTGGCTAGCGTGTTGAATCAATTCAATGTTGGATTCGAGTAGGGTGGATTTACCGGTGCCCGCTAAACCTTGCACGGCCACAAAACTGTTTTTGGTCGTTGAGATAAGGGTGATGCCGTCCTTTTGCCCTTGGGTAAGGCGAGGCTGTGCATCGAGATAATCTCTGACTTGTCTGTGGGTGGCAAACGGCTTGTGTTGATTTTTCCCTTGCTCAATGTTCCGCAAGATGTGCTTTTCGGTATCGAGCGCCGCTTGGGTGGTCCAGCGTGTGCCGTCGCTGTATTCGGCAGAGAGGGTGTCACTGCGCTTGGCGAGCTCTGTTTCAATTTGATCTTTGATTATCGGTTGATTGGCCTCTTCAAAAGCGTAACGGATCGCTTCGACGACTAACTCTTTTTGTGTAAACGCCGCTTCTTTTTCAGAAAGATGACTCAGGGCAAAGTTCAACGCTTTCTCTTGCAGTGGTGAATTTTGCTCTTTGTTTAAGAGAGTGAGGGCTTGCTGGATGTCGCTTTTGACGGTGATGGCGGTGGTGTCAGTCAGGTAGCGGTCGTTGACGCTTTGAGTGTGCATCACTCGCTCGATGGCAGAAAGCTTCACTTCGCTTTTCTCAAGCGCGGCCTGGGCTTTATCGGGGTTGTCGGTAAACACATCGATGCGCGCGCTTTTCTCGGTCAGATCATGGAAGAGCGCTTTGGAGAGCGTAAAGGTTTTGCCTGAAATAAGAGTGTGCGGCCTTGGTTCGATATGACTGGCGGAATGCACATAGTCGTATTTTAGTGGTGCGTCTTTCAGGGCTTCAGCGGGGATGGTTTTCGATTCGCCTTGCGTGTCCGTTAACGTCAGGGTTTCTTTAGATAATCCTGTGACCACGTAACGTTCATTGGCGTTCAACCCAGATGGAAAGTGCTTACTGGTGGTTATGAGGCGTTCACCTTGGTTAACTTGCAACGATTCAGGTTTAAAGACCTGCATGTTGAGGGCTTTGAATCCGGTGGAAGCGGGATCGAGGGTGTATTCTTGTCCATCGGTTTTGCTGAGTACATGGACTCGATTGTTTGTCTTATCCGATGTGGAAACCACTAACTCTTGAGGTTTTCCGTCTTCCCAATGGCGAAGGGTCATGCCCGGCTTGTAGTGTTGCGCTAACTCCTGTTGGGGTTTAGACAAATAATGAGGTTGCTGAGTCAACAAGGTGATGCCGCTGCGGGCAAGTTGCCCCTGGTTCTGTAGAGAGGTCCGGATCGCGTCCGTCAATCGTCGTTGTTCAACGTGAGAAGTCGCCAGCACTTGTGTGTCTTCTTTGTTTGATAAGTAGGTATAAGCTCTGGCGAGGGTGCGCGTATCACTGTCGTGCAAGGCAACCTTACTGTCTATCTGTTTGCTGTCTACCCAAGAGTGCGAGACGACGTTGCCTTTGCGGTAAAGCTCGATGGCGTTATAGGCTTTAAAACCTTGGCGACTGGACGTGTTGTTCAGCAAGATGACTTTGCTCCCCGATCCCTTAGCTTTTGCGTTTAAAGCGATCAACTCATTCGCGCTCATTTTGTGGGCGCTGTCGACGAGAAGGACATCTTTGTTGGTCATTGGTAGGTCGGAGTGCAACAAACTATGGACAGAGTGACGATGCTCTTCTTGAAACCGGTGTTTTACCCAGGCTGCGACCGTATGACTTTCACGTTGGATGGTTTGGCTATGACGGTGTTTGTCTTTGGCGTTTTGTGACACTAAGTGGACACGTTTACCGACATGGTTGCCGACGTTCAATAGGTTTTGCGCGATTTGCTCACTGTTGCCAAACACATTGACCACATGAAACTGTTTGGTGGACTGGTAAATGTCCGCCACCTTTTGGCAGTTGCCTTGAGTGAGGGTCAGTTTATCTAACGTAGCGTCATTGACGGGAGTACGCATATGGTGCGTACGCCCTTTGCTGGCCGCCATTAACGCTTGTTCGGTTTTCAGCATGGTTTGAGTGGTGTATTGACCTTTCATGGAAAGGGGGAGAAGCGCCCCGTCTTTCACCCATTGGTCTGCGACCACTTTAAGGTCGATTGCATTGGCTT
Source organism: Vibrio sp. FF266 (assembly GCF_041439695.1). Lineage (NCBI taxonomy): Bacteria > Pseudomonadati > Pseudomonadota > Gammaproteobacteria > Vibrionales > Vibrionaceae > Vibrio > Vibrio sp. FF266. The sequence continues at coordinate 5,449 of NZ_JBGOOO010000003.1, forward strand.
GTACGCCGCCTTTGGTAAACTCGGCCGTGGCTAATTCTATAATCTTTTCCAGTTTTAGTGCCGTGTTGTATTGCCCCAAGTGTTCAACGGCGCGACTAAACGCGTCTTTAGCGATTTGTTCAGGGTGATGCTCTTGTTGAGCGATGCCGAGGGCGTTTTTAACCAAGTCTTTGGGCTGATAGCCTTTGTTGCACACCGTTTGTTGCCAGCGAGTATTGAGCTCGGCCTCACTTTCGTAGGTTTTGGCTTTGCGAGTATCGAGTGCGGCTACATCTTTTGCCGCTTGCGTCCCCCCAAAATCTAAGGCTTGTTGGTCGAGCTGTTGTTTGCGAGTAGAAAACGTATCAAGGAGGATTTGAGGGAGGCCTTTGGCTTCAAATTGGCCGTTACCCAATCCTTGCATTTGATAACCCATTTGTTCGCTCTCTTTGGCAAGCTGACTCTGGTAAAGAGCGGTGTAGTACTTTTGGAAGTGGTAAATGCGCTCGCCTGTTCCATTGATGACGCCGCCTTTTTGTTTGAGAGAAGAGGCGAGTGTACGCAGTTGCCCTTCTTTGTCGCGCGTCATGTTTGCCGTCAAAGCGTGGGAATGGAGTTGTGGGTCGTTTTCACGACTGGTTTTATGGCGCACGACCGCAAAGGCCATGGATTCGGTATTGATGAACTCACGAGCGCCTTCGTCATTGATGTGCGTGGCTTGTGCTACGTCTTTTTCTAATTGCGAGAGCGCGAATTTGACCGCCGTGTTATGCGCATCGATTAAACGTGTGTCACCCCCGACGAGAGCAAGTACACTGACCGATTTTGGCGCAGAAAAGGTTAGGTCAAACCCCGATTTATGATCGTCGCGTTTGCCTTTGATGGTTTCATGGCCTAGGTGTCCAGATAAAACGGACTCTAACGTTTTTTGGTCAACCGGTTTACCGAGTAGGCCTGCTTCTTCGGCTAACTGACCATGCCAAAAGGTGTTTTCATTGGTACTGTTTTCTTTGAGGTAGTAGTTGTCGTTGCTGTCTTTTTCGAGAGAAATGTCAGGGGTCTCTTGGGTGTTTTCTTCGTTTAAGTAATACTTGGCGGCGCCAGAGGCGGATTTAAGAGGGCTAATGGACATCATAAGGTGTTCTCCTTTTTTTGGGGCGCAGCAAAGCCGCCACGTCAGCGGAATGCCGGTGAGTTGGGTGTGGTACGAATGGGTTAGCGGACGGCGTTGATGTGAATGAAAGGGTGGTAAAGGGTTTTTACAGGGGAGGGTAAGATTGTGTTCGGTCTCTAAATGTTCCTTGATGTTTCATTTCGTGTGGTTAATCGTACATCTCGCCCGTTTCTGCTTGTGTCATGGACGCCTCTTCGGTTTCTCGCTGTAGTGCATTTTGTGTGTTTTCAGCGAGCTGTTGGTTTTGGGCAGCGTTATTGGTCGGGTTTTCCTTTTTCGGTGCTTTGGCAAGGGTTTGTTTTTGATGGGTTCTGGTTTGCTGCTGCTCTTCTTCGTTTTCATAGGTACTTTGCTGAATGGCGAGTAATCGGTTTCTTTGGGTTTCATCGAGTTCATGCAAAGCAATTAACTCATGAAAAATCAAGGCTTGGTCGATACTCTCCATTGCTTTCCCGCCTGGTAGGTTGCGTTTGATGAAGGAGGGTTGGAGATTGCTCATGCGGTCGTACTTCAGTTGCAGCTTAGTGATGAGCATGGAGTTAGGGGTGCGTAAGTAACACTCTAAATCATCCAAACCTTGGATTTGGGCAGGAGAAACCACAGGGCGCGTTTTGTTTTGGTGGCCAAGTGAGACACCGTCACGCAGTGCGTTCGCCCCGTAAGAAATATTTTCTCGTGAGATATCGATTTCTTGCTCACCAAGATCATCCGAGGAAATGGTGGCCATCGCTTTTGAAGGGGCGCGGAAGAAAAAGCGCGTGTTGAGCAAATCAAAAATGACTCTCGCCGCGTTGCGCCCGTAAGTGGTTTCTAATTGAGCGTAAGATTGCAAACCCAGTAAATAACATCCTCCAAATTTACGCACTTCAGAAATAATGTGCGTGAGTTCAGGCAGTTTATGTAACGTAGGCATTTCATCGATGATCACCCAAATTCGGCGGTCGTCATCGGGCTCCATTCCTAGAATGGCGTTGGAGGCAATCGCAAGCCACATCGAGATCAGTGGTCTGAGTGCGGTGTGTTGTCTTGCGTTACTCGATAGGAATAAAAATCCTTGCTGGGATTCATCTTGCACCCAATCTGTGATCGAAAATGGCGCCCGTTTATGGTGGCCTTGTGCGTCTTTTTCATCCAAACCATGTAAGTAACGTAATGACTTAATGTAAGTCGCTAGTACCGATTTGATGGAGATAGCTGTCTTCTCGATACTTTTCGAGACGAGGGAGCTAGCTTCGGTGTCTTTTAAGTGTTCACCTAGCGTGGAAAGCTCCGACGTTAAGATAATGTGCAGCAAATTTTCAATGGTACATTTGTGTTTGTCATCGATCATCATTTGATAGGTGGTTGCTGCGAAAATGGTTCGTGCGGAATCCACCCAAAACGGGTCGCCTTCGCCGTGTTGCGGAATAAGCGCGGCCGCGAGCGATTCAAAGTCAGGGGCTTCTTTGGCATCACTCCAAATATCCCATGCAGCGCAACGCTCATCGAAGGGATTTAAAATCACGTCTTTATGAGGGTCATAGAATTTACTGACAAAATCGCAGCCTTTATCGTAGATGATGGCTTTATCGCCTCGCGCCCGTATCCAGCGCAATAACTTGCGAATCGCAACGGATTTACCTGCGCCTGTGGTACCGTCAATCATTAAGTGCTTGACCTCAAACCTATCAACAAAAAGCTTGTGACCATCGAGCGCAAAAGGAGAGAGTTTTTTCTTCTTTTTTAGTTCTGCGGTGACGGCTTTAGGCTCAGCCAATTGAAAGCCGCGAATGTGGTTATCTTCGCTTTGCTCTTGCCCTTTTCTCTTAAACCAGTGGTTGATAATCACAAACAGCACGGTGGAAGTGACCACAGAGACTACTAGGCCAACGAACAGGGCTTGCAGTAATTCTTGGTAGCACTGTGACAAGATGGGGTTTTGCAGTTGTTGGCCAAGGGTGCTGCTGTAGCGTTGCTCTTCCCATTCGATCACCACGTTGCGCTTTAGGCTAAAACCTAATTTGTTGAACAGCCAAAAGATACTGTAGTAGTAGGCACCCGTTAATGTGTTGGCCGAGGTGAGGAGGTAAGTGGTGAGAAGGCCGAGCAAGGCCGCGAAGATATTGAGGTACTTGATTGTGGTCACGTTCACTTGCCACCACATTCGAATGTTGTGAAAAGTGATTTGACCACCACGAGTCGTAGACATAGAAAAACTCCTTGTGAAGGAAAACAAAAAAGCGCCCACACTGAGTGAGGCGCTTTTGTTCGGTTTGATGAAATCTGAAATAGGGCTACAAGCTGCAAAAGAGGTGTATTACGACTGCCAAGGCTAAGATACGACAGAATAGCTTGGTGATCACAATTAAGATTGAGCCGTTTCAAAAACGTTTTTGGACATAAATGTGTTTCAGGAATTCTAACATTAGCGATTAATGAATAACTTTTTATAAGGCAAATTTGCCAATTAGTACTTCTTCGTACAGTGCGCACTTTGTCTGATTATGTTTAATGATGCATATCTTATAAAATCAGTTCAACCTCTTGTATTTAGAGCTTTTATCATTTAAGTATCGCGAAATGAGTAAGAATTACATTTTTCGAGAGTTAGAGTGCCAAATGACGAGGTAGCTGAACTGTGTTTCAAAACTGTGAGGACTGGGTACAGTTCAAAATGTTATACGATAGAATGGAGCTACCAACTGGCCAAGTGGTTAGGCCACAACAAATATTAGCAGGAATTGCTCTTTTGGGGATTCAATCGGATCTAGAGATTAAAACCTCAACGCACCTACTAAAACTTGCTAGAAGCATTATCAAAGATCAGGCCATAGAATACGTATATTGTTGAACATTAGGTGAATGATCTAAGTCGCAGTTTATGCCATATGAAAGTGATAGATTAACTCTCCTTATAAAAAGATGAGTACTATTATGAAAAAGTTGTTATTACTCGTTGGTTTAACTATTTCTACAGTTTCAATGCCGACATTGAGTCATCCCGGACGTACAGCTTCTGACGGTTGTCATTATTGTCGAACAAACTGTTCAGCTTGGGGTGTTCCTACGGGGTCAAGACATTGTCACGTTCATGCTGAACCTACTAATAAAGATCTGGAAAGTTCTGAGATAGTAAAAAAGCATAGCGACGACGATGGGCAGTTTGTAACTATAAAGCATGATGATGTATGGACAACATTCATATCAACAGCAGTAAAAGCTGACGATATGTAGCAAAGCACTTGCACGTACTGTTGATTTTAATAAGCCGGACTCATTGAGTTCGGCTTTTTCATGGCTTAAACTACATCGATAGCTTCAGGCCAAATAAAGTAAGGACCAAATCGTTTGCTGTATTTGAATTCAGCACCTTGTTCTTTGCCTGATTCAGTTAAAGTGTGTTTCCCATCTTCTAACGAGAGATACCCTTTCGACACACAGGCTTGAAGAAAATCGTCAGTTTTTAGCTTATGTTTCTTTGCGAGTTTAGAAGACGTAACTTTCGTTTCTTCAAAAACTGCATTTGATTCATCACTAATTGCAGGTTCAGCTGCGTCAGATGAAACCTTTTCTAGTGAAATCCTAACTTCATCACTAATACGAATAATACGTTGAGCTTCTTCATAAGAGTCTTTGTAAATCTCTGAGTCTTCATCTCTGTCGATGAAGATACCCATTTCATTATTATTTACTTGACTGAACTCATATAGGTTTAAGCTAGTGATGATACAAGAGCTTTCGTTAATGTAGCACTTAGCGTGAAGGTTTTTACAGAAACTAGTACGGATGTAAGATAAACCTTTAAGCCAGTTAATCTCATCTGGTTGTAGTTCGCTTTTTCCATAAACAATTCTGATGTCGATTTTTAATCGATCTTTATCTTCTAGTAGCTCTCTGATTCGGTCATTAAGTTTCAAAAAAGGGCTGATGAGTATCAACCTTTCAGATGCATTCTTAATAAGTTCTTCTAAATAGTAGTTTGTAGCACTTGTGTTTAAAAACTTAGCCATTTCATATCCTTGACATATAAAATCTAACGCATACAAATTACGACGAGAACACAGTTAAAGCAAGTTGGTCATTTGATACATCAAACATGACGCACAATATCTGATTATGTTTGGTATGAAAGGCACAACCTATTGTTTATTCTGATTTTATCAATGCTATTAGACGTCGATGCACTGGTTTGGTCTTGTTAAGGCGATAGGCAAAATCAAAAACTAGGATGAGAAAAGTATGGTTTATCAATGCGAATTCAAAGTATAAATTACATTAACTAACACGACGTGACTCTTGTTGATAAGGTGACCATGACTGGTGCAAAGAGGTGTCTTGTTTGTGGATTAGCCAGTCCTCCTTTTTGGTCATATCAAGGAGAAAGAAGCCGGACTCATTGAGTTCGGTTTTTTAACAACAAAAAAGACTACAAACTAACTATTTCCCCATAGCATCCTTTTGTTCTTGAATGACGTTGCGGCATTTTCTAAGGAAGGCATGAGAGTTAATTTAGATATATCTAACCTATATAGAAGCTTCAATAATTCTTTAGCTTCTGACGACGGTAATGATAGACGAACGGTTGGAGGACGTGCGTAATTTAATGACTTCGAGCGTTCACTGATCACAGTTTCTTCCAAAGTCGGCCACCGTTTTTTTGCTTTATAAAAATGATTAGACGTGTTCACTAGGGTGAATAAACCTCGTTGCGCGCGTAAAAAATTGTTATTAACTTTGGGCGTCGAGATTAAGTTTATACTTTCAATATTTTTGATTATGTTGGTATTAATACAAAGAATGGAAAAATGAGTATCCGGTGCATTGTTTAACGCTGAATTAGCGGCGAAATAGGCAGCTACAAAAGGAGACTCAGTCCAATCTAATAAACGAGTCGGTACACCATGGTGTTGTGCCAAAGCAATACTAGGGAGAAGTTGGTGATCGAATGTATCATCGTCTTCAGTTACTACTCCTTTGAAAAGGTTGTAATCAATAGGAGTCTGTAAACCGATATGATCAGCAGCTTCTAGAAATAGATATACAGAGCGAATTTCTGCATGATTATGAAGTTTCAAGTATTGGCCAACATCACTTCGATTTACTGGAGATTGAGGCGTGAAATCCTTCAAGCTACTTTCGTCACGGTGAGCAGTTGGCAATAGAGACCAGGACTTGTTACCTTGTCCACGAAAAATATAGTTACAAACATATTTTTCACTCACATCAAATAAGCTTTTTGGGTTGAAAATGTTATCACCTAAGAGTTCATCAATAAGCTCTTTTGCTGATTCGTAAGTAATATCTATGTCGTACATGAGTAAAACTCTTTAAGTATAAGCCATTAAAATAGTTTCTAGCGAGAGTCTTCAGTTTTAGAAGTTCCGAACTTAAACTAACATGGTAAGTCTACTAGAGTTTTCTATTGACTAACAATCACTTATCTCTAGGCGTGTAAAACTAGCGCGCAAGCTTGCAACTAGAGCAGGGCTATGTGAGTGCTGATAGATAGGTCGAATTTACCTCCGTGATACATCACGGGGAGTCACCGTGAAGAATATTATAAGGATGGATAACTTTCTAGAAGGGCAAACGTACATAAATAGGATGTGAATGAGTTCAAATTCTACCCAACAATGGTTGGGTGGACGACATATCTTTCTTTCGTTCCCCTTGAAAACCTTTCTTGGTGCCTATATATGCATATATGCAATGTTGCATAATTTAAAGGAGGTTTTTCCGATGAACGATTGGGATTACGTGAATTTTAGCGAAGTTCATGAAATGAATTATCATTTAGGGCTAGTTGGTAAATCGAAATCTGAAGACAACAGAAAGTACCTAAGAGATAACACTCAATGGACAGCAAAGAACAAGTTGGACAAAACACGCATTACACACACTGAGTTTAAACCCTTTGTTGTAGCCGATAAGCCGTATTTGCAAGATCCAGCTTAACGCGGGAATTGTAGATAAAGACGTCTCCCATGAGGAGGCGTTCTTCGTGACAACACAGCACTACTTGTTAAGCGTTTTGGTTCTATTCAGTTATATCCCCCCATAAATACCACTTTGAGTCTTATAATCTGAGTTAGCCCAGCTTTAACGCCTCTGGACACTTTCGAACTAGAAATTGTCACGGTAAACATTCTACCTATCAAGATTCTTGATGTTTATTAGCTATTGTCTTTGCTATTTGGCGAAATATCAATAACTAAAGGGATTGCAAAGTAAGTTGTGGGAAGCTAACGCGATAAGTAAAATTAGCGCTAACTAAAATGTCTTATTTTTGGCTAATATTACATGAGGTTACGTTAAATCTGGCTCTATTTATCTCTAACTTGAACCATTGTTGATTTATACAGATCAGTAAATGTTGGTTCCTCATCTCGATTATGAATGAACACAAAAACGGATCAGATAAACAATGTAGATAAGGGCAACTCGACAGCACCTTATGACTGTGAACCATGTTATAAAAATAATCCTTAATCTCCTCTTTCACTTTCAAAGTTGGAGATAAAGCCGAACCACTATTAAATCAACGAGAATATATAATGTTAGAACAATTAGAGATGATTCTTTTAAGCCTAAGTGCTGGGGTTGTAAGCACCCTAGTAGCAGTGCTAATCATCGGTGTATTCTTTGTAGCAATCTGGCTAGGAAAGAAAGGCAGAAACAGAGATTTCGTTAACTACGCACCAACTCTTTTAACCACATTGGGTATATTCGGTACGTTCTTCGGGATTGTGCTTGGCTTGTTAGAGTTCGATCAAAGCAATATCGAAACAAGCATACCTCCACTTCTAGCTGGTCTTAAGACAGCGTTCATAACGAGTCTGATGGGGATCTTCGCATCTCTATTACTTAAGACGCTCAGCACTATTCCTCTCTTCAAACCCAAAAAAGCGAAAGAGCAAAAACTTGGCGCGACACCGGAAGATATTCTTTCTGCAATACAGTCTCAATCCACAGAAACAAAGGCTTTGAAAGATGCTCTAGTCGGTAACGAAGAGTCTACGTTGCTTGGTCAATTCAAGATGATTCGCAGCGACATAAACGACAATGCTAAGCTATCCCGAAAGACGCTTGATGAAAGGGCCGAAACTGAAGAAGAGAGATTTAAAGAGTTTTCCACGAATTTGTGGCTCAAGATGCAGGAGTTTGCCGATGTCTTGTCGAAATCTGCGACAGAGCAGGTTATAGAGGCGCTTAAGCAGGTTATTACTGACTTCAATAGCAATCTGACAGAGCAGTTTGGCGACAACTTCAAACAGCTAAACGAGGCAGTGTTGCTTCTCGTTAGGTGGCAAGAAGATTACAAAAACCAACTCGAGAAAATGCAGAGCCAGTATGAGCTGGGCGTAAAATCAATTGCCTCTACCGAGTCTTCGGTCGCGACAATCAGCGAGCACAGTAAAGTGATACCTGAAGCTATGATTCAACTTAAAGAAATCATGGAGGTCTGCAATCACCAAATATCTGAGCTTGAGAGTCATCTTGGTGCATTCAGGGATATGAGAGACAAAGCGGTTGAAGCCGTGCCGGAGATTCAAAACCAGATAGAGAATGTGGTGAGTAGTATATCTAAATCAGTCGAGACTGCTAATACCCACTATGCCGATATGCTCACTGAAGCCGAGAAAGGCATAAACAATGTCAGCGAAAAGCTAATAGAGAGCTCTGAAACTATCGGCAAGTCTATAGATTTGGCTGCAACTGAATTTACAGATAATGCAGCTAGAACGAACGAAAGCCTCAAAACAAGCTCCGACTACCTTCAAGACCAAACTGGAATTATCAAGCAGCACCTAGAAGACGCTGTTTCTGATCTGAATAACACTATGCGCGGCATGATTGAAATGCTAGTTACTGATGCCAAGCAGATGTCAGAAACGATGACCACCGCTAACCAGAACCTAGTTACCGATACCAACAAAGTGTCTGAGGCGATTGTTAATTCGGCAGATAAGTTACAACAAAGGTTGTCTGACGTTATCGACGAGGCATCAACTCAGCAAATTAATCAAGCTAGACGCACGTTCGAGGCGATGGAAGAGAGTATTCGAAACCAAGTCGGGTTAACTGGCGAGGCGGTAGATTCTCAGCTCAAGTTGATTGATGAGTCTATGCAGCAAGAGATTAACCGTGTCATTACTGAGATGGGACGAGCTCTTACTCAGGTGACAGGCAAGTTTGTAGAGGATTATGTGAAGCTGACTCAGGCAATGAATGAGATCGTTAACGAGCGAGTTGCCTAATGGACAAGATATTCGGTAAAAGCAATGCCGCCGAAGAGGAGAATGGAGAGCATTGGCTTTCCATCTCAGACCTAATGGCCGGCTTAATGATGGTGTTTTTATTTATCGCCATCGTATTCATGCTCAAGACTCAGAAAGAAAGCCAGAAGATAAAAGATGTAGCAGTTACCTATCAAGAGAACCAAGTTGCCATTTACGATGCTTTAGTGAATGAATTCAAAGGCGATTTGGATTTATGGGGAGCAGAGATTGATAAGGAAACTCTGTCATTCAACTTCAAGTCACCTGACGTACTGTTCGCAAACAACCAGACAAAGATTAAGCCTGCTTACAAGAGGATCTTAAATCAGTTCTTCCCACGCTATATCGAGGTTCTTAAGCCGTTTCGCGACTCGATTGATGAAGTGAGAATTGAGGGGCACACATCTAGCGCAGGTCTTAGAGGCTCAACCAAAGAGCAGGCTTATTTTTACAATATGAGGTTGTCACAAGGTAGAACGCGCTCCGTTTTGCAATACGGCTACAGCTTAATGCCGGAAGAGTCAGATTGGATAACTTCCAGAGTAGCTGCGGTTGGGTTCTCTTCCTCGAGGTTGGTCAAAGTAGACGGGTTAGAAGACCCAGAGAAATCACGTCGAGTCTCGTTTAGAGCCGTTACAAACGCTGACATACAGATAAAACAAATTCTTGGTGAGAACTGATGAAGTTAAATATCGACTTTGGCGCCCTGTATAAAGCTATTGCCCCGTTGGGGGCAGTGAGATCTGATTTTACCTTAACAAGGCGCTCAGACAATCTAGAGAGCGTTACTCGTGGTCTAGTTCAAGGCAAGGTACTAGGTAAAGACATTCAGTTAGATGAGATTGACGGCTCAAATGGTGTACTAAGTTACGACGGTCATCAGGTAATGCTCTACATACCCGACCAGGGGCCAAGCATAAGCGAAGTTATTAGTAACGGTAAGTGTAAGTCTGCAAGGCGTGTTCATGTCGCAGAGTGTAAAACAATAATTGATATGCGCGAAAAAGGGCGTTTTCACAATAGATATGTGGTGACAAGTCGAAGCGATGGCAAGTTTCCGGTCTTTGGTCGTTCTTTTCACTCAGGTCAGGACTCAAAGGGTGAATCTGATTTATCACCATGCATTATGTGTATGAAGGAACTGAATGTAGAGGGCTATACCGAGAAGACATACGAGGAGCAGAAATCGTTCATTATCAATTTCTCGTTCGTGAGGTTGTTTGAGTCATACAGTTCCCACTTCGAGACAATACCAACCTCTACTGCCGATTACTACAGTGGTGGGTACTCTCCTGATTGGGCATCGATATCATCGAGCTTCAGAAGCGAACTGAATTACACCTGTCAACATTGCAGTGTTTGCCTAAAAGATCACAAAAAGCTACTTCACACTCACCATGTTAACGGGAACAAGGCAGACAACAAGAGGGCGAACCTTAGAGCCTTGTGTGCTGACTGTCACAGGAAACAGCCTCATCATGGTCACTTGTGCGTGAGCAACGAGACAACTTTGACCATCAACAAGCTAAGGGAAGAGCAGGGCGTTGTAACTCCGTTTGACAGCTACCAAGATCTAATGCTTTATGCCGATCCTGCTCTTGTTGGCTTAATATCAAAGTGTCAAAAGAATCGACTTCCCTGTGGCAAGGTTGGCGTAAGTAAGAACATAAAGGGAAATGAAGTCTCTATTGACTTGTGTTGGGATAATCAGAAAGTGGCGGTGGTGATTAATCACAAGAGCTCTAGAGAGCTTAAAGGCGCAGGATGGTCGGTATATACAGTTCAAGACGCATTAGATAGATTTGATTTGTTTCAAGGCGAGGTTAGATAGCCAATTCCTTTTTCATATTTTCACTCGAGCCAGACCATTGGTTTTGCCCTTTGATTTAAACTATCAATATGAGTTGATTTTTCTGTTCGTTAGAACTAACATAGCTTTACTACCTACCCATTATCTCGTGTGGCTTGACCCCAGATACTGGGAGAAATTGCCACTCTTTAGAGTGGTTTTTTCATTTCTGCAGCTAAGAAAAATAATAATGAAAACCAGAGTTTATATTGATGGTTATAGTTTTTACTACAATTGCCTGAAAGGGACACACTTTAAATGGCTTAATATTCATGAGTTACTTGAAAAGTATGTTCTACCTCGTTCTCATGGCAACAATTTTACCTTACATGAGATTGACCCCATAAAGTTTTTCACCGCAGAAATCCTTCCTAATGTAGCTTCTGATCCAAATTCGATCAACGATCAACGTTCTTATCATAAAGCTTTGAAAATTGTTTGTGGTTCTAATATCAAGAAGATTCCAGGAAAGTATCAGTGTGGTCCTGTTACATACCCAGCTTTTGAATTGGATAAAAATGGTAAAGAGATATTACCTAAAGATTCTAGTCGAGTTAAAGTTTGGAAGCTTGAAGAGAAGAAAAGTGATGTCAATGTTGCTGTTGAAGCTGTTTTTGATGCTCTGACCGATCCTGAGCTTGAGCAAATTGTGTTTGTAACTAACGATACCGATATTTTGCCAGCTTTAGAAAAAATAAAAGCTTTCAATGATATCTCTGAGCGTAAAGTTAAGATTGGTTACATTGCGCCGATTATTGAAAATCACCCCAATCGTACTCCGAATGGTGAATTGGTAAATATTGCAGATTGGACAGTACGATTCATTCAAGAATCTGAGTTGATTTCATCTCAACTCCCTCCTTACGTGGCAAATAAGCGAGGACCTGCAATTAAACCGATATCATGGTTTAAGTATCCTGTTAAAGTAGATGAAATATTAACTCTGTTATCAGAAAAGAAAGTGCTAGGTTCAGTACCTAAAGCTTGGAAACAGTATCTTATTACGGAACCACACTATAAGGCTCAGGGATTACCAGACTACAATTGTTCTTTTGCTGACTTGTTAAATGACGAACAAGGGATCGAAGATGTTCTGATTCACGCTAGAGCCTTTGCTGAGTTCAAACGAAATCAATCTAATGAATAGATGTTAAGAAAGTAGGTTTTATTTGACCAGAATTGACTTGTTATATAAATCTATTTTTGGCTTGAAAGTTTCTTTGTTCTAGTTCTTTAAATTGCTCAAGAGCATATCTGTCGTCAACTCAAACATAACCTTTGGTAGGGTAAACCAACAGCTTAAAATTGCTTTTGTACCGGGCAAGGGTATTGCTCTTTGAGCCCCATTGTTAAGTAATAACCGATAGACCCGTTAATGCCTGGTTTACCGTATTTTTTAATATTACGTTCAATTTGGTTATTAATCAGCTCCATTAACTCTTCGGTTTTCCAATTCCGTAATGTTTCGCGGTTTACCTGGCTTTTCATTGGCAAGCAATAATCGATACGTTGATTGTGAGCGTCTAAGCGCGTGGTATAAAGATTTATGGTATCCGCGGCGACACGAACGCCGATCAATAAATCTCGATACTCAGGGCTATCGGGATCTTGATAGTGCTCAACGTAGTAACCCATACTAGCAGGGTTCTTGCTGCTGATGGGGCGATCAATTTCTGGAATTTGATTATTGGCTAAACTCGAAAAAGAGCACCATGTGATTAAGCCTAATATGGTCCATTTATTCATTACTAATCCTCCATTTTATACTGTGTATAATACTAGGTTGTTTTGATATCTCACTTGGATTGCTCAATAATTAACCATTATTTATAGATTAAGAATGGGTTTGATCCTACTCCTTCTTTGTTGGCTGCAAGGTTGATGGTGGCTCAACACGCTTGCTGGTGCCCTCAAATTGTTCACGTGTTTCATCCACGATTTGTGAGTGGTTGTCGGGGTTGTAATAACGCTCTGTGCCGCCGCGTTTCTGATGCTGCTCCAGCACCGTTTGACCGGTATTACCTAGAGCCTGGCCTTTAAATTGTTCCCCCACCATCGTTTGCCACTCGGCTTGGGTCGGCTCAGGGTTAAAGGCTTGTTCGTGCTCTTCTTGAGTGGGTACGCTGGCGAGCACAAAATCTTTAAACGTGTCGGTTGTTTTAAATTTTTCCCATAAGTCAGCGCGATCTTGACGAGCATCGTCGCCCTGTCCCGTTAGTATGAGTCCTGATTCGTCTTTCGTACGCCCGTTTTCAACAAACGCTTGGAATGGTTTTTCCAGTTTCTCAGTCAGGCTGGCCAGATGACGTTGCTCTTGGCTGTTGACTTGGCTGAGCGTATCGACCTCTTGTTGAGATTGTGTCGTGGACGTTATCAAGCCTTGTGTCTCACTAAAGTTCGCCGTAAAGCCAGTGGCGTAAGTGCCCATCTCCGTATTACGTTCATCGGCCGTGAGGCGGTTGCTCGCCTCGATGGTTTGGTTGGCGCCAGAGCGGTAGGACTCGATAGCGGCTTGCATTTGGCTTTGTTGTTCGTTGCTCATGCTGCTGAGCGTTTCGCGGTCTTCCTGTGTCCATTTTTGTCCCGTGGACGCGTTCACACTCCCATTAAACCCTACGGCGTCACCGAGAGCGCCGCTTGACAGTCCAGCGTTCACGTCATAACCGCCGTACGCAGAGTGTAAGAAGGCATTCGCTTTCTCATGGCTCCATCCGGTTGCCGCACTGACTTGCTCAGTGGCGGAGCTGACCTGCTCTAAGCCTTTTGATGCTGCAGCAGTTGCACCGTGTCCATGAGTTAAACCGTAACCTTGGGTTGAAGAATAACTCTCTTTCCAATCGGCCATCAATTGAGAGCCACTTTGTGTGCTTTGTGACAAGGCCGTTTGTTGTGTCGAGAGGTTGGATTGAGCGCTAGTGTGCAAGTCTTGCACCGCTTCACTGTATTGACTAGAGCTGGCGACATTCCACTGGAAATTCGACGCGGTAGGGCTAGTGTCATACACCGTTCTATCACCGTATTGCGTTGAAAGCATACCGTCTTCGCTTTGAGTGGTACTGCCGTGTTGTTTCAGCAATGTCGACGTATCAAACTTATTGCCATTGACGTTATTAAACGTGTGGGTCTGCATTTGCGTATTACCGTGGCTGATATCACCGCTTGAGGCCGCTGCCGACGTACGGGCATTGGTTTGGTTTATCATCCCCGCCAGTTGGTAGTTTAAGCTGCTCATCATGGCCGCTGCGCCCTTGGTTAACGCCAAAGCAATCGCGGGGGTGGACATCATCAAGTATCCGGTAATGGAGGCGTAACGCGTGTTGACGTAATCAATGCCGCTCATGTTCGAGAGGGTAATGCCGCGTAACCCTTGTGTCGCGCCCTGGGTCGCCCCTTCTAAGAACCACATCATGATAGCGTTGAGGATGGTGAATATCATAGGCCAAGTGGCCAGATAGAAAAAACTGCCAACGTAGTTTTTAAGGACAGGCAGCGCCATATGTGGCAGCAAGGCAATGATGGCAATGATCGCCCCAAAGCAGACAAACAAAATCACTCCTATCGAGTGCATCATTGGAATGAACTCTTTGGCTTGCAGCCCAATGTTGGCCCACATGGTGGTGGTTTGCATTTGGTTGGCGGTGTAGGCGTAGTTGGCCGCGATACCTCGGTGCGTGTTTTCGATGTTCCATCGCGTCATGTTGATGACCATGTTCTGTTTTAAAATATCGACCGCGTTGTTACTGACCCCAATTAAATCTTGGTGACTATTCTCGATGGCGTTTCTTAAGAACGTTGATTGGATGTTGCTCTCTCGTCCCAAGATATACGCGCCCAGTTTATTCATGGTTTGATTGGCCTCTTCATCAAATTGTTGAGTGAGTTCAGGAAACGCGTCGCGGCAGGTTCTGTATTGACCCTGGGGGTTATAGAGCCCACGAATGGGGGACATCGATTTTGTGGCGAGAAAACCCAGCAAATCCGGTGCTTGCAGGATGTTTTGCATGGTGTATTTTTTGTTAATTCGAATGTCTCCGACGATGCAGTTGTGATAAAAGTCTTTCCAATAGCGTTGCAGATCAATGGTTTCGGCGTTGGCGCTACGAAGCAACGTGTATAAATTCGAACCAAACACCATGCCTGAGGAGCTGTAGCTTTCATCCTCTGTACTGCTAAAGACGATTTCAATGCCTTCGGTTAAGCCGTGCATGAACGTGGTGGCCGCCCAACCGGGTATTGCGACGATGTAAGGCACGTTATTCACGTAATAAATGCGCATAGGATTTTGCGCGTCATTGATATGGACGGTGGCTTTCATGCTGATAAGAAAAGTGGGGATAGCCAAGTAAATGAACATAAAACGCATCACATGTTTCGCGTCTCGAGACACAAAAAATAGGGTGGCACTGATGATAAAGGCCAGTTGTAAGGCGATTTCGATTAACGAGCCAAAGGTGTTGGTGGTAAAAAAAGTGGCGACGGCGTTCAAGGCTCGTTGTAATTGAGGGCCTGCGCCATAGAGATAAAAGTCTAAGGTCATTGGGGATCTCCTTTAATGGCCAAAGGTGAGGTTCGATAGGGTAGCGTCACTTGCCGATTGGCTAAGGAGCTTTCGTTTGCGTTTTAAGCGCTCAGTGAGGGCTAAGTACGCGTTCAATTTTGTTTTGTGACGGTCTCGAATGGTTTGTAAGTAATCCCTTGCACTGTTGATGCCTTCGAGAGTGCGATTGACGTCGGTTGGGTTAACCGAAGCGAGGTTGGTCATGGATTGATTGACGATCATCAGCATGTTGTTGAGATAGGCATGCAAGAGATCGGCGGCAATATTTTGAGCGTATAAATGGCTTTCTGGTTGTAGGTTGAGGTGCGCATCATCAATGAGCATTGCTAAGATAGGAATGTCACTGAGTTCAACAAAGCTCTTCTCTGAGTCGGTGATAGGTTGGTCAGATTGTAAGTGGGCATAGAGCGTATCGACGGTGTGGCGCACTTTGGCGTTAAAGGCTTGGCTTTCATTTAGGCTGATGGCGCTTAGGCTCATCGAAAGGCAGGTCTCGGTGTTGTCGCATCGATACACCTCCAAATCCCCTCCGGTCAAAAGGGCGTTAATGGCGGTGTCGTTACCCACTAACATGGCCGGAATGTAGCTTGGCGTCCCCTGCGCGTCGTAAATGACGGTGCCAGTGAGGCTTACGATAAACTCGGCGACCTCTTGATTGTCTTGAAGGTAAGCGCTTTTCATGAGCGCATCCCACACCACATTTAAGTTCACTTTCACTGCGTGCGCCGTGGCGTCATCGGTGTTGCTAGCCAGTGTGCTCTGGTTGGTACGGACGTTGCGACATTCGTGTTGCGCTTCTAACCAATCAGCGAAAGCGTTGCTTTGCGTGCCTAGGGTGGCGCAGGCATGTCGCTTGGCTTCCCCATCGGTAAAGGCCGCTAAACCAGAGACCGCCGATTGCGCTACTTGGCAAGAGTTCATCGAGGTGGTGAGGAACTGATCAGCAATGGCTTGCAGTTTGTCCCGATTCTCTTTGATGCTCGGCGCCCAAGTTTGCAGCGCTAAATCCACCGCGAAGGGCACGGCGTTGGCAATGACGGCTTTACCAAAAGCCACCAGTTGGTCAGAGTTAATATGAGAAAAGCCGCCCATAAAGGCGTCAATGCCACCGCACCCTGCGCTGACAGAAGGCAAGGTGATGGCGGCCAGTTGAATGTTTTTGATGTTGGTGCGAGCAAACAAACTGCCCGCATTATAGTAGGTGGCGGATTGACCCTGATAGGCACTTGGGTTCGTGATGTTGCTGTTAAAACTGCTGTCATCCCAAAAGCTGTTCATGGCGTCGCCCAAGCCGCCGGCATGAAGTGAACATGAAAGACTCATTAAGAGAGTCAGGAGGGTAGGTCGCGTCATTGTAAACTCTCCATGATGGCCACATCGGCGCGCAAGGCTTGGTAGCTCTTAAGCAGCTCAGTGTATGGAACATTGCCTTCACTCAAACGCACGTACTTACCATTGCTGACGTTGATTAAGAACGTGGCGGGCGTAATGGCGTTTTTGAGATCCCCAAAAAACGCAGCGGTGATGTCAGAGTTGGTCGGTATAGGCGTCGCGTAACCGGGGATGGGTTGTCCGTCAAAGGAGAAATCGTACACAGGTAGTTGAGTAGTTTGCTCTAGCCGCTTCATGGTTGGGGCAAAGTGGTGACACTCAGCGCACTGACTAAAATGGAAGAACACCAAGGCGTATTGGCCTGTCATCGCATGAGGGGGTTGCGCTTGAGTGAGGGAGGTTGAGGCGAGCGTCATCAGCGTACTCAACAATAACGTGCGGATAAAAGCGTTCATCGGGGCGTCCTTAAGTTAAAAGTCGCTGTCTTGGTAATTGGTCGCGACGTTGTGAAAGCGAGAGAGCAAGTCTTTTTGTGAAATGAAGCCGTAGGCGAGGGGCTTGAGTGCTTTGGTGTGGATATTGGCCAGCATTAAAGCCGGTGTGTAGCGCACCTGTACACGCCCTGTCTTATCAATACGGTTTTCATTAATCGTCTCAAAGGTCTGACCGTCTTTGCTGATCCCGACCAGTTCGATGTGGTACCGGTGGGCAAAGTCTTGGATTGAGGGTGCTAGGGTTTGAGATAAGGCGTCTTGCCCTTCGTAGATGAAGTAGAGGCCCCAACCTTCTTGTACCAATTGACGCACAGTGGCTTCGTTTTTGAGTTGGATACCTTGATAGTACGTCGCTCTTGCGGCTTGCTCTGTGGGGCGGTCTTTGGTGTACGAGTATTCGGGGTGTTCGTTGATGAGCTTTTTGAAGGTCATGCCCGTTTGCGTGGTCTTGCCATCGATGAATTTTTTCAGCTTCATCAATTTTAGATTTTTCTCTTCATCGGTTGGGTTAATGGTGGCATCGTTTAACGCTTCATCAAACGCGCGGTGGAACCATTGCATCTGCTCGGTGGCGCTCATCACGGTAGAGACGCTGTTGGGGGGGAGGCTCTCCTCCTCTTTGGGAGGGACTTTGGGCGCTTTGGTCTCGTTATACCAGCGCCACCCCTTGGGGGGCTCATCGGCGATACTGTGAAAGGCCAATAAAGCCAACAACATTAACGGTAGGGGTTTGATTGTTAATCGGTTAATTGAGTTGTTCACCGTTTTTGTGGATAAGTCCTTCATGGTGTGACCTCATTATTGCCAGAAACTCAGCATCTTGTGGGTGCGCGTGTGAAATAACGTCCAAAGTGCTTCATCAATGCCACGCTGTTGTTGGTGCCTCATCATTTCTTGCTTGAGCTGATGGAGTTTTCGTTTGAACAGAAGATGCCGAATAAGGGTGATGGCAAACCCGGTTGTCGACAGGGTGGCCACAAGTAAAGGGAGTAGGGGATCCATATCATGTCCTCATCATTGATTAAGTTAATGGCGATAAGCGCTGTGTAATCGCTCTTGGATTTCTGTGGCCGAAGGCAGGTTGGTGTTGCCGTGCATGTCGTCGTAGAAGTCCGAAAAGTCGAGGCGTTCAAAATCTATGTCTTGAAGCTGCTCGGGGGTAAGGGCGCCGCAAATGGGGTGTTTGGCGGTTCCCAGACTGATGCCAAGTTGACCTTTCGAGCCTTGCTCTTGGATGATGCGCGCCAATTTGCTATCAAAGACGCAGTAGGTCTTCTTTTCCCGGATACACGCGCCTAAGACCTTTTCTGCGCAATAACGGCCAAGGGCTATCGTAATGCCTTGCTCTTTGGCTTGACCGAGCGCTTTCTCTTCATCATTGCATTGGGCTATGCCAATACTCGTGCCCCAACCGCCGTCTTTACAGCAGTCGGCAAAACCAAAAGCGGCGTCTGTGCACTTCATGCCTTTGCCTGTAAATATCTTCGGTGGGTTACCCATACCGTCAGCGGCTTCTGCGAGCGCGGCTAAGGCTGAGGTGCTTTCATTAAAGCGGTTTGAAGTGGTCGCCATGGCTTCAAAGCAATCGCCATCCAGACAAAAGCTCTCTTCTCCACAGATTAATTGGGTGGCACTGCAGCGCCGCTGTGGGCAGGATTTATTGACTTTCTCCTCAATGCACACACCGTTTTGCTGGAGGCTGCAATGGGTTGACGTCGTGGTGCAATCGGCGGGCAGGACGTTGCACGTATTGGGTCGAGTGCATTGGTGCTCAACCCGATACTTCCAGCAATCAAGCGTGGTCGGTATGCCATTAATGATGCGGGTGGCTCGACCTTCAATGCATTGCTGGCGAGTGATCTTGCATGAGTTCATCAGGTTGCATTCTGTTCGCCAAGTAATGTTGTTCTTGATGCAGTTCCCTCCGGATAAGGAGAATCCGTTTGAGCAGCTCAAGGTGACTTTTTTCGTTTGTGTGGTGGGGCGACAAATCTGGTAGCGTTTATACCAGGATTCGTTACTTTTCCAGACAATGTGGTCGGTCTGTTTTAAATCGCCAAGCGTGTAGCCTTGGTTGGGAGAGACAACCTTCCCATCCCAGAAATACGTGGTATCTGACCCTGTAAACCCTCTTGTTCCCCCCGTTTGCCTCACGTAATTGTGATTATCGTGTCGGCATTGTGAGAGAGGGCGTTGGCAATTATCCCCTTGCTTTGTCCAGCCGGATGGGCAGCGGTAGATCACTTCACTAAGGCTCACGGAGGCGACGGGGACTTTGTCACACGGGACCGGGTTGTGAGTTGGTCGGTAGCATTGCTTTGCGATGTTATCAATGACGCATTGCGTGGCGTTGTCACAATCCACGTACTGATTAGACTGACCATGACTGATTTCATAGGCGTTCTCAATGCCAAGGGTGGCGAATCGATACGTATCATCGTTTGGGTCAATGGTGACACTATTATTGTCAAACCCCTCTTGTATCGCTTGAGCGTGTTCGTTGTTGCCAAACTCCGACGTGGATTGGTTTGTGATTTGTGCATCAGTCATCCCGGCTTCATCAGGCTGTCGGATTTTGCTTTCACACCCTGGATTATTGTCGCTGCAGAAGTCTGACAGGTTAAGCGTCATTTCTGAGTCATTGTAAGCCTCGTTCGGGGTGTTTTTCGCCCACTCCACGTTGTCGTAGAATGTGTTTTCTTGAGGGGCGGCAAGGGTATGAAGGGAGAGTAAGAGAGCAGCGCTGAAAGAGAGAAAAACAAAAAGTAGTGAAAAGGGCGAATTCAAGGGGAACTCCTATTGAGCACTTGTTTGGCGATGTGTCCTACATCGCCTTGGCTTAAAATCGTTAATGCGTTAGGAAGGGAGAGGTTGCCGTGAACCATGTCGTAATCACTTTGCGGGCAAGACGCTTCATTGCACGCTTCTCCAATGGCCACAAACACGGGGACGTGGGTGATGTTAAATTGACGAAACCACTGTGGACTGATGGCAAAACCGCTATCAATGGCCATTTCTTCGTCGTCCGCTTCTAACAAACTCAGTATTCGAGAGGCTGTCGGTACCATGCCTTCTGGCAGTACCCCACGTATCACGAGAGGAACCTGATATTGCTGACTTTGTTTGAGTAGCTGTCTAAGCGCGTTATCTGGCATGGAAAGCGACACAAACACCATCACACCTTGCGCCTTTTTGTTTGGATTTTCCTGAGGCACCCCAAGAACACTCGCCAGTGGCGAGTCTTGCAACACGTTATCGAGGTGTTGATTCATCGACAACGCTTCTTGCTTATGTTGCTGACCTCGTTCAAGAAAGGTGGTCAGTTCACTGTGATTGGTTGGCGCTGCAATGGTCTGCTCTTGCTTGGCAAGCGCTTTGAGCTCTTCTTGAGAGTAACCCTTCTCGGCTAGTGAGAGAGGGCTAACCAGCAGAATAAGTAACAGCCATGAGGCTCTGGGCTAAATGACATCGTCTCATTTCCTTATAAAAATACGCAATTACGTTTTCGCCAGTTCACAAAACCAAAGTTACCGCCGGTGGTTGGGTTGTCTTTACCTTGCTCCCAAAGTGACGAGGTGGTGCCATAGGGATAACAATGAGCGGCATCACCAATCGGTGCCGACAATTGATAGCGATAGCGACTTTTCGGCAAGATAGGCTCTGGCCATTGGTAACAGATTGCGCCATCTTCGCCCCGGGTTTCCCACACAATGCCTTGCCTGTGCATTTTAAAATTAAAACGCTCTAACATCAGTGTGCCAACTTGAGGGCCGGTATGAGAGTAAGCGCTATTACCGGTTAATGGGTAGACGCTGCCTTGTGAGCCTAAACACCAAAAAAGCGCATCAAAAGGCAAAACGCGCCCGGTGGTGGTCGCCATGGCTTCGGTGATGCAAGAGAGCTGCGTGATGGGGTGGCCAAACAAAATGGCTTCGGGGTTAAGAATGAACGACATCTCATCATCATCCCAAAACGGGTCAAGCTCGGTGAGGTAGGCCACATCGAAATTATCCGTGGCCATGCAGGCGGCCGACTGCATCAGTTGTAGCCAGTAAATCACCGGATATTTGTACCAATGCACGTGATAAAAAGCATTGCCGCTGGTTTTGCTGCTTGAGTCGTGCTGCGAGCCTCCTATTTGTTGGCTATTGTCATTACTCAACTGCATCCCCATGTTGACCATGCAATAAGGGACTCGCGTCACGTCCACCAAGGAATACGGCTCCCAATACCCAATGTTTAAGCCAATTTGCATAAAAATGGGCGGGGGTTTAGGACAATAGGAGATCGGCATGCTTGGGTTGGCGGTGTCAGGGTATGTCGAGCTAATGAGAGGCACACTGCCCAGTGTCATAGGAAATAGGCAGTCCCAACAAATATCAGACAATGGATTTAAGAAATGCCCCGTACAAGCGGCGGATTGAGCTTGGGTTTGCCAAGGAAATAGGAACAAACCAAGCAGTAATAACCCATGGGATCTCAAGGTCTTTCTCCTTATTTTGTGTTCGTCGCACTCTTGTTTATGGTGGTGAACGGCGTCACATCGATCTCTGTGATCTTCCACCGCGCTCCGTCTTGTTCAATCAGAGCGGGAATGTGTGAGAGTTGAAATTGACGGCTGTAGTGACCTTGTTGGTCAAAATAAATTCGGGCGTCAAACTCCGTGGCGACGTTTTCTGGACTGCCGTTGGTGAGGGTCCATTTTATCGGCTTATCTGCGCGGTATTGTTTAGCCCAAGCGCGCTGGCTTGGGTCGTCACCATCAAGAAAGACAATCACATACGAGTAATCGAATGATTGTTTGGGAATGTCGACTGGCCAAGTGTCGGTATCAAAAGGGTTGATGACGAGGCCTTTAGCATAAAGGAGGTTACCTTGTGCATCTTTGATATCGGTGGCCAGCTTTAATGATGGGTCGATGTAAAAGGTGTTGGGCGCGGTGGTGGCGGTCAACCCTTTAACGGGAGGGGGTCTTCGCACGTTATTTTCTACGTTCTCCACAAACTGCTGTTGCATCTTTGCGGTTTCTCCCGTGGCTTCTAAGTGTGTCAATCTGCTGTTAATCCATTGCAACATGTCTACCTCTGCAATAGGGAAAAGTTCGCCTTGACGCCCAAATTGTTGACTAAGAGCGGTGGGGGCGATGGCAAGTAAAGTGAGACCGAGCACCTTTGAGAGTGCTGTTGGTTTGATGAATGAATGCCCGTGAACAATCATAAGATCATGACTCCTTTTTAAGCGCCTCAATAACGTAATGTTGGATCTCGGTGGTTCTATCCGGTGCGCCGCTGATGAGCGCGCCTGGCACGATAATCACGAGATGGTGCGCTTGCGCGTATTCTTTCAAGAGCCGCCTGAGTTCCGTATCAAAGGTCGCCAATTGCGCGCTGTGCTCCTGATCGCTGAGGTTGGCTTCAATGAGTTGGTCTTGATATTGCGCTAACGTTTGTTCGATATCGAAGACCACGATTTGAGGGGCGGTGTTGAGCTTGACGGCCATCAGCGTGAACATCATCAACACTATGGCAAACAGGGCACCGACAAGACGTGTGTGACGGATGGATTTCATTTGGCCTCCTTACCATAGATGAGGGTGTTGAAGATCTCAATTTCTGGTCCGTAAAAATGCTCTGCGGTTTGATTGACCGCATCCATGAGTGGGACGCCTTGGTTCATCAAGGTTTCACAGTACTCAAACTCATGCGGCTCTGTCGAAAGGCACGCACGAGTAAAAGGATCGGCAAACAAGCGATGAAAGGTCGTTACATCACCGGTTTTTAGCATGACAGAGCTGTAACCGGCGATGGAGGACTTTTCAAAACTCTTGATGACAAATTGCTCATAGGGTGAAAAGTGTGAAGGATTGTCTTTGATGAATTTCGCCAATCCACTGCCTTGACGCAGAGTGATGTGAATGTCGGAGTTATTGAACGCAGCGAGCGCTTCAGGTGTGCTGTAAAAATCCTCAATCCCTTGCGTCACGGTGCAAAACGAACCCCCAAATTTTCGGGCGGTGCGATAACCGGTATTGATGAATTCTTGTGCCTGTGCATTAGAGCCAGCCATCAGAGACCACGCCTCTTCAATGATGCACATCTTCGGCGTTGAACGAGAGCCTGAAAGGTACATCTGCTGAGTGATGCTCGACATCAGCGCAAAAATCACCGGTCGCATGATGTCCGAGGGAAATCCGTCGAGTTCAATGGTGGTAAAGTGGACATTGGGATCCAGCATGGACGGTTTATTGAAGGTGTCACCGTAGATCCCCTCTGAGCGGTATTTATTCAGTTGCATGGCGATATCAGAAAGGCGGCGATCACCGCCTTGTTTTTCGGCCGCCGCAAACAGCGCTTCTTGCACATGGTCAACCAACGTCTCGCTTTTGTGTGCCTGCCAAGCCGCAATGATGCAA
Organism: Vibrio sp. FF266; assembly: GCF_041439695.1. Taxonomy (NCBI): domain Bacteria; kingdom Pseudomonadati; phylum Pseudomonadota; class Gammaproteobacteria; order Vibrionales; family Vibrionaceae; genus Vibrio; species Vibrio sp. FF266. The sequence continues at coordinate 29,505 of NZ_JBGOOO010000003.1, forward strand.
TCACCGAGGACCGATTTTTCAAAATCTCCCATTTCGTGTGTGGGGCAGGCCATGGTCGCAAAGAGTCCGGTGATGGTGTGCAGCGTTTCCTTGAGAGGGTTGACCTGTTCGCCTTTTTCATCGGTATAGTCATCCCCCATGGCAATGCGTTCCAGGTGAGTGAATGGATTGAGGTAAATCTTCTCAGCTGTCATGTAGCGGCCGCCAAGCATCAAGGTGAGCTTTTTAAAGCTCTTTCCTTTATCTAACGCCCAGATTTTACCGTTCATGGCAAAGAGGGTTTCGGCGAGCTTTTGCACAAAGAAGGATTTTCCTGCCCCGGAGCCTCCGGTCAGGGCGATGTTGTAGTTATCTGAGCCACAATTAAACGGATTAAACCAAAAGGCTTGTTGGCGCATGGTGGGAAGCATCATGCCGCCACTGAAATTCTTTACGTCCATCACAAGAGGCAAGAGGTTGGCCACATTGCCGGTTTTTACGGTTTGAATGCGTCCAGCACGGTCGCAATCGGCCCAAAACCCATCGGTCATCATGAACGGTAAGGTCGTCATGAGCGCTTGGCTTTGCAGCATCGAGACGGTTTGTAAATCAATCCCGCCAGAGCGAAAGGCGTTAATGGCCGTAGTGCGATGCAGTCGCTCGGATTTTTTGTTGGTAAATAACGTCAGCGTCAGGTGCATGTATGCCATGCTGTTGATGCCATCCGACATTTCATCTCGAATTTGCTCGCGTTCGCTCTGCTCTTTCTTCGCTTGAGGGAAGAAAAATGCCATCGGGGACTTGAGTGTTTTTTCCAGCTCTCCAATGCGTCCGCCATTTTTGGTCGCAAAACTGCCCGATTCTTGATGGCGAAAATTGAGGGTCATGAGGTGTGGACATTGCACATTTTTGGCCACGCTCTTTAAGGACGCAAAACAATCGGGCAAGGCGTAAAGGCGGAAAGTTCGAGGTGTACTGCGTAAACCCAATGAAATGATCCGCGAGGTCACCGTTTGATGTTGGCGGTTACTAAAGCGAACGTCGGTGTAATGTCGGCGAGTTAAAAACTCGGTATCAGGAGAGAGGACTTGTTTGTAGATCAACGCTTCTGGTGCGTAGTCAGATCCGCGAGGGGCGGTTTGTGTGGGGTCAAAATTGAGAATGCCTTCGACGTAGTTGATTAAGCCTTCGGGGGTAAGCGGCGTGAGCTCCAGTCCAATTTGGGATAAAGTCGTGGTGAGCGCCTCTTTGCAATCCAACACACTATCAACATCGTCCGTACTGGAGACAAACAACCACGCGCTGTAATCTTTGATGTCAAAGTAATGCTTCTGACGATGAAAAAAGCCGTGGTGAGCCGCAAAGTTGGCGTAATCGGCTTCTTGTTTTGCTAATTCACTGCAAATACCCGCACGAGCGGATTTCAAGGCGGTATTTTGCTCAATCAAATGACTCACGTGGTTGTGGCCCATCATGGAAAAATGGTAATCCCATTTATGGCCAGGCGGTAAATCCATGATGAGACGGTTAAATGCCTCCACCATGTCGTCATTCGCCCCCGTTAAGACGCTCAATTTGAATCCAAATCCTACGCCCTTTTTGTTATGAAAGAGGCTGTGCTGCGCATCAAAAGTGCGGTAAGGCAGTTCAGAATGAAGGTGGTTATATTCACGTTTGGCTTCTTGATAAAAACCCTTTAAATCTTTTGAGACGCCCATGGCGTTAATCCTTCTTGATAGCCTGAACAGGGCGACCTGTCCAGGTAGACTCGTCTAACACAATGTAAATATCCATTGTGTCGAGGTAAGTGGTGGTGTCATCCGAAGTAAAGGGAAAAATCACCACCTTCCTAACCGTGTCTTGGGTTCGAATAGGATGGCCTTCACGGGTGCGTCTTGGCAGTAAGGCAAAAGGGTGGGAAGCCAGGACGTTAGCCTCGGCGACTTGTTGTGTTGTTGGGTGTGTCGAGATGTTGCGAATGTCATCCATGCTGGCGCAGCCGGGTATACCGCCGATTTTTTGGCAACTAAATTCATCTTGAAAGCCCGCAGAGCAACCTGCTAGTAGGCTAATAAGCAGCGCTGTGAAAAGTTTGATAGTCATAAAAGCCGACCTTAATTTAATTGTTGGTTAACTTCTGCCGCGAGAGGGTTGAGTGTGATGGTTTCTAAAAGGGTGTCTGGTTTTGCTTGCTCTTGCTCTTTTGTCTGATGATCAACATAGCGTTTGATCGCTTCCTCATCATCCAGAGGGAACCCTTTCGTAAAGACGATATTCACGATGCCCCCTGGATTGATTTCGATGAAGGGGTGATATAACTCGGCTAAGGCAATGTAGTAATCCGAAAGCTTACTCCCCACGTCCGAGGTGGCATTGCCCAATAAACTTAATCCCACATCCTTGCTGTTGAGGCTCGACGTTGAGCCAAGCGCTGAGGTTGAGGTGGTGCTGGCCAAGCCCGCCCCGGTCTCACCCAGTCCGGTTAAGATGCCTGAGATCCCCGCCATTTGGACGATTTTGCCGTTACGTAAAATCGAGGTGCCACGGATGCCATTGCGCCCAAAGTTAAAGACGGTGCCTTGAACGGGGATATCTAAAATTCGACCGTCCCGAATGCAGCTGAGGGTATGAGTGCGCGCCACGCCGCGATTGGAAGAAAGGTCACCGTACACGCTCCCAATGATGGTGCAGTCTTTGAGGTGGCTCTTTTCTCCATTGGGCAACACGCCTTCATGCACGGTTTGAAACACGATGGGGGCGGTATCACTTTGGCCGAACGCCCCGGCATTGGCATCGGCGCCACCGGTGATTTTGGCGGTCACAAAGGTGCCCGACGGGACGTAATTGTCGACGGTTCGTTGGTACGCTGACTCTGAGGAGGCTGTCCAAAAAAAATCAAACGAGTCAAACGCTTGCCCTTGGTCATCAAACGAGGCCTTATCGGCTTTGCTGTATTGAAAGCTCTCTTTTTGCAGATCATTAGTGGCGTAAGAGGGCAAAGGTTTGGGAGGAAGTGGGCGCGAGCCAAACGGCGCAGGCTCTCCCATGACGGTGAGGTGACCGGCTTCCTTTGAGGGTAGCGATTGGGTTGATGGCAAGGCGATGGTGCGTTGCGCTTCTTGATGTTGGCGTAATTCCTCGCGTAAGATCTCGTTCTCTTTCTTCATTTGCGAAATCGTATTTTCGTTGCTCGTCATCAAACGATCGACGTCTCGATTGAGGTTTTCCATCTTCTCTTTGACGTCTTCAATGTCTTGACCTTGTAAGGTCAAGGCTGAGCGGTTGTCTTTGTCGGTAAAATCATCAGTAATGATTTCCCCAAAATTGGGGGCTGGCTCAACGACTTCTTTCGCAGTATCTAGCGAGATTCGAGGTTGTTTAAAGGCTTTAAACGCAAAAAAAACTGCGACTAAGAGCGCAACGGCTAACAGGCTGAGTATTTGGTTACGCTGCTTACTTTGGTCATTGGCGAGCACTCCATCCTCTAAGTCTGACTCTCTAAAAAGCCACTGTTTCAATCGTTTCATTCGCGACCTCCTGTGATGATGTACAGATGTGTAGATTCACCTGGGGGTAAGGTATAACGATCAAGTGAGGCGCTCCGACTGGCGTAACTGTAAAATTGCGCTTCGGTCAGAGTGACGGTGTCATTGGATTGGTTTTTAACTTGATAAATAAGCCCTGAGAAGGGGCGGCCTACAAAAAGGGTCTGCGGAATAATGGCCAGTGGCGACGTGTCTTTGGGGAGGGTTTCGGGGTCAATCGGATGGACACGAAACCCTGGGATAGGCGTCTTTGAACGCTGCCAATGTATCATTTGTTTGGTGAGTTGCCCCAAGGCCAAAGGGTATTCGAGATCTTTTTCAAAGACACTTTTCTCTGCAGTAGAGCGAAGCGGAATAAACTCATTCACCACCGCAGGGACGGCTTTAGGGTTGATAAAAAGCGAGAAATTTTGACCTTTCTCTGTGGTGACGTGCGCGGTAAAAGGCAAGGCGATGTTGAGTTTGACGGTAATAGAGCCCGATTGGTCTCGTTGATTGGCTTTAGCGAGACAAAACCCTCTAGGGCAATGAAGGTTTAATATCTTGTCGTCTTTCACTACTAAACGGTTGGTGTTGACCGAGGATAAGGGCAACACAATGGTATCATTTTGCTCAAAATAGTAGGTCTTTGCGTCAATCGTATGGGCGTGGCTCATGATGGGTAACAACAAACCAAAAAAAGCATAAATCAAGCGTATTTTCATAACGGTATCTCTTGGGCGATGGTGTGAAGTTCAATCAAGCCACTTGAGTAATCGGCTTGGAGTAGATAAGTCACGGGCTCAGGGTCAAGTGTGCGCCCCGCGATGGTTTTGTTGAGCGTGCCTTTGACCCGTATTTTCATTTCATTCAGGTTGATAGACAGCGTGTCAACTTCAAAAAAACTGGTGACGTCGTTCTCGATGATAAATTCGGCTTCTCGCATCAACTTGTCTTGTAAGCCGCTCCAGTATTTAGGCGGCACGTAGGTAATGAGTAAGTTGAATTGACGTTTAACGTTAGAGGGCGTGACATTAAATTTTAGGTGTATCCACCAATCGGCCATCATAGAAAGATACGCTTCATCAACCGCATCGCTTGAGATCGTAAACGCTCGGTCGATATGAGGTGGCACGAAGGTGCGCTTTTCCGCTTGGTTTTGGCTTAATAAAGCAAAACTCAACCCAGCGGTTCCTAAGGCGGTGATCAACACCACCGCGGTGAGGGCGTAATTGATAAAGCGAGCCGCTTTAAGCGCCTCGCCGTTATGTTCATTGAGCATCAGTAAATCCAATATTTTTTTGTGGCGGGGGGCGTGCGTTTAAAAATGGTTTTATTCGCTGTGTCATCCCCATACCAGTGGATGAAGTGAATGATGAATTTGGGGCCGTGTCGGACTTTTAAGCTGCGAATGGTGAGGAAAAATCCGATACACACGGCGACCGCGACCAACCGATTGATGTTGAACAACATCAAAAACAACAAGATAGAAGGGAGTATTTCATCGATTGGAAATCCGACTATTTTGACGTCGGTTTGTAAGTAGTTTGGAAAAGCGAAGAGGGTTTGTTTGTCTTGATGATCCATGGTGAAATAGGGCGAATAGTTTCGCGCTCTCCTTATGTGGTTTATAAGCCTACAAACCCTTTACCAACTTCCCAGAACACCACGCCAACGAAAAAGCCGATGATGCCACCCACCCAGTTCTTTTGCATGATGCCCACGATGATGCCGCCAATTAGGCCTGCCACTAAAATGTAGAACTCGCCAGAAGACCCCGTTCCGACCGTGTTGGTTACGGTATCTTTACCACTGGCAAAGAGGTCATTGGCGTAAGCGGGTGACGCACAAGCAAAGTAGACGGCCATAAGCGTGCAGACGTAACGCCAATACGTAAGAGGGCAGTGAAAGCGTGATGTTTTATTTTTCATTTGGTTACCTTTAAATGTAGATAAAAGAGGCACGACATCGCACCGCCATTATCAAAAGGGGTGTCGTGCATCTGGTGGGTTGAAAAATGGACGTTGTTCGTTCGTCAGACTTTTGGGCAGGCTTTAAACCGCATGAGTTAAGATGTTGCCGTTGAGTCCCATGCGCTTCTTGATTACATTAAAGGCAACAAGGAAGCGTTTACATACTTCAAACCGCGATTGCGACTGACGTGTTGTTTCCAATTTTGAGGGGTCATTATCGTGTTCTTGAGTTTACGATAATGTTTTTTGCGAGCATTTTTTGATGGTGGTGGCGTGAGTTGACGGACTGATTGGGTGTGTTTTTGAACCGAAACGAAATGAACACCCTTCCAATAGAAAGGAAAGGGGAGGCGGTCAGTAAAAGGCAACAAAGCAGCAAATGCCATGTATTCACGCCCGACTGAGCCCAGTTCTTTGAAGCTGACAAAATCCCCTTGTTTAACAAAGCGGTCCAATAAATTCCCCGCCTCATCTTCACGACAATATCCGTATACAATTTGCATTATTCAAACTCCTTTTAAGGACATTGTTTTGCTCTTTTAAAAGAACAAAACAATGGGCTCTCTCTCAAGAGCCGTGCTACAAACTGGCTTGTGCATTCTTGTAGTAGAATGCGCACACCCAAAGGATGTGGTGTCTGGTATTCCCAAGTAACTCTGTTGAACCACTCAACCAGCGTGCTTAATTGAGTAGAAAAACAGCCTTGGACGTCGCCCCAGGTAAGGCTCCTGAACTTTTTAGGCATATTACGCAGGCCTGCGCCCATCTGCGGCGCTTTTTGCAATAGTGAAGGCAGCCACTCTTACGGTGATACGGGTGTTGGTATGCAGATGGAATAAAAAGCCGACGAATGTGTTTTTCGACTTTGATCTCAAAGACTGCGATATCAACGTAGTCAGTATGAATCAACATCAATGGGGATGACAATGTTTGAAAGCATCAGCAACGCACAAGGGACTTGGTTTTCGACCTATCGTGAAAGAACGGGCCAAAAGGGTTTTCTGACGTACATGTTCTGATGTGTAAGGCGGGAACGGTTCGTTATCCCACAAGGGGAACTTGGTGGACCACTTTAAGTAAGTGATGCCACAAATGAGCAAAGAGTGTGGTTATCTTCTTTACTCCCGACGAGTTCGTTTTATGGACTCAGTTAGGCTAAACCACGAGTATTAGCAAGAGCATCTTTTCGTTGTTGACTAAGGTAAGCTCCGTGATGTTTTTAGCTGAGCGCCTCACTAACCCGCTCGTGAGTATAACCATAATCTAAAGCCCAGCGATGGAGATCTTCAATCGACATAGGTTTAGCGTAATAGTAACCTTGATGTTGAAAGACGCCTCTTAATAAAAGCCCGTTAGCTTCAAGCTTATTTTCAACCCCTTCCGCTACTAGATTCATTTCTAACTGCTTAGCCATTTTAATATACCCATCTAGAACAGCGGATTTTCCTTCATCAATGGAGCGTGTAAACATTTTGTCTATTTTGATAGTGTCAATATCGAAATAATGCAAATAGGAGTTTCCGCCATAACCGGTACCTGCATCATCAAGGCTTATTTTAAGTCCTAATGTTTTGAGTAAGGCGAGGCGCTGACTGGCAAACGCCAAATTTTCAATCGGTTGGCGTTCTGTCAATTCAAGCGTCAGTTTTGAGTAGTCATGCTGAAACCGCTTTAAATAGTGGTAAAAATCGTCATTTTGTAGGTGCAGAGGAGTGATGTTGACACTGCAATAAAACTCAGCGTTTTGACTCATCAAAGACGATAAGTCGCGGTAAATGGTTGTAATGAGATTTTCTGTTGTTGGAATGATATCCCCACTTTGCTCTAGATAATGGATGAACTTGCTTGGTTCTATGACGCGGCCATCAGAGGGAAGCCATCGGAGTAAAGCTTCGACACCGAGCATTTTACCTGTTTGTGCGTCTACAATGGGTTGATAATAGGGGAAAAACTGGGCGTCTCGAACCGCTTTTTGAAGAGCAATTTCTTTTTTTGCATGCCAATAGGAAACACATAACCAAAGAATGGTGAGTGAAATCATAAAGAGTAAAGTGGTGACCGGCCACAAGTTTTGCTTAAACTTCGAAAGCACTCGTGAGGCAGAGACGGAGGATTCAAAGGTAAGAGGAAGATAGTTTGAAGCAACTGAGTTCGAGTACAGGCGATCAGCATTGGGCAAACTGCCTATTTCAAGGATAGTGTAATTTTCTTTTGGTAAAGATAAACGAATAGAGCGTTGATGGTCTAAATCATTTTCAAGAAAAAGGTATTCCGTGCGTAATGGAAAGAGGAAGCCATATTGTCCATTCGAACCGTATAAATAGGGGGGATGTTTTGGGGTTGTGGAGAGAGAATAAATCGCTAAACGCCACATTTCCCCTTTTAATTGTGTACTGAGTAAGTTCTTAAAATTACGTTGTTCAAATTGCTCAACGCCGAAAGGAGAGCAATAGGTATAAGGTTTCTGCTTATCAAGATTAACGATGGGTATCGACATAAGTAGATGCGACACATAAAGCTTCTCTAACTGCTCTATTGTGTCAGTGGAGCATTCACCGCTAGCGACGCTGGCTTCAGAAAGAGTGGGTTTTTCAAGCCCATATTTAATCGCAACAGAAACGATTTGATCGAGGTAGTCGACGTCATGCTTAATTTCATTATGAACTTGATAAAGACTGGTTGCTAATGAAGCCAATAAGCTAAACAACAGGGCCAATAACATAACACCAGTCTTATAGACCCATTGAGGGTGGGGACTGAATAAGCGGTCTAACCAAGGGTGTCTGGAGCGCATACTTAACTCTTTATAATTATAAATCCAACGAATTGTGTTGAGCTGTGAAATGTTATTATGCGGTTTAATTAACGTTAATTTCTATAAAACCTTTTAATCTGAAAGGGTAAAATCATAAAAGTGGAAAGCCGATCACTCTTTGTTAGGAAGTTTCAATTTTTAGGTTCTAAATCAAGCCTTAAAGAAAACACTGACCGTAATCTTGGGCCGCATTAAACATATGGCTTAAATGTAAGGCTTTCTTTGTTAAAGGGTCATATTTATGACAAGCAAAACAGCCCCTATCTTCTTTAGGATGCACTAAAGCAAACCATTGAGGGTTTTGGACATAGGTCTCTATTGTACTGTTTGATAATAACTTCGAACCCCCTATTTCATTTTTCCAAGAGGGAGGCACCTCTCCTTTATTTAAATCACTCTCGTTTGAGACTGTCCAAGATGTGCCCACAAGGAAGTAGTTAGACCAAACAGATTTACGTGATTGGTAATAATCTGACATTGCCTCGTTAAGCGCTTTTATATCTTTAGCTACTTCAGTTTTCGTTAAAACACCAACCCCATAGGGTGTTTCTCTACAGACTTGAGTAGGTTTACCAGGGAAGTAAGTATTCACTTTCTGAAAGGACATTGGGTTGAAAAATGTCCATTTACCTGATTTTTCAAAATTTGATAGGTTAGGAACATCAGCACAATCAGGAGCGTTTTCCTTGTGTTCAAATGTGGTCCAAATGAATTCAGGATGATTCCTTGTTTTTCGCACTACATGAATCCCGACCAAGCCCATTAGAACATTACTCCTTACTGCCCCGTCGATCTCAACATCTCTATGAATAGTGAAAAATTTTTCAGGGTTGTCGTTATTAGATATTAATTTCCATGAGGTTTTTACTTCAGTGGAGCCTGGGGATATTTCAAACGGTGTTTTCCCACTGTCAATATCGGCGACACATTGGCTATTGTTTAATCCGTGTTTGACGATGTCATTGTAGAATTTTTTATTGACACTTTGTTGATAGAAGACCGGATTGCCTTCTTGATCGTTCAATGGGAAATTAGAGCCGGCTTGAAGGATCTCACTTTGTACTAATCCTTGATCACCTTTATTGTCCCAACTATCGGGTATCTCTTTAAATATTCTGTCTTTCGGCATCATATTCAAGAATAAACCCGGTGTCTTGTCACTGGTATAATAAGCAAAAGATTGCCATGCAAACTGCATAAAACTGCAATTAATATCGGATTTACTCGTTTCTGTAGGCTCTTGAGGTAAGGAAGGGTAATCAATCCAAGAGGAGTTGCCAGTACAGTCAGGGGCTTCTAACTCTAACGATTTGTTATCTCTAATCTTATTTTCGTAAGAGTCATTCGATTGAAAAGCTTCCCCTATAATTTCTGTAGAATAACAATGTATTGGTGAGAGGAAAAATGAGGAAACTATTATTTTCTTTAAACAATTCATGATAATTATTATCATTCGTATTTGTATGGGTGGCTAAAATTACAATAGTTACAAATAAAACGAATCTAAATTAGTTAATAATTTAGTGTGACTCTGGAACTGCGTGTGTGCTCTGGAGTTGTTTTTGTCTCGATTCTGTCTACGTTCATGGGTGAGGCAAGCTGATTGTAAGAACCGCGCTCTATACAATATGCAACGTTATTAAACGTTTGACACCGATCTTCCACATCGTTAATCTGTAACGGCACTGGCAAAATCCAGTGTCGGGATTAGTCCCCCGCAATATACACCCAAGGCGCATAGACGCTAGCTTTTGCTGGTTTTTTATGTGCAGCTTCAGCACACCTGAACATAGTCGCTTTACTTATAAAACGTACTATCAGCATTATGGTGGGCTGGGCGAGGCAGCTTCGGCTGGCCGTAACCTTGGGAGCGGTAGGACTAACCTTGTTCAGCTCACCACCCGAAGATTAGTCCCTTTGTGTGGTGATTTAAAGATCATCCCCAAGGAGGCAACCATGCCAAATTTAACAATCTTTTCTAAAGACATTCGCACACTCGATAATTTGTATTCGCTAAACGATCTGCATAAAGCGAGTGGTGGACACAATCGACATCGTCCAAGTATTTTTATCAAGAATCAGCAAACTCAAGAACTGGTTAATGAAATTGAGCAAAGCAGTAATTCCTGCTTTGCTATAAATACCAAACGTGACGGTAGTGATGCGGGGACTTGGGTATGCAAAGAATTGGTCTACTCATACGCAATGTGGATTAGCCCAAAGTTCCACCTAAATGCCATTCGTGCGTTCGACAGTATGCCCACAGCTCTAGCACTTCCTACTCCAACTGTTCCGCAAGACCTATCCTTAAACGACTTAATCTTTGAATTGGCGAAGGCGAAAAACGTAACAAGCCAAAATGTTCATGTGCACTACAATGCCGTATTCAATACCAATACTTGGTCACAAGAGCATGGTTTTGAACACGCATTGGCAAAAAGAGTACTTAAACAAGACTTAGAAAATGAATTGCGTAGTCAAATCCCAGAACTGCAGTTACTCAAGCAGCAAGCGAGAGAACACGGGCTAGCATTAGTGGATGAAAGTGAATACCAAAGCTTCCAAGGCCGAATGCAAATGCAGCAAAAGCAACTCGAGAAGTTGGTAGATGATGTAATGGCGTTAAGCCGAAATCATAATTCGTTGATGAACAGGGTTATGTAAAAGTGGCGGCAAAAATGGCGGCAAAAATGGCGGCATTCATTGTAAAACAGCGTTATTTATGGAGATAAAACGTCAATTACCACTGTTTTTATATACATTTTATTTTAATTAACCTATTGATTTGTAATGCATTGCATTCGTTTTTTCCAAGTTCTATGGAATGTCTTCACAGTCAGCTATGGACAAGCACTCAGGTGGTGTTGCTAAGTACCGTGCTGCGGAAGGTAAAACTGTTTTACTTCCATACCGTGGTTCAGTTCACAACACAATTTCTGACATCCTTGGTGGTGTACGTTCAACTTGTACATACGTAGGCGCAGCGAAGCTTAAAGAGCTAACTAAGCGTACGACTTTCATTCGTGTACAAGAGCAAGAGAACAACGTATTCGGTAAAGAGTAATCTGAACGAGTTCGAATAGTTTGAAAATCAAGAGCCGCTTTTGCGGCTCTTTTTTTGTGTGGTTGTTAGACAGCTCAATACGTATCGTTATTTTCTGCAAAGTGATGGTTCAACGGCAAATTTCTTACCAAAAAAAGGAAGGTAAGACGTTGGAATACCAGAGCATGCTTTGAGGCCTGCCTCTTCATACTTTGACTCGTAAATCGAAGGGGTCATGAATGTTAAAACTAAAGCAATCCCGGCTAATGCTATTGCTGAAAGAGGTAAGGCTCCACCATACCTATCTTCCCAGCGTGTTTCGGTAAATATGAAATATGTTCCCACTATAAAAAATACAAGCATTATTAACCCTATAGGAATTAGGGCAAGATCAAATCGAGAGTATACAGCGACATCACCAATATCTTCATTCAGTGAAATGATATTATTGATTCCAAAGGCTAGGCTTACAAATGACAAAGTTAATCCAATAAAAACTGCAGGAATAAACTTTGAGACTCTTTTGAGTTTGTTTATCGTACTTCTAATGTTCATAATTCTCTTGGTAAAAGCTCATTTAGTGAGTTTTTGACGAACGTTTTAATTTCAGTTTCTATTACTTCTTTGCTCGTTTCGAGCACTCCAGATACTAACATCGCTGCCAAATCAATAACGCTGTCTTAAACTTCTTATATTTTTGCTCGTCAAATGTTAAGGCTGCAAAGTTTAGCCCTCATTTCTTGCAAAGAGATGGGTCAATAGCATATTTCTTTGCAAAGAAAGGTAGGTAACCTACAGGTGTACCAGAGCATACTTTGAGGCCAGAATTTTCGAAGCGTGACTCGTATATTGATGGTGTGATTAGTGTTACTAACACAGATAATATGAATGAAATCATTATACTGTAGCTAACAGTATTCCCAGAAACGTCATCAAGACGTGTTTCTTTTACTACAAAGTAAACGGCAGCCACGAACAATGAAGTCAAAGCACCAGCTATCGGAATCATTGCTAAGTTAAACCGATAATATACCTCTACATCAGATACTTCATTTGAAAGAGAGAGGAGTTCGTTAATCCCAATGTATAAGCTAACAAGGGCTAGGAACACCACTAAAACAGCCCCAATAAATAGTTTGTAAACTCTTTTAATTTTTTCTAATGCTGATTTAAGGTTCATAATGGTTTCAAAACTAATTCATTTGGTGGTTTTTTGAACATGTTATTTTAACCTTTACTATTGGCCTTTACATAATTCTGGAGAGATTACATAAGTTCGATTTGAATACCTCAATGTATTTGTATTTTTACTTGTGCATTCAATATAGCCTTCTAAATTTTTCTGGATTTGATTATCAGTCATGTAAGTAAAGATCGGAGCCATGATTATCAAAACAAATAGGATAGATTCTCGTTTAGAATGGGGAGTGGTAAGTTGAAAATGAGAGCTAGTGAACCACTTAACGAAGCCAGAGCAACGAAAAAAACACCATATGTGGAGCCAATGTTCATAATTCCATCAACTTTAACCACATCACCAACTTTTTGAACCATGAGTATGTTTTGGTAGCTAAAATAACCGGATAAAATGATCGTAAAAACTATAATTAACAACTTCACGTACTTGGTCATAATGCAGCATTCCTTAAAGCGTCTGACATTGAATAGCTGTAACCGTTAATGTCCTGGATGTAGTCCTCGGCATCTTCTTTTGCTTTATTTTGTGTATAGCCTGTTATAGCGTCTTTCTATTCCTCGAAAGCAACATTAACAGCTTGACCAACAAAATATGATACGGCTACAAATAATAAACCAGCCCCTATAATTGACACTGTAGCTATACCAGACAATAAAACAGCGGTTACAGTCGCCGAAGCTGCTAATGCAACGATACCCTTTACAATATCTTGTGCAGAGCTGCCTATAAACTGCTCCAGGGTAGCATCATCTCTTAAAATGTAGTCGACAGCATTGCTTCCTAGTGAAAATGCGACTTCTAATCCAGTATTTACCCGAACAAAGCTTTTAAACGCCTGAAGATCCCTGATACCTAATCCCATTTTTATCACTTGAGGGTTATTCATTTTCCATTTGTAACCACTCATAATTGTTTGTTGATGGAAGCGGAAGTTTTTAATGATAAACCAATCGACGTTATGTAAGGCATCAGGAGAAGAAAGAGCGCGTGGAACAGCAGCAATTAGCGCTGGACTAAACAAAGACTCCTTTTAGGGGGCTCACACAAAGCCACCTTCTTTAGAAGGTGGTAATTTACTTGCTTGTTAGGCAGCTCAATACGTATCGTTATTTTCTGCAAAGTGATGGATCAACTGCAAATTTCTTACCAAAAAAAGGAAGGTAAGAAGTTGGAACACCAGAGCATGCTTTGAGGCCTGCCTCTTCATACTTTGACTCGTAAATCGAAGGGGTTATGAGTGTTAAAATTAACGCAATTCCGACGAATACTAATGAAGATAATGGTAGCACTCCACCATATCTGTCTTCCCAACGTTCCCCTGTAATAATATAGAAAATGCTTATAATGGTCATTACAAGTGTAAAAATTCCCATAGGAAAAAGGGATAAGTTGAATCGTGAGTATGTTTCGACCTCACCTATAGGTTGCCCAAACTCTAAAATATTTAAGCATCCCGTATAGAGTGCGTACACAGTGATAGTCGCAAAAATTATGACTCCTGCTACGAGGGTGCAAACTCTTTTAAGTTTATTTACAAAGGATTTCATATCAGCTTGTATTCGTTCTTTGTTCGTGTCGAGGCTCTCGCGACCAACATTGAAGCTAAATCAATAACGCTGTCTTAAACTTCTTACTTTTTTGCTCGTCAAATGTTAAGGCAGCAAAGTTTAGCCCTCATTTCTTGCAAAGTGATGGTTCAACGGCAAATTTCTTACCAAAGAATGGCATGTATCCTACTGGAGTTCCGGTACATTCTTGTAGCCCTGCCTCTTTATATCTCGACTCATAAATATAAGGTGTGGCAAGTGTTAATAGAATAGCTAAAGCAGCAAACCCTAAACTAGAAAGCGGCAATCTTGCACTGTACCTATCTTCCCACCGCTCTTCTGTTATCACATAGCATATACCCAAGATGAGCACTATTAGCATCATTACGCCCATAGGAATAACTGCGAGGTCAAATCGAGAATATACCTCAACATCACCAATAGGTTGCCTTAATTCAATGATATTGTTCCATCCCATATAAAATGAAGCGGCTGTCATAATAGCAAAAAGCAGTGTACCTGCAGCTATCTTGTAAACTCTTTTGATTTTTTCTAATGCAGGTTTTAGCTTCATAATGGTTTCAAAATTAATTCATTTAGTGATGTTTTTATAAAGTGTCGGATTTCTGCCTCGACTACTTCTTTTCCTGTTTCCAGAGCCCCTTCTACAAGCATTTCGGCAAGATCTAAGAAGCTATCATAGGCGTCTTTTTGTAGCTCTTTCCCTTTCTCAACAGCTTCTTGTTGTGCTTTTTCTAGTAATTCTATCACTTTAGCAGTAATGCCATAGTGGTTATCCAATTCATTTAATACCATTGACGTTAATAATCCTGCAGCTACTACTACTACTAAATGTGCTGCAACGAAAGATGTTAGAGCCATTGCTGTAGCACCAAATGCAGCAGAGACAATCGAAGATATTCCTATTTTAACTAAATCTGTCGCCAGAGAACCGATGAGGTCAGTCAAAAACACTTCATCATTAAGTGCGTAGTCTAATATTCGATATCCAGCAGCGACATAAATAGTTAGAACGGTTCCAGATTTTATAGAGTGGGATAAGCCATACTTGCCAATACCTAGCTGTACAATCTTTGGATTATCGAGTCTGTAGTATGATGCTGTTAAAATACGTCTTAAGCCTGAATGACCAGTTAGTTTGATCATTTCATTGCCAATTTTGTTGAATTCAGTAGCCATTTTCATACCAAAAGTGGCTTTTAATCCAAGTTTTGTTGCCCTTAAACCATGGAGGTTAAATTGAGCAATAACCATTGAAGTTGATACAACATCCTTACCATTGACCCCATAATTAATCATAACTTGACTGCCAGTTGAGGTTGTCATGGACTTCCAAGTATCTTTAGTATCCATCCAGCCCCAACTTTGTAGGACTCTAAACGCCTCTTCTAAAGTTAAAAGCATAACTTCAGTGTGACTATTTTGTAATTGCGTCCTTAGCGCGTCATCAGGTAGTACCTTCGTATTGATGTATTCCCCCTCAATAAAATTATAAGGAGGCCAATACATATTTTCAGGGGCAATGTTTGCAGTTTGAGTCGGCGCATTTTGTTGTGCTGTTGCTTGCATGTACCCAGATTTTTTTAAGGGTGGTAAAAAGCCTTGCCCCATCCCTGGTGTAATACGAGATGCTTTGACTTCATTTTGGTAAGCCATAGAGGTTTTTGGGAAAAATGTGTCCTCATCGGCATTAGAATTGATCGTTGATTTGTTAGTTAGTTCAGCCTCACGAGCCATTGACCTTTCTGGAAAAATACTCTTATTGTCACTCATTGTTTTAACACCCAATTTAATTTGTTATGAATTCTACTGATGCAAGAAAAAAAATTATCCTAAATGAATAGTGATTTTAACTAAATTACTATGAGTGCGGAGAATCTCACATACCTTTCATTGGTCTAGTTGGTATGTGTCAGGTATAAAATAATAAATCGTAGATAAAGGGGCTGGGGTTAGTGAAAACGGGTCTTCCAACTAAGATGCTTATGCTTTAATAGCCCTACATTCATAGCTGTTCTTTAATTTAGTCAAGACCAAGATGCATGAATTTGAATTTTTCAATAACGAAGAGCCACATTGAGCGGCTCTCGCTATTTTAGACTTAGTCGTCGCTTCGAACAGTGTTAAGCCTTAAGTCTCTTCTACTTCGCATAATTCGACGGAAACAGTGCTCGTTTCGCTTCTTCATCACGTTCGGTTTTAAATTCAATGCCTTTACCAATCTCGCGGGCACGTAGTGCAGCAGGGCGAGTGTTGATCGTGTTAAACCAACGCTTCAAGTTCGGGTAAGGTTCTAAGCCTTCTTCACCAAGCACGAAAGGTGCTTTATCAATCCAACCCCATGCAGCGACATCGGCAATGGTGTACTCATTTCCGACGATAAACTCACGACCTTCCATATGCTTTTCTAACACTTCGTAATGACGTTGTGCTTCACGTAGGTAACGGTTCACAGCGTAGTCGAGGCCTGCTGGTGCAGCATGGCGGAAGTGTACCGATTGACCTGAATAAGGGCCAAGGCCGCTCGCGATAAACATCATCCAAGAGAGCAGTTCGGCTCTGTCTTCTGGCTGACCACCAAGCTTGCCTGTCTTCTCTGATAGGTACAAAAGTATAGCGTTAGAATCGAACACGCGTTGCCCATCGTCTTCAATGGCTGGTGTTTTTCCGTTCGGGTTTATTAAGCGATATTCCGGAGTGTGTTGCTCGCCCTTTAAGGTATCAACAGGAACGAGTTCAAAATCTAGGCCTGTCTCTTCTAGAAACAGAGCGATCTTCATTGGGTTGGGTGTTTGGTGAAAATAGAACTTAAGCATGGGGTAACTCCTTGTATTGGTGATTCATTAAAGCACCACTTGAACGACCGTTCAATAATTGATTTTAATTTATTTGAAAATCGGCTGATGCGTGTTTTAAGTCTATGTGCTTAAAACTTCTTTATTAGAGCGAGAATGGAATCGAGCGATTCAGTATGTTGAATTTCAAGTTGTTGAAAAAATTAGCTTAAAGTTGCTTTTTGGGCGTGTTTTTTTTGCGGAGTTCGGGTTTGTGATGGGTGGTTTTCGGTGGAATAGGGCGTATGAAATCCGCAGTCAGATATTCCAACAAAAACGTTGAGCACTGGTTCAAACCAGAATTATCTGGATACACAGGCTTATTGGTAAGTTCAAAATCGTGATCTGTTGCCACATCTTATGCAACAAATGAATATTAACCTTGGAGAGTAAGGTTTGGTTCACGGTTTTTTAATCTTGGGGGCTTACATTGGGGAGCAAATCTGATGTGAACACTTAACGACACAGGATCTTTCCATGAAAAAGAACATTATCGCCCTCGCTCTTGGTGGCATGCTTGCTTTTGGCGCAACACCTTATTCTTTTGCCGCTAACGATGGCGCAGTACAAGCTTCAGCAGATTACGCGCAGTTGGTGACTAAGCGACAAGTTGTCGACCAATTACTTCTTGATGCGTTGCAGGCGTTTAAGTCTCCGGCAAGAATTTCTCACGCGGGCTTCACGGCTAAAATGCCAAGCAACATGGAAATTGTGACTAACCGATTGTTAGAAGCGTACCAGCTAGAACCTTACCGTACTGACTTGTTGATCTCGGCAGCGAACGCTCAGATCTACAACAAGAATGCAGAGCGCGCTATTGAGCTGTTTGAACAAGCACTGACAGTTGCGCCAGACGATGTCGACTTGCACGCATATCTTGCGGTTTGGCAGCGATTTGAAGGCAATGAAAGTGAATCGAATAAGCACATGGACAAGCTGGAAAGCCTGAACAAAGGTAAAGCAGAAGACATCAAACGTATTTTTGCAACGGTCGACCGCGTGTTAGAAACACCTCTTAAAGAGTCTGCGGATAAGGGACTGTTGAGCGACCACGGTGCCATCGTCACTTTGGGCTACGCGCTTAATCCAGATGGTTCTATGCATGAAATCTTGATTGAACGTCTTGAAACAACATTAGCAATGTCGAAAGCTAACCCTGACGCGATGATCGTCTTAACCGGCGGCGTGCCTAAGAACCATAAGACAGAAGGTAAGTTAATGGCGGATTGGCTTATCTCAAAAGGGGTAAGCAAAGACCGCATCATTGAAGAGAACTACGCGACTAGCACGGTAGGCAACGCCTTGTTTAGTAGCTATGCGCTTGCTCGTCATGATATTAAACATGCGACCATTATTAGCTCGGCAAGTCATGTTCGTCGTGGTCAAACTCTGTTTGAAATTGCGAGCTGGCAAACGGGCCCTCAGGGTATTACCTTCGATACGGTTTCTTACCCAGATAAGCCGCTAGAAGATCTTAAGAAAGCGAGCAGTGGTGAGCTTCTAGGCATCTACCGTGACGCACTGAGAACGTATGGTATGTGGAGCTACCGCTCTTACCCATTAGAGTCTCGCTAAGCCCAAGCATTATTTGCGTTTGGGAAAAGTGCGGTTCGCGTTAAACCAAAGCGTCACTTGTTAGTACAATCGAGCACAGCTAGATGGTATGCTGTGCTCCTATTTAATTTAGTGTTTCAAAGGCAAAAAAATGAACCCGATTTTAGCAATGTTGAAAGAGAACAATATTAGCGACGAGCAGATCAGCGAGCTATTCAAAACGCTGACAGAGAACCCTCTTGCAGCAATGGCGACAATCAGCCAACTTGGTTTACCACAAGATAAGCTTCAAATGCTGATGGGTCAGGTAATGCAAAACCCTGCGCTAATCAAAGAAGCAGTTGAAGAGCTTGGCCTAGATTTTTCTAAGGTTGAAGCCGCTAAAGAGCAACTTCAAAAATAAGTGAGTTTGACTGAGCTGATATCGTCTTAGCTTAATCAAAATTCAATGAGAAGGTCGTTTAAGTTCAGCAATAGGCTGTCTTAACGGCCTTTTTTGATCTTGGTGGCGATTATTAACTTCGATCAAGTTGCTTTCAAACATTCTCTCCGAGCCTATACATACCGCCTATTTCAACATAATTGACAGCAACCTTGCTAAATACGCGCGACTACTGACAATTTACTTACTAGACTTAATTAACCTATGTGCGATCTGATATGTGCACCTTGATGAACAAAGCTTTTGGATGAAGAAAGCCTTAAATAATGGGGCTAACCGATTTGGCCATAAGCGCGTTTATCTATGAGTCACATTAAGGAAAAGAATAAGAGGGCAACAAACTAAGCCCTCTATTAAGCAGTGATTTATAGGACATGAGTTATGAAGTATTTAAAGGAAACCGCTTTAGCGAGCCTTGTGCTGGCTGGGCTTGTCGGTTGTGGTGGTGATTCAGGTTCATCAAGCAGCACGACACCGATTACCTTGAGTGTGAGTGATGCGCCCATTGATGATGTTAAAGACGTCACTGTGACATTCAGTAAGGTGGCTTTACTTCCGGGACAGGGAGGTACGCCATTGGTTTATGACGTGTATAAAACGGACGAAAACGGTAACTACGTGGACAAAAACGGTGACCCATTGCCAGATGGTGAGGAGCCTATTCCATTAAGTGTTAATTTATTGGATTACCAAGGCAGCGAGGCGCTTCCTTTGATCAAAAATGAGGTCATCCCGGTCGGCAGTTATAAGTTGTGTGCGTTTGCCCATGATGGTGACCACCCAACAACACCTTCTTACGTTATAGAAAACGATGATACGAACCGTCAGTTAACTGTGAAAGGTGAAGGTGCATGCCCGCAAGGTGTGGGTAAAGAAGATAACGCTGGTGTGCTGTATTTTAACAACTCATTTAATGTGAACCAACAAAGTAACGATTTTGTTGTTGAGTTCGATCTGCGACGCGGCTTAAAGAACAGTTCAAGTCTCCCTGATTACACCATTCAAAGAACGTCTGTGAGCCTTATCAATACGGTTGAGACAGGAAACATTGAAGGTACTGTAGCGACAACAACTTTTGGAGCTTGTAACCCTACAAATGACAATACCTTCGTTCAATCGGTTTATTTGTATGAAGGTGACATCGTTAAAGCTGACATGGCACCAATTGGTGGTCCAGCGGAGAAAAAACCGATCACTTCAGCGTCAGTGACATTGAATAAAGCGAAGACCAACTATGAGTTTTCTCTGGGCTTCATTGATTCAGGTACTTACTCTTTAGGCTATACCTGTACTGCACAGCATGACAGTGATGAAGACAATGCCGATCCGGTTGCTGATGGTTTTGAAATCTATGCTGTTGAAAATAGTGTTCAGGTAGTGATTGGTCAGAACAGCCAAGTATCGTTTTAAACCTTTAACGTGATTTACCACTCTAATAAATACGGCCTCTCAATTAGAGTAGAGGCCGTTTTTGATCATGTCACCTAGCTAGCATGAATTTGATGCGCATTAAGTGTGACTCTAGGGAAGTGATAATGTAACTTTGTATCTCTTACTTTAACCTAGCGAAATGTACTCCGGCGTTGCTCATGAAATCTAGCTTAAGCATTCGATCTTACACCAAGCAGTTTAATACTCATGCTCATGATGACCATCATCAATTGGTATTGCCGATCCAAGGCAGTATTAATATTGAAATGGTGGGGTATGTCGGCAAAGTGGCCGTGGGAGAATGTGTGGTGATTCCGGTAACCACAGCGCATGCGTTTAAGGCGGATGAAGCAGCGCGGTTTATTGTCGCGGATATGGCGGAGTTGCCGCAGCACTTGTTAGAGCATGAGCTCTCGGTTTTTACGATCACACCACCTTTGATGAGCTTCTTACTGTTTGTTGAGAAGCAGCTGGAATATCAGGTCGATAGTGGCATTGAGTCATCAGTTTTGGATGTGTTTTCATTGCTGTTAGAGCAACAACAAGTCAGCAAGAGTATCGACCCAAGAATCCGTGCGGTACAAAGGCTGATTGCGGATAACTACACCCAGCCGTTATCCATTTCACAACTTGCTGAAACGGCCTGTTTGAGCCCTACTCAATTCAAAAAACGCTTCAAAGAATGTCTGGGCATCAGTGCGCTTAAATACATCACTCGATATCGTATGGAGAAAGCCCAAGCCTTGTTAACTCACACCGATTTACCGGTTCAATTGATTGCTGAAAATGTGGGATATAGTGATGTTTCTGCTTTCAGTCGTCGCTTCTCTCAGCACTTTGGTATGTCCCCAAGGGCGTTTCTAGGCTCAATGAAAGAGAGTCTTTAGAAACAACAATAGCGTCCTTTTGGCAAACTAACTCTTATCAATTTTCACTATTATCTATTTCAGAACTGAAAATTGGGTAATAGAAATGAGTCTTGCCATCAATCGCGTTAACGAATTCCAAACGGGCACTTTAGCCATCTTGTTTGCTTCTATTTTATGGGGCACGACAGGCACCGCCGCAAGTTTTGCTCCTGATCTAAGCCCATTAGCGATTGGTGCTTTTTCTATGGGCGTCGGTGGCCTAATGCAAGCGGGCTTGGCATATCGAAAAATCCTATTCGCTTTCGACAAGCTTTTGCAGAATAAGAAGCTGTTGGCAGTGAGCGCTTTGGCTTTGGCGGTCTACCCGTTAGCTTTCTATTCTTCAATGAAATTATCAGGTGTGGCGATTGGTACCGTGGTTTCGATTGCGACCGCACCTTTCTTTTCGGCACTGTTAGAGTGTCTGATTAGCAAAAAGAATAATATCAACAAACGTTGGCTCACTAGCTTTGCGATTGGTGTGGTAGGTATTGGATTGTTGGTGTTTTCAGAATCTTCATCGGCGAACGAATCCGGTGATGATCTCAAGCTGTTAGGTATTGGCTTAGGTCTGGTCGCTGGGTTGTGTTACGCCATTTATTCTTGGGCGACAAAAGCACTGATCGATAAAGGGATTAAGTCACAAGCAGCGATGGGCAGTATTTTTGGCCTTGGTGCGATGCTGTTGCTGCCAACGCTCTGGTTTACGGGTGAGAACCTGTTTTCCTCGCAGATTAACGTATTAGTCATCAGCTATCTTACGTTAATCCCACAATGCTTAGGCTATATCGCGTTCAGTTTTGGTTTACGCCACGTCACCGCGAGCAGTGCCAATCTGCTGACCTTGTTTGAACCAGTAGTCGCAGCGGTGCTTGCCGTTTGTGTTGTCGGTGAGCTGATTCCTTTTACAGGCTGGTTAGGTATGTCTCTGATTGTGTTGTGCTTGTTTATACAGTCGAAGCCATCTAAAGGAACGTTATAAGTATTTGTTTTGTTGGGCCTAATTGAAATTTGTTCATGCGGAATTAGTATAATTGAATAAAATGAGTATCTCAGTTTTAAGAGTGCTGTTATTATCGCTATCAATAGTCGGGGGGCATATACCTTATTTGGTGTTTGCTGAGATCGTTAGTCGAGACCCGTTGAACCTGATTCAGTTAACACTGGCGTAGGGAACTATGAGCACTCGATCTACGTCTGCACCCATGAAAGCTTTCATGAGCCTAATGCGACTTCTCCTTCGATCAGTGTTCGTTCTCCTACGTCTTGTAAGATAGTAGGAGCGACAATGACACACAGTTCTATTTCAAAAGCTTTAACGCCAAAAGCCTCAACTCCAAAATCCTCAACACAGCAGCACTCTGCTGAAGACACGACTCGCACGAATACTCCGATTGTTTTAACCATCGCGGGTTCTGACAGTGGCGGCGGTGCAGGTATCCAAGCTGATATTAAAGCCATGTCTGCTACCGGTAGTTTTGCTTGTTCTGTGATTACCGCTATCACTTCCCAGAACACTCAAGGCGTTTCCGCCATTTTTCCTATTCCACTCGACCATGTCGCTAGCCAGTTAGATGCGGTTTTTACTGATCTCAATATCGTGGCAGTGAAAGTCGGCATGTTGGCTGATTCTCAAATCATCAAAGTCGTTGCTGACAAAATTAAGCAGTACCAACCTAAGCATCTTGTAATTGACCCTGTAATGGTCGCGACAAGTGGCGATCTTCTTCTAGAAAACTCAGCTATCACGACGCTAAAGCAAGAGTTGATTCCGCTGGCAGACATTATCACCCCTAACTTACCAGAAGGCGCGGCATTAACAGGCAAGCCAGTACCTGAAAGCGAAGCTGAAATGCAGGGCATGATTGAGGACCTGCGTGCTTTGGGCGCGAAAGCGGTACTCCTAAAAGGCGGCCATTTAGAGAAAGATGAAAACAGTAACGACTTACTGATTCTACCAACCACCTCTGCCTTGATTAGTGCTAAGCGTTTCCCGACTAAAAACACCCACGGCACGGGCTGTACGCTTTCATCTGCCATTGCTTCTTTCTTGGCTCAGGGCAACACGCTGGCAGAAGCTGTTGACCTAGGCAAACAATACATTTCTCGCGCGATTGCTCATGCTGATGAGTTGCAAGTTGGTCAAGGTCATGGCCCGGTAAATCACTTCTTCGCTGGACACGGTAATGTCCGTTAATACGATTGGCGTTCAACTCAGCAATGCCTCTTTACGTTATAACGACAGTGAGCACGCGACCTTGTCTGGGTTGTCGCTTAGCTTAAACGCAGGTAAGTGGACGGTATTGCTAGGTCGAAGTGGCTGCGGAAAAACCACGGTGTTGCGTTATCTGGCAGGCTTACTGGACGATAAGGTGGAGTGGCAGGGCACATTGGCAACGTCTGATGAATTGCCTTTAACGGATCGCATCGCATACATGGCACAGCAAGACTTGTTACTGCCATGGTTGTCGGTTATCGACAATGTTTGCCTAAGTCATCGTTTTCAAAATCCAGCTTCTGATAAAGCACTGCAAACCAATCAAGCACTAGAGTTGCTCGCTGCGGTTGGTTTGGCTGATCACGCGTCTACTATGCCAAATCAATTGTCTGGCGGTATGCGTCAGCGTGTTGCTTTGGCTCGCACTTTAATGCAAGACAAACCAGTGGTACTGATGGATGAGCCTTTCTCTGCGCTGGATGCGGTAACAAGACATAAGTTACAGAGCTTAGCTTGTGAACTGTTAAGAGATAAAACCGTTGTGTTGATTACTCATGATCCACAAGAAGCGGTGCGTTTGGCGGATAACTTGTATGTGTTGCAAGGCACTCCGGCGAGTGCACAGTCACTGTCTGTGCCTAATACAGCGACACCAAGAGTGTTAGACGGTGAATGTGCTGAGTTACAACAAGCGATCTTAGATCAGTTGGAGCGTGATTATGAATGATCTAACGCGAAGCGAAGCTGTGGCGCGTTCAGCTAACGTACAGACTACCACTACACGCCCTCGTCAGATGAATCCCGTTATGCGTTTGCTTATCAGCAGTGCTGTGATTCTCGGTTTATGGCAAATGGTGGTGGTTATCTTTGAGATGCCTAGCTTCATTCTGCCAGCGCCTGCAGAAGTCTTTTTAAAACTTATTGAACGTTACGATGTGCTACTCAAACACACTTGGGTGACTGCGCAGGAGATCTTACTTGGTCTATTGCTCGGTTTATCCATGGGG
This sequence comes from Vibrio sp. FF266, assembly GCF_041439695.1. Lineage (NCBI taxonomy): Bacteria > Pseudomonadati > Pseudomonadota > Gammaproteobacteria > Vibrionales > Vibrionaceae > Vibrio > Vibrio sp. FF266. Next base: position 53,999 of record NZ_JBGOOO010000003.1, read on the forward strand.
CTGTTTTTCGCCCTACAGATGTTGATGTTCGAACCGCTGAAACGCTGGTTGTTGCCTATCTTAATTGCTAGCCAAGCCATCCCTGTGTTTGCGATTGCGCCAGTATTGATGCTGTGGCTGGGTTATGGCATCGCATCAAAAGTCGTGATGGCGGCGATCATTATCTTCTTCCCCGTGACCACTTGTTGTTACGACGGTCTGCGAAATACACCGACTGGTTATCTTGATCTTGCTAAGACCATGGGTGCATCGAAGTGGCAATTGCTCCGTTATATCCAATTGCCGGCGGCACTACCAACACTGGCGTCTGGTATTCGTGTCGCTGTGGTGATTGCCCCAATTGGTGCGGTTGTCGGCGAGTGGGTGGGTTCGAGTGAAGGGCTGGGTTACCTAATGCTGCAAGCGAACGCACGCATGATCATTGATGAGATGTTTGCAGCCTTGTTCATCTTGGCGGTGCTGTCTATCTCGCTCTACTTCATCACAGACAAATTACTCAAAAAAGCTATCCCTTGGGAGAACCAGTGATGGTTCGCTCAATAACACTTGTTTAATAAAGCTTCGCTCACGCTATTTATCTAAACAAAACTTCGTTAAAAATTAGCTCGATACACACAATAATAATATTCAAAAGGAAAGGTTAACTATGAAAAATACCAAATTGGTAGGTGCAGTGGCACTACTTGCTTCACTAGTTTCAGGTCACGCATTAGCGGATTCTGAACAAAAGAAACTGACACTGATGTTGGATTGGTTTGTGAACCCGAACCACGGCCCAATTGTGATTGCTCAAGAGCGTGGTTACTTTGCTGATCAAGGCCTAGAGGTTGAAATCCAAGAGCCAGCAGACCCAAGCACGCCAGCAAAATTGGTCGCAGCAGGTAAGGTCGATTTAGCGGTAACTTACCAACCAAGTTTAACCATGGATGTAGCGGCAGGTTTGCCTCTCGTTCGTGCATCTACTCTTATCGCAACGCCACTGAATACGTTGATGGTTTTAGATAATGGCAAGAACGATTCACTAGCGGATCTGAAAGGCAAAAAGATCGGTATTGCGATTGCGGGTAACGAAGAAGCGACCATCGGCACCATGCTAGCTCAAGAAAATGTTGCGTTTACAGACGTGCAAACCATCAATGTCGGTTGGGCACTGTCGTCTTCATTGGCATCAGGCAAGGTAGACGCAATTTGGGGTGGCTTACGTAACTTCGAAACTAACCAGTTAGCCCTTGAAGGCTTTAAAGCGAAAGCATTCTTCCCAGAAGAGCACGGTGTACCCGCTTACGACGAGCTTATCTTTGTTGCGAACGCAAAGCAGCACGACGATGAAGCGATCAAAGCATTCAACAAAGCATTGGAACAAGCAACGACTTACATTGTGAACCACCCACAAGAGTCATGGGGTGAGTTTGTGGCGTATTCACCAGATACGTTGAATAACGAACTTAACCAACGCGCATGGAACGACACGCTGACTCGTTTCGCACTTCGCCCTTCTGCAGTGGATATGAAGCGTTACGACGATTACGCACAGTTTATGTTCGACAAAGGCATCATCAAATCACTACCCAAAGCCGCTGATTACGTACCGACTTTTGACTAAGGAATCTCATGAAATACCAAGACTTAATCCAAGCCTGTCAGCAAGATTGGCAAGACTACACCGAGCATGATTTTGTTAAAACGCTGGCGAACGGCACCCTCGCTCAGCCGTGTTTTTTGCATTACCTGAAGCAAGATTTTCTGTTTTTGAAGCAGTATGCTCGCGCTTATGCATTGGCAATTTACAAGGCTAAAACCTTGGCTGATATGCGTCGTGCACTGCCAAGTGTTCATGCGCTGCTAGATTCTGAAATCTCTCACCATGTGACTTACTGTGGTCAGTGGGGTTTAACTGAGTCGGATTTAGAAAACGAACCGGAAGATTTCGGCACAGTTGCCTACACGCGCTACGTTCTAGATGCGGGTATGACGGGTGATCTTGTCGACTTATATGCGGCATTGGCTCCGTGTTCAATTGGTTACGCTGTTATCGGTAAAGTGTTGTTAGAGAGCAGTGATACCGTATTAGAAGGCAACCCATATGCGAGCTGGTTGCAACTGTATGGCGGTGAAGAATTCCAGTCTGGTGTGGCAACGGGTGCGGAATACTTCAATCAACTGCTTGCTGAAATTGATATCAACAGCGAGCGCGGTCAGAACATCGTTCATATCTTCAAAACCGCAACGCGTATGGAAGTGGCTTTTTGGCAGCAAGGGCTGAACGCTCTTAATGACTAATCACGGCTAAACCTTGTCGCTAGCCAACCTGCAGCGGCTTAAAACGACTTTCACGAATAAGGATTTACCCATGCTAACTGAACAAATCATCCAATCGTTGCGCGCAGTACGAGAGCAAAAACCACTGGTTGTGAACATTACCAACTACGTCGTGATGAACAATACGGCCAATGCGTTATTGGCGATTGGCGCTTCACCTATCATGGCGCACTCACAACAAGAACTGGCTGAGATGATGTCTTTCTCTGGCGCGCTTGTGATTAACATTGGCACGCTCGACAGTGTTTGGACGCCAAGAATGCGTTTCGCGGTTGAACAAGCGAATGCCAATAGCAAGGTTGTGGTTCTTGACCCGGTGGGTTGTGGCGCAAGTACGCTGCGTACCGAGACTTCTCGTGAAATTGCACGCTTAGCGGATAAGTTGATCATTCGTGGCAACGCGTCTGAGGTTATCGCGTTAGCGGGCGAGCAAGCACAGAGCAAAGGCGTTGATGCGCTAGATAGCAGTGATGCTGCATTAGGCGCAGCGCAATGCTTAGTCGTTGAATACGGTGCGAATGTGGTGATTTCTGGTGAGACAGATTACGTTGTCACCAAAGACAGTGTTGTGACGTTAAACAACGGTCATCCAATGATGCCGTATGTAACCGGCATGGGTTGTACTTTAACGGCATTGACGGGCGCATTTGCTGCTGTTGGTGATGAAAGTGGTTTGGCTGCTGCGGCGGTATTGGGTGTGGTTGGTGAAATCGCAGCTGAGAACTCACGCGGCCCAGGTAGTTTGCAAATGAACTTACTTGATGAGTTATATCAATTTGATGAAGAGACTCTGATTCAACGTTTGAAGATTCAGTAGATTCAATCTGGCTATAAGCACTTAGCTCACTAAAAAGCCCCCAACACGAATGTGCTGGGGGCTTTCTTATTATATAAACCGTGTTCGCTATGTTTTCAATAAGCGAGGCTCTAAATAACAGAGACTTTGAATAACAGAGACAGAAAGTTAGCTAGGTTCTAAATCGATTCACTTGGCTTTCTAAGTGATGAGCAACTTCGGTTAAGTCGCTCGCAGCACCTGAAATGCTGCTTACAGACTCTTGGTTGCTCTGCGCGATGGTATTTGCACCTTGCGCGTTTTCACCCAGTGACTTGGTCAAGCAATCTTGCTCGTCAACAGATACTGCAATCTGGCTGTTGGCCTGATTCAGATCTTGGATGTGTTGGTTAATCACATGCAAGTTCTGAGAAGCTTGTTGTGCCTGAGTGGAAGCATCTGAAACCGTGCTGTGGCTCTCTTTGATCGACTCTAACGCATCTTTAGCGCCACGCTGTAACGAGGTGATGAGTTCATCAATCTGGCTTGCAGAATCTTGAGTACGCTTAGCTAAGGTTCTTACTTCATCGGCCACTACCGCAAACCCACGACCTTGTTCACCCGCACGAGCGGCTTCAATGGCAGCGTTCAATGCCAATAGGTTGGTTTGCTCAGAAACGCCTTTGATTACTTCAAGAATGGCACCAATATTCATCGACTCTTTGTGGAGGTCAGTCACTTTTTGGCTGCTGACCTGCATGCTTTCATCGGCGCTGCCAATCTCATGCAGTGTTTTGTCTACTTCTTTGAGTCCCATCGCGACATTCTCGGTTGCTTGGTTAGCAACTTGAGACGCGTGGTTAGCACTTGCCGCAATTTCTGATGTGCTTGAAGCCAATTGATCAACGGCAGAAGAGATGTTGATCATTTCACTGTTCAATTGTGTTGCATTGGTCGAGCTGTTGTTTGTCACTTGATTAAGCGACTCCGACATCTCACCAATACGCACGCTAGAGCGGTTCACTTGGCCAACAATATCGCGCAGAGATTCAATGGTGATCTCCATATTAGTCAGCAGTTCACCAATCTCATTTTTGCTCTCAATGTTCACTTCCACATTCAGGTTGCCCTGAGAAAGCTCATTGGTGATCTGTTTAACTTGTGCGATGCCTTTGGTGATAGAGCGAGTCACCAAAACGGCGCTCGTCATGCCAATAACTAAAGCGACACCCGTTAGCAAGATGATGATTTGAACTGAACGTTTTTCACTGGCTTGCAGTACTGGCGTGAGTGCTTGTTTCTGCTGCTCGAGAATACTTTGAGCATCCGCTACCGCGATAGCTAAGCTGTCACCAATAGAGGCAAGGCTAGCGGTTCTTTGAGTGTTCTCAAGCATCTGTTGATGAACTTGCTCAAAGCCTTTTGCATACGCTTCACGTTGGTTTGAGAAGTCTTCAATCAGCTCACTTTGATAAGGCGATGATTTAAGAGATTCAATATCGCCTTCAATACCCGGTAGCGCGTATTCAAAGATATCTTTACCCGCTTCATAGGTTTTGAGGTCATTGTTGTTTGAATAACTGAGTACGGTGATCTTGGCTGCGAGGAAATTCTCCATCAACATGCCCGCGTATAAGCTCGCGTTAGGATCATTGTTATTGTATGACTCATACAACAAACTCTGAGCAGCTTTCAGTGCGTTGGTTTCTCGTTGGACCATCTCAACGTTGACCAGTTGGTCTATGAGAAGCTCACTCTGTTTCATTGAACCATAAGCCACATCAAACGCCACCACACTGTCTTGCACTAATTGCAGGCTAGCTAGGCTATCGGTTTTGGTGGTGGATTGGATTAAGTTGTTGAGCAGTTCATCAATCGCAAGTTTGCTTGATTGATAATTCGTTTCGTACTGTTCATCCAATGACTCTAAGTAACGTTCAGAAGCTAAACGCATCTGAAGAAAGTGCACTTGAATGTTGCTTGATAATGTCGCTTTTTGGCTGAGCTCACTGTATTGGCTAAAGCCGTTCGACAAGGTTTGGATACCTTTGTAACTCACAAAGCCTGAAATGACGAAAAAGAGCAAGCAGATGGCATAACCCAGCTTGATCTTGAGCGCTATAGAAAGGTGGCGCATAACTATCCCTATATTTACCTGATTCCTTCACAGCAGAGTATTTCATAAAACAGCGTTCTGGGCATGCTTGAAGTGAATACTTTGTGTAATAAGTAACGCTTTCGTTAAAAATTTCAGGGTTTTCGGTATGCTTTCAACGAGTTGCGTATTTGATGGTGCGTGTGTAATTGAGCTAATTTAGTATTAACTTCCATGCACATGATGTGATTTGTCGGTAAAATAGTGCAACGCCAATTTTAGACATCGACTCCAAAGGTACGATATGAACCCTTATAAGCTCTATTTAGTAACGGATGACCAACAAGATTTAGAAACGCTTAAGGTCGTGGTCGAACAAGCGGTCGCGGGTGGCGTAACTATGGTTCAAGTGAGAGAAAAGCACGGAGATGTAAGAGCCTTCATTGAACGAGCACAAGCCGTAAAGTCGATTTTGGCAGGTTCTGGTGTACCGCTGATCATTAACGATCGGGTAGACGTTGCATTGGCTGTCGACGCCGATGGTTTGCACTTAGGGCAATCGGATATGCCTGCAGAGTTAGCACGCCAGTTGATAGGTCCAGATAAGATTCTTGGGTTATCAATTGAAACTGAACAACAGCTACAAGAAGCCGATAGCTTGCCGATCGATTACATTGGCCTCAGTGCGCTTTTTGCCACACCGACTAAGACAAATCTTAAGAAACATTGGGGCTATGATGGAATTAAAATGGCGTTGGAGACAACGAAGCTACCGATTGTCGGTATTGGTGGAATTAACGAATCGAACATCCCGCAGTTAGTTGAGAGCGGTATTCATGGGTTAGCACTGGTATCTGCGATATGTCACGCTGAAGATCCAAAACAAGCGACGCGGGATCTGTTGTCTCTGATGGGAGAGTGAAGGGGTTATAGACTAGAAAACAAATGAGGTTAACCATTTGTTTTCTAGTTAAAGAACAGGCTCATAGAAAGGCTAAATTGGCCTATCGCTTGAGCTTTTAAGACAATTTATTTAATACACAGTTTGGTTTACTGAGCGCATAAAGCAACAGTACCGATGATCATAAGAACGATCGCGGCATACCAGCCGTATTGTGCGGTCTTATCAGCAACAAACACCTTAATGTAGTTGAGCTCTTCATGTGCCATTGCGATGAAGTCCGTGTAGTTAATCGATAACTCACGGCTAGCTTCTTTCAAGTCTTGCTGAAGTTTGTTGAAAGCCTCATCGATGAAGCCTTTTGTTTCTGAAACAGACGGAGTAGCAGCCAAAGTTAGGCTATTCCAAACCGCCATACGCGATTCATATTCGCTTTCACTGACACAATTAAGTACGCGTAAATCATACTCTCGTTTGTTACGCTCTTTGCCCATTTTCTCAGGGCAAATATTTCTTAAAACGTTCACGACAAATTTTCCAAAAGGTTCATTTAGATATAAAAAAGCACTCAAAGAGCGCTCATAAACTGGGTGCGAATCAATATTCAAAAGTGATCTATTTGAAGCTTTCACAAGTGGTTGCAGGGCAGGGGCACTTATTTGGGAGATTTGAAGTTGGGTCAGTGGTGTTAAAGAGCGATTTGGTTTTGTCGATATCAGTTTGATAAGACAAACCCTTTGGGATCGCATACTAGTTATGTCACTTTGGTATATCAACTAGGGTGTTTTATCCACACGACAAAGAAAATTATCGGCACGAAAAGCGGAAATGAGGTAGTGCTGGAGAAAACGCCACCGTCATTGATTTAGGATTCAGTTGCTGAAATAGGCTGAACTCAAGAATTGGGGGAGATTAGTTGGCTTGCCACTGATTGTTCTCTAATGAGTGGCCTTTTAGTTTTTCAAGTAAACTTGTTAACACTGGGCCATTGATATGACTGCGAGACACTAAGCAACCCACTGGAGTAATCCAACCACCATGCTCGTGTGCCACTGGCAGTGCTACGAGATCGCCTTTCTGAATCCCTTCCAGCACCATCATTTCAGGCACATTTGCCCACCCTACGTTCTGTTCAACGAGATCGATGATCGTTTTGTGGTTGTTGGCATACCAAAGCATCGAGCTAATACCGTAGGTGAACCACAGTTCGCGCTGCTTTGAACTGCGATGCACACATTGGCGATAACGCTTTAGATCTGAGTCTTGTACTACCGACATTTGGCTGAGTTCGTGAGTGGCGGAGCTAACTGTAAGAAAGCGGGCTTGGCCCAGTAAGAAGAAGTCCATATCCACTTTAAGTTCACCATCCGCATAGATGATGCCAATCTGCGCTTTGCCGCGTCTTACGAGGTCTTCCACATCGAAGGTTGAGGCCGTAATAATATCGAAGTGCGTGATTGGGAACTGATCGGCCAGTGAGCTGATTATCTTAATGAAATTCTTATCTATGATGCTTTCATCAACCGCAATGATCAGTTCGTGCTCATCTTCTTGTGTGAGCGATTCTACTTTTTGGTCGAAGTACTTTTGTTGGTCGAGAATCGACTTAGTGACAGGTAATAACGCTTTACCTGTGTTGGTCAAAACGGGGATGTTTTTCTCTCGGTTAAATAGCTCTTGGTCGATGGCAATTTCTAGGTTGGCGATCGACTGGCTGACTCCAGACTGAGCGCGTTTCAGTTTGCGAGCGGCGGCAGAGAAAGAGCCACTTTCACACACAGTGACGAAGACTTTTAATTGCTCAAAACTGTACATGTGATCTCTCGCTCAATACCAAAGGGGGTAATAACTCCTAGGCTATCACTATTCGTGATGGCTGTTAACTTTCTCTTATTATTTCAGGTGACATAATCTCGACCAATCCAACACGTAATAGATTATTTAGAGGAATGTATGAGTACGTTAGAAAGAGTGTTTCACTCTGTGTTATTTGAAGTATTGGCCGTCACACTATCAATTATAGGCTTAGCGATATTTACCGATCATGATGTGAATGCCTTATCAGGAACCATGATAGTTGTTGCGACCATCGCGATGATTTGGAACTACTGTTTCAACCGCATTTTTGATCGCTACTTCACGGGTGAAAAATCAAAGCGTTCACTCAAGTTACGTGTTTTTCATGTTGTGCTATTTGAGGCAGGCTTGCTGGTGGCGACGATCCCAGTGATGGCTTACTTACTTGATGTGGGGATTTGGCAGGCATTTTTAATGGATATCGGCGTGACCATTTTTATTACCATTTACGCGTTTGTGTTTAATCTGATTTATGATCATATACGAGCATTCTGGGTACGCAGAGCGGACTTAGCCGTTCAGTAATCTACCAAGTCAGTAAACACGAGTTTGGCTACTAACCGTTTGTTTATTCGTTATTTTGACGGAGACATCCGGTTAGTAGGTCTAGGTAACGCGGCGTTTGTTCTGCTATCTTAAAAAAGGTGATAATTTGAGTTCGTGAACGAATAGATAAGGGAAAGGATGCCAAATACCCCTCAGATAATGACAGTTGTCGATAAGAAAGAAGTCGAATTGTTCGCGGAACTGTTCAAACATATTGATGGTGAAATCTACACCTTACTACGCAGTGCCCAAATCCCTAATGATATTCTCACCAGTAATGACCATTACGATTATCTCCCTGAGACAACGGTTAAGAACGTGGTCAAGATTATGGGGGAATCTGCGTCGAGAGAAGAGTTTTCGCTGTTTATGTGGAGTTTTTGCAAGCAAACCTATGTGCCAAGGTTTGTGGCTAAGCTAAGCCAGCAGGATTCATTGAAAAACGCGCTAGACCAATTTGGTGAGCAGTTGAAGCTCGTATCCAATGGTGCGAATGTCTATACCAAGCAATCCGGAGGCAAGTGGTGGTTGGTTCGCGAGAAGCCATTTACTAACGCACCTTGGTTTAAGTTCGCTGAACTGTTCTCTGTTATTTTCATCAACGAGCTACTTTCAGTATTAACGCAAGGTCGTTGGAAGCCGTCTGAGGTTGGCATTCAGAATGGCGATCTCGAATGCTTTCAATCTCTACCACAAATGGGCAGTGCTCAGTTTTATACGCATAGGCCGGTCACTGCCTTTGAGATCCCTGAAGACATCATGCTTGCACCGATTGTTTTACCCAAAATTGCTCAAGTATCAGATCTCACTAAGCCTTTACCTAGCTCATTCCTGAGCGCTTTTAAGCTTGTTATTAAACCTTATCTCACGATGGGGAAACTCCCAATTAGCTTAGCTTCTGAGATTCTGAATATTCATGTCAGAACGATCCAGCGCCGGTTGGAAAGTGAAGGGGCGGTCTACAAAACCTTGATTGAAGAGATGGTTCTTGAGCAGGTTTTAGAATTGCTTAAGCAGTCCGATTTATCGGTCACGCAAGTAGGTGCGAAAATGGGCTATTCCGATTCTTCCCACTTTACCCGAGCCTTCAAACGACAGATGAACATGACGCCAAGACAGTACCGAAAAGAGCACAGCTAACGTCGGTAAGCAACAGTACCAAGCTACCAGTAAGAGCTTCGGCAATAATAGTTCCGCAGCGAAACTCTAGCCAATAAGTAAAAACTCCAGCTATTAAGCAGAAACCGGAGCCTGAACGCATAATTATTTATTGTCACCAAATGGCCATTTATCAACCTTGAACACTGGCAGTATCACTACTAAGTTATTGAATGTTGATGAGTTGTTTTTGCCTCGATTTTTTCCCGGAATTTTGATTAGATTTTTGTGATTATCACGGCTGACAAAAACACCTTTGAAACCTCATGACACTCATTAGTAGTTACGGAATCGTTATGGGAAGTGGACTCCACTCATAAACGGAATCAAGGTGTATAAATGAAAAATGCAGGCTTAAAACTCTCTGTTGTTGCTCTTTCGTGTTCATTTGCTCTTTCTGCAAATGCCGCATCAACGCTATTTACTTACGTCGATGTATTCAATGGCACTGAAAACAAATTGTACGAAGACCATCATGTATTAGTCGAAGGCAATCTTATCAAACAAATCTCTGCGAGCCCGATAGAGGCTGGTGATGCTGTAGTGATCGACGGCGAAGGCAAAACGCTAATGCCGGGTTTAATCGAAGGCCACGGACACTTACTGCTGAACGGCGGTAACCTAAGCGACCACGAGAACAACCGAACGATCGAAGAGTTAGCTGCGCGAGCGACAGTCAACGCGAACGCTGCGTTTCAATCAGGTTTCACCACGTGGCGTGATGCTGGTGGCTTGAATACTGGCTTACGTAAAACAATCGATTCTGGCATGTTGCCGGGCCCACGACTTTACACATCAGGCGCATTTATTGGCCCGACGGGTTCGCATGCCGATTTCAGTAACCTAACCACGGCTAACCAACACTTCTTTGGTTCATCGACCAGTATGGCTCGAAATAGCGTGAGCTTTAATGCCGATGGTATTACAGAAATCAAAGCCGCTGCTCGTCAAAACTTCAAGCAAGGCAATACTCAAATTAAGATCATGTCTTCGGGTGGTGTGGCTTCAACATTTGACCCTTGGCAGCTGAATGCGATGTCTGCGGAAGAAATTGAAGCCGCCGTTGAAATTGCTGATGCGTATGGCTCTTACGTGATGTCTCACGCTTACAGCAAAAAAGCGATCATGCGTAACTTGGATGCGGGTGTTAAAACGATCGAGCACGGTTTCATGTTCGATGGCGATATTGCCGACAAGATGGAAGATAAAGACGCCTACATCACAACTAACATGACCGCGTTTTCACCTTACCTGACACAGATCGAAGCGATTAACTCGAACCCAGCCTCTAAGCGTAAAGCGGAGTCGGCAACCAAAGCATTCAAAGACTACATCTCGAATGTAAACAAGTACCAACCGAAATGGGGTTTCCACACAGACTGTGTCGGTGACGTGGTTTCTTGTATCAAACAAACCGACCACACGATCTTCCTTGCAGGTAAAGAGTTAGGCAACTTCTTCACTTTGAAAGGGATGACATCGGTAAACGGTGAGATCGTTAAGTTATCTGGCGTGATGGACCCATACCCAGAGGGTAAGTTAGGCGTGATTGAAGCGGGCGCATACGCCGATATCATTATTGTTGAAGGCAACCCACTTGAAGACTTGTCAGTGATTGGGGCAAACGAAAAATGGTTTGATGCAGAGCCGCGCAGCCCTGAAATCGACACCATTAAAGTCATCATGAAAGACGGCAAAGTCTACAAAAACACGCTGTAGTTCAGTTCGACAACTCAGTTAGAAATTAAGCTTTAATGGGTGACCTATTTGGGTAGGTCACCTCTCTTCAAGGTATTCCTTATGAAAAAAGTGCTTTCTCTTATCCTGTCAGTGGTATCACTGACGGCCGTTGCTTTTCCTACTTTTGCTGAAACTGCGATGAATCTTGAGTGGCAAGATCTGAACTCAGAGTCTCACGAAATGAAAGTAGAAATGCCGGATCTCAGCGATCAACAAATGCGTCTATTACAAGGTGTGATAGCAATGAGTGCATCAGAGGAAGAGCAAGCTCAACAACAGGTTCTATTATTCAAACAAACGCTAAAAGAGCAGGGTGTAGACGCAGACGAAATGATCGCACTGCGTGACGAATACATGCAAACCATGAAAGCAAACGCCGAAGCTATCACGACAGAGTTTGATGGCAAGAAAGTACGAGTTCCCGGTTTCATCGTTCCACTGGAGTTCTCAGAGGGAATGACAGCAACAGAGTTTCTGTTAGTGCCTGTGGCGGGTGAGTGTATCCACATGCCGCCACCACCTGCAAACCAGATTGTGCGCGTGTCTTTCCCTGAAGGCTTTCAGGTACAGAACGTTCAGTATCCAGTGTGGGTAGAAGGCGACTTTAGCTCCAACAAAGTGACTGAAGAGGTCTTCCTCGTAGATGGTAAAAGTAACCTCACCATGGGTTATGAAATGAAAGCTTCGATGATCGAAGACTATTATGAAAAAGAAAATTAATGGTTGTCATCAAATGACAATTTTCAATGTGAGTAATGAATAAAATAAAACTAACTTAAAAAGCACTGGTGACATGATGAACTCAAGATTCTCTAAAATAAGTATGGCTATTGTGATGGCGGCGGGCCCAATGAGCGGCGTTGTTTACGGCGCTAACTTTGAAGGCCCTGATTCTGTTGAAAATACAATTGCAGAGCAGAAAGCACACAAGAAATCTTGGAGGGAGTCATTAGCTGAAGATGGTTTTACATTTGGTGCAGATTACTTTGCTTTGGGGCTGACCTCTGGGGATGGGGGTGGCGGCGATAGCGTTGATGCATCGTCGGGTGTGGCACGATTATACGGTTCATGGCATCTATTAGGTAAGGACACACAGAACTCAGGTAGCCTGGTTTGGAAGGTGGAACATAGGCATGCCTATGGTGATACTGCGCCAAAAGACTATTCATTCGGCCCACTTGGCTATGTCGGTTCAATTGGCCCTGCATACAGTGACCAAGGGTTTCGTGTTACGGACTTAAATTGGAAGCAAAAAATCAACGATGGCAAAGGCACTATTGTTGTCGGTTGGCAGGATGTAACGAACTATGCGGATGTTTATGCTCTAGCAAGCCCGTGGTCTGGTTTTACTAATTTGGCATTCTCGACAGGCTCTGGTGCGATGGGCTTACCTGATGATGGTGTATTGGCCCTTTCTGCTGGTCATATGCTGGGCGAAAATTTTTATGTGGTCGGTGGTATCGCCGATGCAAATGGTCAGTCAGATGACATTTTTGATGGCTTTGATACCGCTTTTGGTAGCGATGCGTCTTACTTCACAACACTGGAATTAGGTTGGACGGCTTCGCAAGAGCAGATCTACACCGATAACTTCCATGTGACTTTCTGGGATTTTGGTGACGATACGCGCCACAGTAATAGCCTTGCTGCGGAAGGTGGCTCGGGCGTCAATTTCTCATGGAGCCAGTTTATGACGCCGCAAGTTATGCCGTTTGTGCGAGGTGGTTTCTCAGAAGGGGATGTTGCCCTTTACGATAAATCGATTTCTGTTGGTATGGGCTACTTTGGATTAGGAAAACCGACCAACAACCTTGGTGTAGCGCTAAACTGGGCGGAAGTGAATGGTGATTCTTTTGCAGCTAATGCGAAAGCGATAAGCGGTAGCACAGAGCAATGGACAGCGGAGATCTACTACAACATGCAGTTTGGTGACCATTTCCAAGTAACGCCAGACATCCAGTACATCAAAGATCCTGCGTTCTCTAGTGAGAGCAGCGCTTGGGTATTCGGTATTAGAGCGAGAGTCTTTATCTAACTTCTCTGCTTGTTAATCGCTGAAACGTAAAGAATAGATGTAAAAAGTGAGCCTTGATAGGCTCACTTTTTTGTCTTAGGTGTGTATCAAAAGAGGCTATGCTTTTTCGGCTTTGGGCGTGTCATCGAGTGCGAAGTAGATCTTTGAAACAATAATCTCTGCGACCAAAATAGTGAATACCACAGCGAAGAACGCCACCACACCATTCCATGGGCCTGTGAAATCGACCTTGTCTCCAAACAAGATATTGATGGCTTCCAGCATCACAAACTTAGAGCCCACTAGAATCACGTAACTGGATAAACCGCGATAAATCTTAGGCGCAGTGCCGGGTTTAGACTTGAAGTAATCTGCGAGCTTATGTTCTAAGCCAATAGACAGTTTGAGCAAGAGTTGTAGCAGAATCGCAGCTGCAAATGAGATGGTGAAAGACTCAATATTGACGAAGTTCCAGTATTCATCAAAAAAATTAAGAACCGTTAAATCGACGAGTACCGCAAGCGTGTATCCGACAAAGAGTCGTTGGGGCGTATTAAATCCATATACTTTTTCTATATTGCTCATCTACTTCTTCCTGAGTAAAGGGTTATAAAAAACTTAGGAGTTAATCCTATAATTTTCAACCGCTTATTGTTTTATATGCGAAACAGGTCTTAAAGTCAGTTTGGCGCATTATGGTAAGTAAGCGTTTTAATAATGATTCAAGATAAGACTCCAATTTAGACAGAGGCGCATATGATTATTCATTTTAGAATCCAAGACGTAGAAGAACTTTGGGGAGCCATCGATTTAGCAACGCTCTTGCAGTTGGAACTGAGAGCAGTATCAACCACACCGTTAACTCTCTGATTGAATTAGTTAAGTTACCAATTACACTTAAAGCATAAGTTTGAATGGAGTCAACTTAATGCTTTCACCCCTATCGCACTATCCCCGTTATATTATTCTGCTCTTAATGAGCCTCAGTTCTTCCTCAGCCTATGCTTCTAATGAATTGATTCAGAACCGCTTAGAGAAGATATTTTCTGTATCAATTGCGCTGACTGACAGCGATGCCATTTCAATTGGCTTTGTGGATTTTGATCCTAATTCGTTTATCAATTTAAACGACAGTGGTTTTGGATCCGATAAAACCATCGATACTCGAAGCCAAGTGAGTGTGGGCTCCATCCCTTACTCTTCCGTGATTAAAACGGATGACCCTGACTTCGACCTTATTTGGTCTGTGCGAGGGTCTTATGCGCTTTCTGAACAGGATATTGAGATCTCATCAGATGTGACTCCTGACCGTCGTGTTAACCCAAATGAAGACTCGGTATTGGGCCTGTATGGCTTTTTTGGAGGGCAAAACCATTTAAACCAACATTGGTCTATCGCCTATGGCTTAGGCACTCACTTGCTCTATTACCGCAATAAATACGAATACAACAACAGCTACTCTCAAGCATTTCAATCTCAGCTAGACGGCTACGCGTTGAATACATCAGCATGGGCGCTTGTTGCAGAACCTTCAGTCAAACTTCAATACTTGCAACCAAAGGAGTGGGGCAGTTGGAATGTGTCTTCCAGAGTTCGTTACTTTTATGGAACAGGCTGGGGCGAAGCGAACGATGGCGATATCGGTAACCCAGAAGGGATGCGATTTATTAATGAACTAGAGTTTAGGCAAAATGTAGCGCTCGATGCTTGGTCGCTTAATAACCCTCAAATCCACTATAACTTAACCAGAATCGATGTCGCGGGTGATTTGACTGCTCCTTTAGATACGCACTATTACTATGAATTCGGGGCAGGATTAGTATTTGATGTGCCTTATGACTCTTATTTTTTTGACAACTTCGGGATTGGAATTAACTTCAATTATGGCAGCTCACTCAGTGGCGGTAGCTTGTTATTCTTACTCAATAATTAGCATAAGTTGTTGATCTTAATGGTACTCATATAATTTGAATTTGTATGTGTCGTAAAATGGTAAATATCTTAGTGAAAACTTAGCCATCATAGTCATTCGTCCATCACTAGAGCAGACTATGAATAAGTTAAGTTTTGACCGAAAAATGCCGCTATACGTGGTGTCTACACTTGCCCTTAATATGGCAGTTAGCTTGTGGTTATTGAGTATGGCTTCTTCGGCAGTCATGGCTTTTTCTGTGTGCGCGTTGTTTTTGCTCAGCACCCTCATTACTGCACGCCTATATCGACATGAAATGGCTCAAAGCAAGAATAGCTTGTCGGAAGCGATCATTGATGGCGTTGCTGGTTTTATCATCCTCGATAGTCAATTGAGGGTAATACAAGTCAATCAACAGTTCTCTAGAGTTTCAGGTTATGCCTTTAATCAAGTCGAGTCTCGCCCGATTTCTGATCTCTGTTTTATGAATAACAGCAGTTTAATATCTACCATTACTCGCTCACTCAAGGAAAACCAGAGATGGAAGGGTGAGTTGAGTGGAGTCAGTCGACTTGGTGAACATTTTACTGTGAATGTGGTTGTCGAAAAGTTAGTTGAAATACTGTCGCACAATAATAAATATGTGGTGACCTTTACGGATATTAGTCGACGCAAAGTATTAGAACGTCGATTAAGAATGTTGGTGGACACAGATTCTCTCACAGGGTGCTGGAACCGCCGCCGTTTTGATAAAGATCTTAATCATTATTCAAACTTAGCGGAGCGTTATGGTTACACGCATTCCTGTTTGGCGTTGATCGATTTAGATCATTTCAAGGCCATCAATGATAATCATGGTCATGACCAAGGTGATTCAGCGTTGAAAGAGGTCGCAGAACTGTTGAGAAATAACAGTCGAGACACCGACATCGTCGCGCGAGTAGGCGGCGAGGAGTTCGCTATCTTGATGCCCGAAACTAATTTGGCAGAAGCGTTTGAGGCGATGTATCGATTGAAAGAAGTGATTTCCAAAGGAACAACACTGAACCTGACTGTGAGCAGTGGTGTATCTGAAATACAAGCACAAGCCGAAGCGACCTGTCGCAGTGCGGATAAGGCGCTTTATCGTGCCAAAGGTAACGGGCGAAATAGGGTGTGTAGCTCTAGCTCTAGCTCTAGCTCGGGCTGTGCTACTCCAATTGCCCTTGGTTAGATGCAGGCCGCGCTTGGTTAATCAATCGAGCGGTATCTAAGCCGAGATTGAGCGTTGGTAAATCTTCGGCGTAAGACCAGACACACGCTTAAACGCACGTGAAAAATGAGAGATGTTGGTGTATCCCAACTGGCTCGAAATGTAGGTCAGCGTGTGTCCTTCTTCCATCAGCTCACATGCGACTGAAAACATTAGGTTTTCTTTGATTTTTCGATAGGTCGTATTTTCATTTTTGAGTTTGCGTTGAAAAGTTCGTACAGAAAAATTGAGCAGTTCAGCCGTTTCTTCAAGTGAGAGATCTTGTTCTTTCATGTAGGGCTTGAGTAGCTCATAAACGCTATCGGTAAAGCTGGTGTGCCACTCAATAAGCGTCGGTTTAGCACTGAGTTCTTTAGAGGTTAGGCGAATTGGGAGTTGTAAGATTTCTTCAGGGATCAGCACAGCCGTCGACGACTGTTCAACAAACAATTGGCAGCTACTTGGCACCAGTGTTTTGACGACATCGATGTCATGTCCTTGCAGACGCACCTTACTAGGCAACCATGGGGATTTGGATAAAATGGTTATTAACTCAATGATATATGTAATTGCAAAAGCTTCTCCCCATTGAAACGTAGGGGAATTGTCTTCGGGTGCAGTTCGGCAAAACCAACTTTGGCCGTGTTCTTGAATAAGCTCGACTTTGCTGCCTGGGGAGTCGTAGGCAAAGATTGAATTTAGGTGTTTCAGCGAATCACCAATGGTTTTAAATTCGGCAAATTGATGCAAGACATTTGGGATGATTCGACGTCGAAATGCGAGTCCTAGAATATCGGTGAACCGAGATACGCCAAGTTGCGCCGATGTGAGATAAATCAAACGCTTAATGGATTCCGATGGCACAAAATCGCTTTCTGATTCGATAAGGTCTGGTGGTAAACCGGAATCTTTAAGCAACATATGTAAATCAAGACCATAGTCAGAAAAAACCTGAACCAGAATTTTAGCGTAGTTCGTCTGAATTACTGGGACTTGGTAGTGACTAGAGGTCATGAGAATACAATCCTGTATATATTGTTGCATTATTAGACGTGCATATCATTTGCAACGTTTTGTTTACTA
Organism: Vibrio sp. FF266; assembly: GCF_041439695.1. NCBI lineage: Bacteria > Pseudomonadati > Pseudomonadota > Gammaproteobacteria > Vibrionales > Vibrionaceae > Vibrio > Vibrio sp. FF266. The sequence continues at coordinate 71,630 of NZ_JBGOOO010000003.1, forward strand.
AATCTAACCCTATTTACTTGAGTTTTCCATTGCTGGGTTTATTTTTAAAGTATTAATTTTGTTGATGTTAGTTATCTAGAAGGGAGCCCCATGTCAGAAGCCAAAGGGAATAAGCAAGAAGCCAATGAAGAAGTTGGCCAGCAAGAAAATGGAAAAGACAAAGTAAGAAAGGTCACAAACTACCTATTGTTGTTTGTTGCATTCATGTTGCTCTTCAGTGTCATTTCAGACCGCATCATCCCTATAACTGATAATGCTCGTGTAAAAGGTTATATCGTTCCAATCAAGCCTGAGGTGTCGGGTAAAGTGCTCGATATACTGGTTCAACCAAACCAACTGGTTAATCAAGGTGACAAGTTAGCCATTTTAGATGAGTCTGATTACAAAATTGCAGTACAACAAGCCGAGCAAAATTTAGAGATTGCAGGCCAAAATGTCGGTGCTCAAACCGCGAGTATTGCTTCAGCGCAAGCGAAACTCACTTCAGCGATTGTTGAAAGACAAAACACCAAACTACAAGCCAAGCGTGTTTTAGAGATGGCAGACAAAGGTGTGGTTTCTAAATCAGATGCAGATAAAGCGCGAGCAGCATTAGCGACCTCTCGAGCAGCTGTTGTGAATGCAGAGGCTGATCTTGAAGGTGCGAAGCAACAAATGGGTAAAGAGGGACAAGAAAACAGTCAAGTGAAAGCGGCGTTGCTGGCACTTGAACAAGCTCAATTGAACCTAGAGCGCACCGTGATAACCGCGCCGACACAAGGTGGTGTTTCTAACTTTAGCCTGTCTGAAGGGTTTTATGCATCGGCAGGGCAAGCAATCATGACCTTTGTTTCAACCGAAGATATTTGGATTGAAGCTTATTATCGAGAGAACAGCCTAGGTAATGTAACGGTCGGTGATGAAGTTGAAGTGGCGTTAGACTTCGCACCGGGCAAAGTGGTAAAAGGGCGCGTAAGTAGCATCGATTGGGGTGTTGATTGGGGGCAAAATGATCAAGCAGGTAAGCTTGCGCAAGCTAGCCAACAAACGGGTTGGTTGCGCCAAACACAGATGCTTCCTATCACCATTGAATTTGATAATGAAGAAGTGACAGGCATGCTCCGAGTGGGTGGCCAAGCGGATGTGATTGTTTATAGCGGCGATAACTTTGTGTTCAACGCGATAGGCAAAGTATGGATTCGTCTGATTAGCGTATTGTCTTATGTCCGATAAGCGGATTCCTGACCAACAAACACAGCAACGTATCCTGCGATTTACTGTCGGGGTCACGTTGGCTGTTTTCTTGGCGGCGTGGATAAACTGGCCACTTGCGTTTGTGGCGCCAGTGTTCACTGCTAAGTTCTTAATTGATAAATCAAACCTCCATAAGGAAACGGTCTACGAATTGCTCTTGGCCGTTGTGGTGACGATGGGGTTAGGTTTATTGCTGTCGCGAGGAATTACCCATTACCCAATTCCATTGCTGATTTTGGTGGGGTTAATGATGCTGTGGGGTTACTACTTGTTTGTCGACCCAAAATGGAACCTGTTCGCCACCATACTGTTGATTGCGGTCTTGATGTTGCCATTCATGGCGATTGATAACCCTGGCGTTTCAGTCATGCTGGCCTCTGGCTTAGCGACCTCTGGTGTGGTTTCAGTCATGCTTTTTGCGTTAGTGCATGTGTTTTTCCCTGAGCCTAAATCGGCGTTCTCTGGCTTCGCTGCTGCGCCACTCGAAAAGAAACAGCGTTGGTATGCGGCCTTTAGGGCGATGATTATCTCCTATCCAGTGGTGTGTTTTTTCTTTATTTTTCAAATATCTGAAGCTTTGCTGACAATGATGTTCATTGCGTTGTTATCGTTGATGATTACGTCAGAGAAGTCGATAAAGTTGAGCGCTTTTCTGGTGATAAGTAACGGTATCGGGGGATTGCTCGCGATTGCTGCTTTTTCAATCCTTTCGATTGTTCCGAATATTATCTTCTACTCTTTATTCATAGGCTTGGTCGCTATTGTGATTGCTAAGAAAATCTACACGGTTCCCGAAAAAGCACCGATTTTCGCCACTGCATTTAGTACCTTGCTAGTACTTGTCGGTAGCACATTGATGAGCTCCGGCGATATCGATAGCAACACTTTTATTCGCATATTCCAATTATTGCTAATTGGCATATATATGATTTTGGCCTCTTTATTCCTAGAAACTCGGAATTGGAAGTTTCTACAAAATCAGCATTAATTTTGTCTAACAAGGACGTCTCATGAAGTTAACCGACGATTTTTCAAAACAGGCGATAGACGCTGCCATCAAAATTGCAGCGATTGCTATGCTCGTCTACTGGTGTTTTGCGATTTTACGCCCATTCATTCTATTGGTTATTTGGGGGGCGATCATTGCGACTGCGCTCTATCCAGTTGCTGTCGCGATTTCAAATAAGACGGGAATGTCGAAAGGAAAAGCCAGCGCATTACTGAGCTTTATCGGAGTACTGTTACTGCTCATTCCTTTAGTTGCGCTCTCTTCCGGTATTTACACCAGTGCTTCGGACCTAATGACAGGGCTACAGGACGGAACCCTGTCTCTGCCGAAACCCAAAGAGTCTTTACAAGATATTCCATTCATTGGGGAGAAGGTATATTCAACCTTGGTAGCTGCCTCCAATAATATTGAAGGTACGTTCATAAAGTATGCTGACGAACTGAAACAGTTTGCGACGAAAGCTGCTTCTGTTTTAGGCTCTCTCGGCGGTGGGTTTATTCAGTTTATTATTTCTACCATCATTGCTGGCGCATTTATGAGTAACGCCGATAAGTGCCAAACGGGGGGCACTCACTTAGTGGCTCGCCTAACCGATGGTAAAGGTGAAGAGTTGGTACAGTTATCTAAATCAACGGTACGTAGTGTCGTGCAGGGTGTGATAGGTGTTGCTGTGATTCAATCCATTATGTCAGCAATTGGTTTAGTTATTGCAGGCGTTCCTGCGGCTGCGTTTTGGGCATTAGCTGTTCTGCTCATTGCAATTATTCAACTTCCGCCGATTCTTGCTTTATTACCTGCAATTATTTACATGTTCAGTGTTGAATCGACGCTAGCGGCGAGCCTGTTCTTAGTGTGGTGTATTTTGGTCAGTGGCAGTGACGCTATTTTGAAACCGATGCTATTGAGCCGCGGCTCTCATATCCCAATGTTGGTTATTCTACTGGGTGCATTGGGCGGAATGGCGATGTCAGGCATCGTTGGTCTGTTTGTTGGTGCTGTGATACTGAGTTTAAGCTATGAGCTGATGATGGCATGGCTTGGACTTGAAGAGAAAAACCAAGAAGAAACTGAGAAAAAACCAGCAGAGGCAGAGGAAAAATAGATGAAGCCAGTCTCTAAAGACGACAACTTCTACTTCTTATTCTATGCACTGTTGGTGTTGTTTTTTGGTTGCGCGGTGATGCAGCAGTTTTATCCGCAAGGTCAAAAGACCATTCTGTTTTTGATCATTATTACTTTGGCTGTTTCGATAGTGGGAATACATAAAGAGCGAGCCTTGTATCGCTCTTGGTATGGTCTGCTATTGATAACCGCTACGGTGTCGGGGGTATTCTCGTTTTTGGAGGACTATAACCTTTCGATAGTGACGTTAACGGCATTGGCGGTGTTTCTGTTCTCACATATTTATTCCGCTCTCAAACAGGTAATGAAAGCAAAGACGGTGACGCCCAATCACATTATTGGTTCTATCTGTATTTACTTGTTGTTAGGGTTCGCTTGGTCGACTATCTACTTGTTGATTTTAGAAATCTTCCCTAATGCATTTAACGGGTTAGAAGAGCAAATCTGGCTGACCAACTTGTTCAATGCGATGTACTTTAGCTTTATCACCTTGACCACGGTTGGCTATGGCGACATATCACCGGCTTTGCCTATTGCTCAATTCTTTGTGTTCATGGAGTCCATTATCGGCAGTTTCTATTTAGCCATCATGGTCGCGAGCTTGGTGAGCATCCGACTTGCGCAGTCTCAATCTTAAGTGCAATCTTTTTCATTTTAGTACCTGTATAAGTTAGAAGTCTGTTTTGTTGGTACAGGTGTAGTATGGTTTTTATTCGATGATCAGTTTTACCATTTCATGCCAAGTAGTGTGAAAACTAGCCAAAAAATAACGTGTTGCGAGAAATTAAGTACGTAGCTAGATGTAACCTATCAAGTTACCGAAAAAACGAGGTTATATAGTGGTATGATCGCGGGCTCAGCACCATAAGTGATAAAGAATAGGAAACAGAATGACTCACCTTACAGAGCAGCAAGAAGCTGCAATGGCGACGTTTAAGGAAAACTTACACCTTCCAAACGGTGGTTTTCATAAACTGATTATCGAGCTAAGTAAGGAATATCAGCTGCCTTTTCAAAAGGTGCGTGCGGTTTTAAAGAAAGCTCAAAAAGGTGTTGAACGACAGATACGAGAAGACTTTAACAGTGTTGATGGCACAGTACTGAGCCAAGAGAATTGGGTGAACATTATTAAGTCGAAGCTTGTTGAGTTAGCGGAAGAAAACCAAACGGTGATGGATAAGCTGCAACAAAACCTGAAGTATCAAAAAGTGTTGTCGGCAACCGAAGGTTCAATCGCAAGTGAAGACGAACGTGACGAGTTGATTCAAGCTTATGAGAAAGAGGTGTTCAAACCTTTACTGGCGATGCTGCATACAACAAAGCTGTATTGGAAGTTAATGCTGGTGGATGAGACATGTAAGATGAATGAGGAGAATCGTGAGAAATTCAGCGATTACCCTCAACACATGCAAGCTGCAGAACACTTATATACTCTTGATCAAAAGTTAAGGTCGATGCCGTTAACTTATTAGTCCATGAATGCAATGATAATGACTCATTGGTGATTCAGAGTTTGATATAAGTTGGTTTCAATAGAAGCACGATAACCTAGCTAGCGTTAGCCGCGTGTGAAATGCAAAAAGGGCTAGGTTTCTGATCTGTTTTACTTCTACTCTATTTTGTTCTGCTAGAGCGAATTGAGGGTGACATCTTTGACTTTTTTTATATCTGTCGAACTAGACGGTGTTTCTTTTGCAGCCTATGGGAAATGCTATAGGAGTGTGAAATGTCCTAGGGTGTTTCCGTTGCCTGAAACGATAGTTCCGATGCTTTCTCGTTCATTAAATTCAAAGTCGATGAGATAACTGTGATGTTGTAGCTTGGGCAATATGTGGCGGTGGAGTATATCGCTATTGAGCTGTCGAATCTCGGTGACCCATGAAATCTCTTCTTTGTGTAAGTCTATTTTAATCTTGAGCATTTATTACCTTTTAGTTTATTGACTGTTTTTTCGCGTGATAGTTGGTACCAATGGGTTTGTCGTGTTGTTCTGCGTGACATAACTGTGCCTTGTGTTTATTACATTTGTATTTAAGTGATCGATCTATTCTGACTTCGCTGATAAAAGAGCGAATGACGAGAGATCGGTAGTAGGATCGAATTTAAAAGCTATTGAATGACTATCTGGGTGAAAGCTGACGCAGAGATGGTGTAACGAGGGAATCGAGAACTGTCTATGTGGAACTTGGACTTACTTTAGCATTAACAGCTCTATAGATTAGAGCCAGGTGGCGAACTATACGCCTAGTTTTTTAAATTACAACCCTATTTCTAATTAAATTTAAAAATATTTTTGAATGATTTGCCGTCGCTTATTGATAGTTAAATGAACGAAGGACAGGGGATTGACCAAGGTATCTGACTGAGGCTCTGTTTTGCACCGCTTCGTATTCTTTGTCATTGGTGGTTTTAATTGAGGTATTAATTTAGTGGTGGTTAAGTGTCTGTTATACTTGGTCTTTACATTGTAAATTGCAATTTGTGACTCTGAGGTTTAGCGTTGTAATTAGGAGGTTTAGCGTTGTAATTACAGGGTTTTCGGACATTTTCCCCCATCAGGTTTTTTCTTCAGATTGATGATCATTTTCCTCTTCGCGCTTTTTGCTATTTTTGATTCCTAATATATCTCCCGACTACGCAAAACATGAATACTCACTTTTACATTTCTGAATAATAAAGTTGTTGTGTCGCTAATTTAACGCAAATATAATTGATAATAGTTCTCACTTGTGTTACAAGTTTGTTGTCAAAGCAATGACAGACTTTAAATTATCGTTATTTAGCCGTTGTGTACGCCCCATGCTCATCTATGAGTAATGTGACTTTTATTGTCATGAGTGGTGGTTTGTATCCTTGGCAAAGGAAGACACATGAAGAAAACAATCAATTCAGTTCGTCAGTTATTGGGTGGGCTTGCTATCGCTCTTGCATCATCATTGATAATGACCGCTCAAGCGGAAACAATCACTATTGAACACGTAAAGGGCACGGTGCAGTTTACCGAAGTACCACAGCGCGTTGTAGTACTTGGCTTTGGTAGCTTAGATGTGCTTGATCAGATTGGTATACAGCCAGTTGGCGCGCCTCACAGCCTAATGCCTGACTATCTAGCTTCGTACAAAGATACGACGGCAAATACGGGCTCATTGAGTGAACCTGATTTTGAAGCTATCTACATGCTGAAGCCTGACATCATCATTGCCGAAAACCGTATGCTTAAGGTTTACGATCAACTAGCAAAAATAGCTCCGACCATCATGTTCTCTATTGAAGGTGACAAATACTGGGCTGATGCTCAGCAAAACTGGCGCGCGCTAGGCAAGCTCTTCGGTAAGCAAGCTAAAGTAGAAGCGCTCATTAAAGAGACTCAAGCGTCTATCACGGCGGTTAACGACAAAGTCGCGTCTGACGAAACGTCAGCAATGATGCTAATGAACAACGGCAACAACATTGCGATGTTCAATAAGGGCAGTCGCTTCTCAATCATCTTTGATGACTTTGGCTTTGTGGAGTCAAAGAGTGCGACAGTGGCTCCGATTAAAGGGAATCACGGCAATCTAATCTCGTTTGAATATATTGCTGACGCAAAACCTGAAGTGCTTTACGTGCTTGACCGCGAAAAAGCGATCGGTAAGTCAGAAGGGCGCGCACAACAGCTGTTTGACAACCCACTGGTTGCAGCAACACCTGCAGCGCAGCAAGGCAACATCGTTTACCTTGATTCAAGTGCTTGGTATCTGGTAGGTGGCGGCGTAACAGCGATTCACAGAATGCTTGGCGACATTGAACGTACGATTCAATAGTTACTAGTCATCAGATTCTCGGGCTTATAAGAGTGTTCTTATAAGCCCTTTTTCACTTTTTTATACGGTCTCCCCGATCCTACCTTTAGTATTACTTCTATGTTAAAACCCATTGCAGCTGCTGTATTTCTTGTTGTGTTATGCGTTGCGTCATTAATGATTGGAGTCGCTGAGATCAGTTTTAGCGATTTTTTCAATGGCAACCAACACGCCAACTCTATTTATGTTGTTAGTCGGATCCCTCGACTGTTCGCGATTGTGCTTGCCGGTGCTGGCTTGAGTGTTGCTGGCTTGATAATGCAACAGATTGTTCAGAATAAGTTTGCTGCACCTTCTACGATGGGCACCATTGATTGCGCCATGTTGGGGTACATCGTCGGTATTCTGGTGCTGGGTAATGCCGCTCAATGGAGCTACTTAGGCTTTATCTTTGCGTTTGCGGTGTTAGGCACCATGCTATTGGTCCGCTTTCTACAACACTTGAAGTTCAAGAATGCGGTGTTGGTACCTTTGATTGGCATCATGTATGGCAACGTTATTTCCTCTCTAACAACCTTTATCGCTTACAAATACGATTTAGTACAAACCATGTCAGCTTGGACGATGGCGAACTTTGCGAGTGTATTGCAAGGCAGCTATGAAATCCTTTACCTCGCGGTTCCTGCATGTGTGTTGGCTTATTACTTTGCGAGTCAGTTCAGTGCGGCAAGTATTGGTGAAAGCTTCGCAAAAAACATTGGCCTCAATTATCAGAAGATCGTCTTCATTGGTGTGGCATTGGTTGCTATCTGCGCCTCTTCTGTAGTGATGATCGTCGGTGTTATCCCATTCCTTGGCCTTATCGTGCCGAATATCGTGTCGCTGATGATGGGCGATAACATGAAGAAGATTCTGCCTTGGACAGCCTATTGGGGCGTGATCTTGGTATTGGTTTGTGACTTGTTAGCTCGAATCGTCATCTTCCCTTATGAGATACCAATCTCGATGGTAATCAGCATCTTTGGTGGCTTGATTTTTATCTACCTAATCATGAGAGACAAGTCGAATGCGTGATTCAGTAAAAATTGCGATTCTGGCTATCGCGTCTTTGGGGATGGCGGCAGTATTTGTGGGGCAAGGACTTGCGTGGGATAACTACGAGTTCTTCTTATCTTTGCGACTACCAAAACTGCTGTCGATTGTGTTGGCGGCGGTGGCGATCTCTGCATCGTCATTGGTGTTCCAAACCATTACTAATAATCGAATTCTAACCCCATCCATCTTGGGCTTTGACAGTCTGTATATGCTGGTTCAAACGGTGCTTCTGTTTGTGTTTGGCAGTACCAGTTTCTGGGTGATTGATTCAATCGTAAACTTTTCATTGTCTGTGACTGTGATGATCTTGTTCTCGTTTGCGCTGTTCCATTTTTACTTCAAGAGCAAGCGAAACAACGTATTTACACTGTTGTTGATTGGTATTGTGTGCGGCAGCGTATTCTCAAGCTTGGCTAACTTCCTTGCGATGTTAATTGACCCGAACGAGTTTGCCGTGCTGCAGAATGTGATGTTCGCAAGCTTCAATAACGTGAAAGGCGAACTGGTTTACCTCAGCCTTATTCCATTAGGTTTGAGCTTGCTTGGCCTGTGGTTGTTAGCGCCTAAGCTTGATGTGCTTTGGCTTGGTATTGATAACGCAACAAGCTTGGGTGTGAACACCAAGCGACTGACTCAGATTACTTTGGTGATTGTGTCAGTGATGGTCGCGGTATCGACTGCTTTGGTTGGCCCTGTGTTGTTCTTTGGTTTAATCACCGTGAGCTTAGCTCGTCAGATATTCAAATCTTATCAACATCGTGTGCTTATCATCGCGAGCAGTTTGTTAGCGGTCGTTCTATTGGTTTCAGGCCAATGGTTTATCGAAAAAGTAATGGCGTTTGAAACCACAGTAAGCGTGATCATTAACTTGGTCGGTGGTTTGTATTTTATGTTCTTGTTGTTACGTACCAGAATTCAGTAAAGGTAGTAAGTAGTGATTAAATTAACAGGTTTAACTAAGAAGTATGGCAAGTCACTCGTGGTTGATGATGCCAGTGCTATGTTCCCGAAAGGGGAAGTGACTTCTATTATTGGCCCAAATGGTGCGGGTAAAAGTACGCTGCTTTCTATGGCGAGTCGCTTAACCGAAAGTGATGCGGGCGAGGTCGTTATTGGCGATAAATTACTGGCTGAATGGGATACCAAAGAGCTTGCGAAGCACCTTGCTGTGTTAAGACAATCAAACAACATCAATATGCGATTTACGATTCGTGAGTTGGTCTGTTTTGGGCGTTTCCCACATTCTCAAGGTCGCTTGAAAGACGAAGATCATAAGATCGTCGATACGGCACTAGAGCACCTTGGCATTACCGATATTCAAAACAAATACTTAGATGAGCTCAGTGGCGGTCAGCGTCAAATGGCGTTTATTGCAATGGTAGTGGCGCAAGATACCGACTATGTCTTCTTGGATGAGCCACTAAACAACCTAGATATTAAACACTCTGTAGAAATCATGCAGACGCTACGTCGTCTAGCGCATGAGTTTAATAAGGCGGTGGTTATTGTGATTCACGACATCAACTTTGCTTCTTGTTACTCAGATAACATTGTCGCGATGAAGAGGGGCCAAGTGGTTAAGTCGGGCAAGGTCTCTGAAGTGGTTGAAAAGTCAGTGATGGAGTCGATTTACGAGATCCCATTTGAGATTCGTGAGTTCGATGGTGTTCGAATCTGTATGTATTATTCAGGTCGTTAGGTTGCGGGTTCGCTAGGCTATTTGATTCTCTAATGACTTAAGTGAAAAGAGCTCCCGAGTGAGGAGCTCTTTTTGTTTTTGCCAGTTTGTATTTTGTTAATAAAAGGTCTGGATTCAAAAGTAATCTGTATAATTTCCTTTGTATTATAATGACTTAATCGACGTAATATTGACTGGTCATACTTCGACAAACGTTGGTTTGATGTCACTCGAAGATCTACTCTTCATTTTCAATAAACAATTGCTATTTTTTCTGATTAACCTCTAAAAATCGTTCTACACTATATTTATAACTGTTTGATTTTTATACGAGGTATCAATGAGTCGTAAACCCATAGTGTTAGTCGTAGATGACACCCCAAGCAATTTGGATGTGTTGACTGCAATACTTAAAGATACCTATCAAGTCAAAGTAGCAATTAACGGTACCATTGGCATCAAGATAGCCAAGATGGTGCCTCAGCCAGACCTCATTCTCCTCGATATCATGATGCCTGATATTGACGGTTATGAAGTTTGCAGACAGCTCAAAGAACAGCCCAACACCGCGCATATCCCCATTATCTTCGTTACTGCCAAAATTGGACCTGAAGCCGAAGTAAAAGGGCTCTCCTTGGGGGCTGTAGATTACCTAACCAAACCGATAACCCCTGCTATTGCACTCCAGCGTGTGAAAACGCATATCGCACTTTATGACCAACAACGCGCGTTGTTTAGTCAGGTAAAAGAGAAAACTCAAGAGATCAATCTCGGTAAGCTAGAAACACTGAACATACTGGGTAGAGCTGCTGAATTTAAAGACAATGAAACAGGCATGCACGTTAAGCGTATGAGTCACTACTGTGAAGTGCTAGCTAAAGCCTTGGGAATGACTGACGAAGATACCGAGACGTTGCGTGATGCAGCACCAATGCATGATATTGGCAAGATTGGCATTCCCGATAGTGTGCTGCTAAAGCCTGGTAAGTTGGATGCCGGTGAGTGGAGTACCATGCAGAAACACGTCGAGTACGGTGTTGAAATTCTTGGTAGGCAGAGTGATTCCAAACTGATGCGTATGGCGATTCAGGTGGCGCAATATCATCATGAGAAATGGGATGGCAGCGGTTACCCAAACCAGATCGCGGGTGAAGAAATTCCTTTGGTAGGAAGAATCGCTGCGGTGGCTGATGTGTTTGATGCCTTGACAGCAGAGCGTCCTTATAAGAAGGCTTGGAGTGTCGATGAGGCACTGAGCTTGTTTGAAGAACAGAAGGCAAACATTTTGATCCAACTATCGTTGATCTGTTCTTTCTTAAGTTGCCCGAGATTCTTGCGATTAAAGAGAAGTTTAGCGATGAGTGATGGCTTGATGTTGTCACTAAATCGTTTTGTATTATCTCTTATCATTGGCTTATTGGTGTGGTCACTAGTCATTCGCAGTGTAAACGCGGCTGAAGTGACCGATGCTAAGTTAAGCCAGTGGTTGGAAAACCAACCGACCATCACATTTATTGCTCTTTCCGACCATTACCCGTACTCATTCATCGATGACGACGGGCTGGTTTCTGGGATCATCAAAGATTGGACATTGGATCTTGAACAGCGTTTTGGTGTCCATGTTCGGTTTATCACAGTTAACTCGCGCGTCGAGGCCAAAGCGGCGTTAGTCGATGGGCGAGGCGACGTGTTCCCATTCCAACAGTTCGACCCAAGTGAAGGTGGACGTTTTCTTGCAAGTGATCCCTATATTCCTTATCAGGTGGCTGTGATAGTCCCTATCGACAAAAAACTCGATGGAAATCTAGATCAAAATAATAAACGCCGCATTGCGATGGTAAATGAAAACATAGACTTGGAGCGTGCAGGAGTGAGGTTGAGCTCTATCGAAAGAGTCGATTTTGAGAATGTTATTGATGCGGTGCGTGCGTTAGGGTCTGGTGATGTTGAAGGCATGGTCGGTGAACCTATCACCACTATGGATCTTGCGAAAAAGATTGGCGTTCATGATCTAGCGGTCAACTATGTTTTGGAGCATTGGAAAAAGTTAGAAGCGTCGATGGTGATTCGAAATGACGAACCAGAGCTACTGACGCTAATCAACAAACAAATTGAAACTTTTGACGTTGCAAATAAGAACCAGATTTTATCAAAGTGGCTAGATACCTCTCCTTATCGAGTGCCACTAAAAGGCGTATTTGGCTTTGGTAACCCTCCGTATATGTATCCAGACAGCACCGCGGTCGGGCTAGAACACGACATTATTCAACGTGCTCTTAATGATATGGGGTATAAATTGGGTGACGTTGTCACTCTTCCTCCTAGTGCCGCTAGAAAGGCCATCGACAACAATAATTCTATTGCCTTTGTTTCTGGCGTTCAGTTTGATGATCCTAATGCTCATTTCCTAAGTGATAAAGTTCTTAATGTTGAGTTTGTTCCTGTTTCACTGACTCGCCGCAAGCTCAAACTTGAATCTCAGAACGACCTATCACTAGGGGCGTTATTGTTCGACGAGACCTCACCAATTAAAAATTCTGTTGAAGTACTGAAGGGTAAGTTAGACATTGGTCGTGTCGAAGATTACGAAGGTCTTGAATCGGCATTCTCACAATTGAGGGCTCAAAATGTTGACCTGTTAATGGTTGAACGAAGGGTTCTGGAGTGGTTTATCACCAATACTCGTTTTATTGAAATGGCAGAGCTAACGTTACATGACGAGTATAAAGTTGAGTATCCGATCTATGTTGACTTTAAGAGTGAGGAAATCAGAGACAGCTTCAATGCCGCGATTAACAACCTTAAACAGGCCGATGACGGTTTAAGCCAAATTATCGAGATGCAGGTTCAGAATGATCTAAGCCAAGTGCTTAAAAAGGCGAATATCATAGCGCAAATATCCGCGTATTTTATCGTCAATGACCGCTTTGAAGAGTTAACCGAAGTTTTTGAAATTTTCGATACGGACAGTTCATTTCAGGTGATCACTGCACAGGCGGATAATAGTAATCGTCCAATCAAATCTTGGTACATCGGTAACCTAGTTGATGAATATGGAGAGAAGAAAAACACCTCTCACTTTTCATCAGTCACCAAGGTCGCAAATTATCGAACCAAAGGAGGGAGCACCAATTCTGGTTCGATGACTTTCTACTTTGATGTTCAGTCGTTAGAGCGGAACCATGTTTATTTTCCATCAGTCGAACAATTTAGTTCATTCGGAGATGCGGCGAAACGCTATATTGCGGATGTTTATCAAGCGAGTAATTTGACTGGAGAGATCTTAAATCTAAGCCAAAAAGAGAGGAAGTGGATCAAAGACAATCCGGATGTTCGGATAGGTATCGATCCAAATTCGTTGCCTTATGAGGCGGTATCCAATATCGGTGAATACATCGGTATGATTGACGATTACCTAACGCTCATTGAGCAGAAAACAGGGTTAAGTATCAACCATGTAGACGTTGCAAGTTGGTCTGAGACCCGAAGCTTGGTTGATCATCATGAAGTAGAACTGGTCTCCGCAGCACAAGAGAACCGTTCGTTAGGAGACAACGTCAAAGCAGTTAAGAGCCTGTTTTCAAGCCGTTTAGCTATTGCATCGAGACGAGACATAAGTAGCTTGGTGCTTGAGGAAGCTGAAGGATGGAAAATCGGTATCTTGAAGAACGCAGCAAATACCGATGCGATTGTCGGGAAATACCCAAATATTGAATGGGTGAAAGTAGAATCCACTGAAGATGGGCTTAACCGACTGGATGATGAAACCCTAGATGGCATGATCGATACTGTCGAAGTCCTAAACTACCTCATTGATTCATTTGGTCATCGTGAGGTCGGAATTATCGGACGACTTGATTTTTTCCTTTCACCCACCTTACACGTCATTAAGTCTGAACCTTTGCTTTATTCCATTGTGAATAAGGCGATTGAGAGCATTTCTGCTGAAGAACGTCAAAAGATATCGGCGAAGTGGGCAGCGCCAAAAGCGATAGAAAGAGTCGACTATGAATTGGTTTATACCATTTCAGGTTTTGCTTTGGTGATCGTTTTACTTATCGTTTTCTGGAATCGAAAACTCTCGAAACAAATAAGCATTGCCAATGATGCAACAGAGGCGCTTAAGAAGGCTCAGGAGCAGCTCTACAATATGCTTAACAGCTCTCCTATCGCCGCGAGTGTTGTGTTTGAAGAGAAAGTTCGTTATGCCAACGATACTGCGAAACGGCTGTTTGGGGTTGAAGGTCTTGATCTTGATTCTATCGATGTAGCTTCTATTCATGACTCTTTATCCGTTCGGGATGATGTACATAAGGAGCTAATGCTCAATGGCAAGGTAGTAAACCGGGAGTTGGTGCTTAGAAAATCTGATGGAACCCGTTTCGTTGCGCTCGTCAGCTATTATTTGTTTGAGCTAGATGGCGAGATAGCCACGCTATTTTGGGCATTCGATATTTCAGAAATGAAGCGCCTTAATGAGCAATTAGAAGAAGAGAAACAGAGGGCCGATTTGGCGAGCCAAGCTAAATCGGAATTCTTAGCCAATATGAGCCATGAAATTAGAACGCCAATGAACGCTATTATTGGTTTGTCTTATCTGGCGATTGGCGAAATATCTAATCCTGTTGCTCGAAACTATATTGAGAAAGTGCACCGTTCGGGGCATTCACTGTTAAGCATCATTAATGACATCCTCGACTTCTCTAAGATAGAGGCGGGACAGCTTGTCATTGATAGCATCCCATTTGATCCCGTGACGACATTCCAAGATGTCATTGAGTTGATGGAACCCAAAGCGAATGAGAAGCAACTTAACTTGTCTATGTCGATAGATCTAGAGTTAAACACTCCTCTGCGCGGCGATCCATTAAGGCTGTTCCAAGTAATACTTAACCTTGTTGGTAATGCGATTAAGTTTACGGAAACTGGTAGTGTCTCGTTAACTGTAGCCCTTGTTGAATCAGATGATAACAGTCTGACTATGAAGGTGATGGTGGCCGATACTGGCATAGGAATTTCTGATGAGAATCTACACAAGCTCTTTGAAGCATTTAGCCAAGCCGATAGTACAACCACGCGCCGATTCGGTGGCACAGGGTTAGGACTCAATATTAGTCAGAAATTGGTTCGTGCAATGGGTGGCCAAATTAGTGTTGGGAGTGTTTTCGGGCAAGGCAGCGAGTTTTCGTTTGTTCTAACATTGCCAAGATCAAGCGTTGAAAAATTGGCAGAGTTTAAAGCCCAAGAGCTGCAACTGGATTACCAGATAGAGTTCAAAGGTCAAAGGGTGTTGCTAGTTGAAGATAATGAGTTAAATCAAGATTTAGCTTTGGCATTCTTCACCCGCTCTAATCTGAATGCCGACTTGGCAGAGAATGGAAAAGAGGCACTGGAGTTAGCTCAAAGCAATGAATATGAGATGATCTTTATGGACCTGCAAATGCCGATTATGGATGGTTTCGAAGCTACACGTTTGATTCGTGAGTTTGATAAAGATGTACCAATTATTGCGATGTCGGCCAATGTGTTTGCTGATGCGAAACAGCGAGCGCGAGAGGCTGGAGTCACGGACTTCTTGGATAAGCCCATTATCATCGATAAAGCCACCGCTTTGATTACGAAATACATCGTGCCAGAGGTTTTGGTTGAGGGTAAAGCGTCATCAGAGTCGCCTTTAGTTAGGATGCAAAATAGCAGCTCTAACAGTCCGACATTAAGCTCTGATACTCTGATGGTTCTCCCTGTTTTCTCATTGCCAAGGTTCGGTCAGCTGACTCATCATGATGTGAAGCTGCAAGACAAGATGCTTGGTAGATTCTGCCAAGGGGCGCCTGACATTATGTCGGATACCTTCGACAACCTAGTGCAAGATGAATGGGTGACGTTAGAGCGGAACCTACATACGTTAAAAAGCATGGCGGCTTCTATTGGCGGGTTGCAATTGGCTGAACAACTCGGTGGTCTTGAAAGCAAAGCGCATAACAAGGCGTGTGATGAGCAGGATCTTAAACAAGCTGAGCTTGGGTTAATCGAATTGATCAAAACGGTAGAGAGCAGCTTTGATGGCTCTGGTGCTCAAGGTGTTGAAACGGCATGTACTCAAGAAACTGAGGTGAGAAGCGCTGATGCATCGAATTCGCCTAATATCACTCAAGAGCAGCGTGCTAAGTTGTATTCGCTGTTGGATGCTTATGATAACGATGCGACCCAATACGTGACTGAATTACTGGCACAGTATCCACATTCAGCAGTTCTTAAAGATGTCCAAAGTGCGTTAGATAATTACGACTTTGAACGAGCCAAAGAGGTTCTGAGTGCTTCTGAGTAGCTGTCTTTTGAACATCACTCCAACATTAAAGCCTTTAGCTCTTGCTGCGAAATAACGAACTAGCTAAAGGCTTTACTTCTTTCTGTGTCTCGGATTAATTACTGACGTGTTGTTTGATTAGATCGATAAGGGTGTTGTATCTGTGCGGCAGTTTTCGATTTCTTTTCTGAACCAAATACAGTGTTTCTTCAACCTTCACTTTAGGTGGCACAACATGCAACTTCTCTTTGTCTGGAAAGTTTTCGACAGCCCCTGCGGGTAACACGGTGAACCCAAGCCCTTTTGATACGGGTAATAGAATTTGGTGGAGTTGATTAATGTAGCCAGACTTCGGGATCTCATTGATGTTGATGTTCGCTAAATCTTTATCTCCGCATAGGTCAAAATACAAAGACAGGTAATGAGCAGAGTCTGGATGGGCTATGAGGCCGATATTGTGCAGAGCTTCAGGGGTAATCTCTAAGTCAGCAAGACTATGATGGACGATTAAGCACAGCGCCTCATTACCAATAACTTGGCTCTGATAATAGCTGTCATTGGGTGAATGTCTTACGATTCCAATATCGGTGGTGCCTTGGATTAGGTCGTTCAATATCTTTTTGTTCGGTGCCGCTTCTAGGTTGATGCTCAGGTCTTGATGTTGCTGCTGCAGTTCAAGAAGCTTGGGATACAGACGCAAAGAGAGTGAACCCGAACAGGATAGATGACATTGCCCAGAATAAGGATTGTCGAAACTCAGAGATTCGAATAAATCTTCTTGGTCTTTTTCCAGTTTAAGAGCGTAGCGATACATAATCCGACCTTGTTCGGTCAGTTCGAAACTCTTATTTTCTCTCGATAACAAGTCACAGTTACAAGCTTGCTCAAGCTTTTTGATGTGTTGGCTAACGCCAGGCTGTGTCATATACAGCTTTTCTGCAGTTTGGGTGAAATGACCAACTTCAACCAGAGTCTTAAATGTATTGAGCCAAAGTGGATTAATCATACTCACCTTTAAATGCTAAAGCCTATAAATAACAAAAAATTATTATTATCTTAAGTAATGATAATTTCAACTCTAGCGTCTTAAGTAACGCTAATCAAAGTCATATGGTGGTAACTATTGATATTGGCCTATTGGCCGCTTTGTAGAGTTGCTATGAGTAACAAAGTGTTGCGACTTTGTTGATTATTTGGTCTATTGACCAACTGTGCTCATATTTAGGAACGAAGATGAATAGAAATGTTTGGCTGCTCTCGCTGTGTCAGGCCTTGCTGATGACGGGTAACATATTACTGATCTCGGTGATTGGCTTGATCGGCAAGCAGATTGCGCCCAGTGTCAGCATGATTACCTTGCCGGTTGCGCTGCAATTTTTGGGTTTAATGGCAGCCACTATTCCTGCGTCTCTAATTTCAGGAAAATTAGGGAGAAAGCGAGGATTTAGCATTGGTAATGTGGTTGGCATTACAGGGGCTAGCCTTGCCACTTACGCACTGTCTCAGCAAAATTTCTATCTGTTTTGTTTCGCCACGTTCTTACTTGGGATAGGCATAGGTTTTGGCACGCTTTATCGCTTTGCTGCAATCGAGGTGTGTGATGAAAATGCCCGTCATCGAGCGATATCTATATCGATGGCTGGTGGCGTGTTGGCGGCGGTACTCGGGCCAAACTTGGCGATTATGTCTCAACAATGGTCAGCAGATGGCTTGTACATTGGTGCTTTTGCTTCGCTGATCGGCCTAAACATCTTAGCTTTAGCCTTGTTACAAACAATTCAGTTTCCTAAAGTCTCTTTTAATAGTCAGGCTCCCAAAGCCGATCCTTTAGGCGTAATCGTTAAAGCACCGAACTTTATTGGCGCTGTGTTTGCGGCCATGGTTGCTTACGCCGTGATGAACATTTTGATGACGGCAACACCATTGGCGATGATTGGTTGCGGATTCGATTTTACTAAAGCTGCTGGTGTGATTGAGTGGCACGTATTGGGTATGTTTGTGCCTGCATTCTTTACGGGCTCCCTCATCGAGAAGTTCGGTTCAAGAATGATGATCCTTGCAGGTGGCGTGTTATTTGTGGTGAGTATTGCCATCAATATCCATGGCGTGTCAATTTGGCACTTTAGAGCGGCTTTGGTTGTGCTTGGTGTGGGTTGGAACTTTATGTTCATCGCTGCAACAGGCTTATTTAGCCAGTCGTATCAAGCTCAAAATAAAGCCAAGGCACAAGCGTTCAATGAATTTGTTGTGTTTGGTTGTGTAACTGTCACGGCGCTACTGTCTGGTTGGTTGGAGTCAACAGTAGGTTGGCAAAACCTTAACGTTTACGTTTTACCATTCGTTTTGGCCGTAATTTTGTTGTTTGCATTCAGTGCGCGTAAATCACGCATTCAAAAGCAGCCCGTGTAATGGTTCATCGAATGGTGGTTCAGCAAGTTTTTTACTGTGACTAAACCCCTAGTATCTTAAATTGCGACCAATAAAAAGCCCTACCGAATCGGTAGGGCTTTCGCTTATGGCTTAAATAATGACGTTTTCTTAAAACTGCTGTCGTGGTTTATATCCTGTGACAACAGTACTTAAGCTTATTTTGTAAATCCTCATGATAGAGCCTGCTATGATTTACAGGTCGACTAAAATTGTCTTAGTCGTAATCCCACCTTGGTCATCGATTATCTTCAGTGTCACCTCGTGCTCTCCGTATGAAGGGAAGATTGAAGTGAATGTGCGACCTCGTTTCACCTTTCCGTTTGGAAGTGTCCACTCGGTATCAACAATACGACCATCGCTGTCTGAACTTGTAGACCACATGGTTACCCAACGACCCAAGTGAATGTACTTCGCGCTCGCTTCTGGAAGGGCGTTTGGAGATTCAACACTCACCACAGAACTAAATGAATCGGTAGCGCCTTTGTCGTCAACAACAGTCAAGTTCACCGTGTATTCACCGGCTTGCTCGTAAGACCAAGTTGGTGCCACTTCGTTACTTGTTGTGCCGTTGCCAAAGTCCCATAGATAACTGACGATCTCACCGTCTTGATCAGAACTGAAGTTACGTGCAGAAACGTTCAGGGCAGTAACATTGAGCTCGAAGTTCGCAGTAGGGGCGACGTTGTGTTGGCTTACTTTCGATAAGCGAACCACACCGTATTCGTTGTTGTCACTCTGATTCACAATATCAACGGATAAGCCAAACTCCGTTAGGATACGTCCTGAATCAGGCGCTTGTGGAGAGGTGTAATCTTGGTCGTCAGAGAAGCTAGCATTGCCAACCAAACTGGTATCTTCAAGTACATCATCGTCGCTGTTCACAAGACGCATTGGGGTATGATCTTTGAGTGAAAACGCAGCATCACGAACTTGATAACGAGTTTGAGCGACTTCACCGGATTTTTCCCAAGTCATGGCATTCTGGTCTGCATCGACCACGCCTAACCAACCTTCACCTGGGTGTTTACCTACCCAGTTATCAGTCAGCGACTCGTCTACGTACCAAATGATCAAACCTGGGTCGAATGAGATCAGTTGTCCCATGCGTTTGATGTTGGCTAGACCTTCATCAACGTCCATGTGGCTGCGCCATTGCAACAGGTAGTAGTGTTGCGCTTGGTGGAACCCATTACTCAGCTTGTAACCATTTAGGGCGAAGGCGGAGTTGCTCTCACCATCGTCTATTAAGGTTACTTCACCATCAACGACCACACTGAGGTTATCCAAATAGAAACCTTCCATCGCCAAGCCACCATCGGTGATGTATTCAAACGAAAGCTCTACTTCTTGGCCTGCCCATTGTGAAACGTCGAACTCAGCATCAATCCAACCGCCAGATTCGCCGCCAATAGCAGGAACGAGGCCAGTATTGTACGGGTCATCCATTGAGGTGATGTTGCCGGCAATGGCTTCTCCATTCACGAGTACGCGTGCAAAGTCGTAGTCTTTCTCAATTTCATACCAAGTTTTGAACGAAAGCAGTGCAGAATCGCCGGCTGGAATCACCAACTTGCGTGTCATGCTGTTTTTCAGGTCATCGCCTTTTTGAGAGTGGAACGAATACTCACCAGCAAACGGTTTTAAACCTTCGATCTGTTTTTCTGGAAGATCCACTTTAATCATGTTCGGACGGTTGTTATCCGTTGTTTGGAACAGCGTGTAAACTTGTGGGTTGTCTTCTAGATCATTAATTGAGATTTGATCATCGTTAACCCAGCGACCACCAATCGACTTCTGTAGGAAGTGTTTTGCCCAAGAGCTGAATGCCGTTGGCTGTGTGCCACCAATTTGACCAGCCCAACTGCCCGAAGACATGATTGACCAGTAAGAGACAGGTTCACCCTTGCCTGTATATTGCGTGTCGTACTCGTCTGGCAAGCCTAAATCATGGCCATACTCGTGAGCACATACACCAGCTGCGGCATCAATCGGTTGAATCGTGTAATCAAATGCTGCGTATTGGCCACCAAAGCGGTCTGGAAGCGAGCTAGAGGTGCCTTTAAGTACATGGGTGCGACCAAGGTTGAATCGGTGAGACCAAATCGCATCAGGGCCTAATACGCCACCACCGGCTTCTTCACCAACAGATGCGTGGAACACCATTAGATGATCAATCACACCATCGGGTTCACGGAAGTTTCCGTCACCGTCGTAATCGTAACGATCTTCAATATCGTAATCGGCTAGATTGATACTCGGATCTTGAGCCAATTGATTCAGTGCTTCGCGAATCAGTTCTTGCGCGTTGAGATCGTTGTCGGTAGTAGGGGAGTTACCCCCATAGAATGACGCAGGTTTAGAGGCGCGATACCAACCTGCAGCTTGGCCCGCAACGCTGTAACTATCACCAGATTCGCTTTGGTAATACTGACGCATCGAGATTAGGTTTTCGCCGTTTGGCCCAGTGTAGCCAGAGTTTGAAAACAACAACTCTTGATAATGTTCTGGGTTGTAGCTCTCGTAGAGCATTTGTGTGTGCTCTTCGGTCAGTTTGTTGTTATCCCAGTTCAAATCAGGGAAATCGACTAACAGAGCGAGTACTTTATCGGTACGCTTGGTGCCGACTTCTAACGCAAAGACGCTCGCCTTTCTAACGCCAGATCCTTTTTCTATGGCTTTAAGTATTTTCGCTCGTTGCTCAAGTGCTTTTTTACCGAATTGAGCGTCACCTTTAAAACCGGAATTGATTTTATTCTTCAAGTAGCGGTCAAGTGCGTCGTGCTTTGCCACATCGGTTGCATCTTGGTCGACTAAGCCCTGTCTAACTAGCATTTCAATGAGTTTGTCTTCATTAACAACGCCTAAATCAATAGGTGTTTTTGCATAACTACTGACGCTAAATAGAGTAAGCATTGCTGAAGCCAACAATGTTTTTCTCATCATTTTCATTATATTTTCCTTTTATATTTCCATGTCGATATCAGTATCAACTTGCCTTATTCGGATCTGTTGTCCGAGTTTGGCCTAATACACTCTTGTGGTGTCTTATTTAACTGACGTGTGTTTGTTGTATTTTTTTTACTTTCTATCTCCTTTGTATTGGTTGTCTCTTTTCTACTTTTTGAATCAAACGGAGTGCTCTTCGCTTTTTTAGCGTTGAGATAGATACGTAAAGCTTCTTGATTTTCCTCATAGGTTAAGCCAGAACAGATAACACCTCTTTTAATCAATGACTTAAGCAATAGTTCATCGTTCTCAATAGTGGAAGCCTGTGACAGTGATGACAAAGTTAGAACCATTAAAGTCATTGCTTTTATGGGTGTTTTTGTAAGAATCTTAGTTGTGCGAGCCTCGGTTGTAAGAGGCGCTGTTATAAGGAGCATATTGAAAAGAGCCATCAGTTTTGATTATGTAACAAAATATATTTATAAAATTAACCAATCAAATAGATAATTATTACAAGCAATTGTTCGTTCCGATTTCAACATTTAAAGTTAATATCAAATAATGGTCGTTATTTATTTTATTATCAGCTATTTAATGAGTTTTGTTGAATGAATAGTTGATAGTTTGGATTTTAATAATCTTGGTTGGGAAGTGATTATTATCTTGAGAGTACTTTATACAAGGTATGGAGTTATAAGTAATAAGATGCGTTTTATATTCTCTGTGTTTAAATATTGCATTTAATAATTGAGTTATTAGTAAATACCTGTGCTGAAATTATTTTCACACGAAATATCAATAATTAGGGTGTTGAGAATGATTTTCAGTGTTTCAAGGGCGTGAAATTTAAAAATAGCGGAGGTGATAGGAGTACCAAGCCGTAAAAAAGAACCCGTATTTGAGTTCTTTTCCTTTTATTCTTGTTGGCGATTTACTTATTACTGAGAGACATCGCGATAAAAATACCGTTCGCAAGTGCTTGGATTCATGCGCTTAATGACGTTTGATATCACAGCGACAACCAACACCGAGAATACAAGCCTTCCCCAAAATATCGTGTAGAAATCAGCCCCGATGAGTAGGATCAACAACGTATCTTCAATTAAACTGTGGAGCAAGTTGAGCAGCATGATTGCGGTGAATACGTCTCTTGCTGAGATATGCCCTTTCTTAGCTTCATTGATTAATAAGCCGCCACCAAACGAAAGGCCGAGCGTGATTCCTATTATTGTTAGGTTTGTTGCGTCTTTGCTGATTCCCAGCACTCTTAACAATGGTCTCAGTAATACTGCCATGAGTTTCTCAATACCTAGAACCTTTAAGATCTTGAGTAACAGTAATAGTGCTGAGATTACCATGAAGATAACCGCAAAGTTCTTGAACTGTTCAAGCGCCCAACCAAGATAACTCGTGTCTCCAGATACTTCCGGTTGCCAAAGCACGGTTGCTGGGTAGTTGAGCCAGTCTCCGTATTGATAACTGAGGTTGAGTAGCCATGCCAGCACTAAGCCTCCACCCACTCTCACCGATAGGGTAGCCAGCCAGTTAACACCTGCTTTTTTGGCAATTGCGCCTTCAATTGGCAATGAGTGAGCAAGGAGCATCATGCTGCCTAAAATTGAAGCTTGAGCAACCGTTAAGGGAACATCGGAATTAATAAGAATAATCAGCCCCGCATAGATGTTAGTGAGTATGGTTGTTGCCCATACCAAGCCCATTTCTTTGGGTAATCCGACGCTTTCCATTATAGGGCTTAGCCATTCGCTAAGAATCATTATGCCGCCAAGCTCTTCGACGACTTTTATCAATATGATGATTGGAATCATGATACGGAAAAGCGTCGAAGTGACATCGAAGATTTCTTTGAGGAGCTCTTTGAAAAATTGATAGGTTGATTTCATTGTTACGACCATAACTCGTTGTGTTGTATAAAAAGATCTTACCGCGATTGTTGTGATTATTATTTCAAAAATAACCTATAAAGTTGCCTATAATTTTTAAATTGCCTTAAAGTAAGAAATTATCAATCAAAAAATCATGGTTTAAGAAATTATGGAAATAGACCGTATAGATAGAAGCATATTGGTAGAGCTTCAGAAGAATAACCGGATCCCTAATCAGTCGTTAGCCGAGATCGTAGGGCTATCACCTCCTGCTTGCTTAAAGCGAGTGAAACGATTGAGGCAAGAGGGCGTGATCGTCGGTGATGTTTCGATCATTAATCCTGAGCTTACTGGCAGCAAGATGACCCTAGTTGTGTCCGTTGAAATGGAGCGCGATCGAGGGGATATCTATCAAATTTTTCGCCATTCTATTTCTAAGGCGTCAGAGGTTACTCAGTGCTATCAGATATCAGGCAGCTTTGATTTTATGTTGATTGTTACGGTGAAAGATATACAAGCTTACGAAGACTTTGTTGAACGAGTATTGCGCAAAGATCTGAATATTCGCAAGTTCCATACCTCCGTCTCTATGAGAACAGTGAAATTTACCACTGCAGTTAACTTAGATGAGTCATGACCTTTAGCCAGATAGAGGTGTGAATAATTAGATCAAAGGCATAATAGTTAGGGAAGAGGCTTAGCGTTTAGAGTTTTGTGAGGTGCATTGGTTATTTTTGTATAAATAGCAGTCATTTACACAAAATGTTACGTTCGCATTTTGTAAGAACTTTAATAATTGTATATATTCCTCGGCTACAATAATAGTTAACAAAAGTTAATATAATGACAGCCAGCTCTCCTTCTCAATCTCGTGAAACGCTTTTAAGCGAAAATGAACAACTTGTCTCAACTACTGACCTTAAAGGTGTGATTACCTATAGTAATGACGCTTTTTGTCGCATTGCAGAATACAACCAAGATGAATTACTTGGGCAAAACCATAATATTGTTAGGCATGGTGATATGCCTAAAGCGGCTTTTGCCGATATGTGGGTGAATCTAACACAAGGCAAGGCGTGGCGCGGGATCGTAAAAAACAAAACTAAATCCGGTGGGTACTACTGGGTTGATGCTTACGTTACCCCTATTTATGATGGCGGGAAGGTGAGTGGCTATCAGTCTGTTCGTGTTAAGCCGAAAAGCGAGTGGGTGCAAGTTGCGGATAAGGCCTATCAAAGCTTGTTGAAAGCTGAGACGTCAGGTCGCCAATGGTCACTACAGATCAGTGACAGTGTTCGTTACGCAGTGTTACTTGGCTCTTTGGCTGCGCCTCTGATTTCAAATCTTGTAGAAGTAGGGCAAGCATCGCAGTGGATATTGAGTCTTCTTCCTGTCTCTGCTCTAGCACTGCTTTTCCGACAAGAGCTCATTGATACTCCATTACAGTTGAAAAAACTGCAATCTAAATTCGATAGTGTCAGTCGCCTTGTCTATTCAGGTAATCGTCAGTTCTCTGTTGCCGATTTTCATCTCAAGCTGCTGTCTGCCCGAATCCGCACTGTATTAGGTCGTATGACAGACTCAGCGAAACCATTGCAAGATTTAGCCGATAACCTTAATGCGACGTCATACCAAGTCACTGAAGCGCTCGATCAGCAGACAAAAGATATTCTTCAGGTACGTGAAGCAACTGAAGAGGTTGAGGTGACCGCCAATGAAGTCTCTACTCGTACAGAAGAAGCTCACCAAATTGTTGATGTGACCTTGCAAACTTGTGCAGGTGCTAAAGAGAGCATTGATCAAACCCATCGTAACCTTGAAAATTTGGCATCTCAGGCGGAGAAAGCGACGCACACGACTTACCAATTGAGCGACCAAGCGCAAAGCGTGAGCAAGATAATGGAAGAGATTGGTGGAATCGCTGAGCAAACTAACTTGTTGGCACTTAACGCTGCGATTGAAGCGGCAAGAGCAGGCGAGCAAGGAAGAGGCTTTGCAGTTGTTGCCGATGAAGTACGTGCGTTATCTGGGCGAACGTCAAAGGCCACAGTTCAGATTAAAGAGAGCATCGATACCATGCTGGCGACGATTGAAAGCTGGCAGAAAGATATTCTGGCGAACAGAGACCAAACAGACGCGTGCGGTGATGTTGCGAAGGTGAGCGCAGAGCGTTTATCTGAAGTTGAAAATCTAATGCAATCGATGAATGAATTGATGCAATCTGTTGAAAGCTCTGCTCATAAACAACGTGAACTATCGAGCGAAGTGAACCTGCATATGCAGTCTATTGCATCTACCGCAGAGCAAAACTTGGTTGCAACACATTCCGTGAAAGACCACTCCACAGAGCTAAAAGAGCAAGTGAATGAGTTCTATCACTTAGCGAAGCGCTTCGAAGAAAAATAGCGGTTAGATTTTAGAGTAATGAGAAATAAGAGAAGCCTTGCGAAACTAGCAGGGCTTTTTTGTGGCTCAAAAGAGCAGATTACAAAAACAGAAAGCCCCCAATAATTGATGTCCAACTGTTGGGGGCAGTTCATAATGCAGGCTCTTTAGTGTGTTTAGTAAAGGGCTAATTTAACGTGTGATTATGTGCGCTCTGCCAAGTATGCTTCGTAGTCTGGGATCTCAATGATCACTTCTTCTTCAAGCAGTGAAGAGTTAAACAGGAAGTTAGCGGTAGCGCGGTTGGTTGCTACAGGGATGTTCCAAACACTTGCGATACGAAGCAGTGCTTTTACGTCCGGGTCGTGTGGTACGGCATTTAATGGATCCCAGAAGAAAATCATCATATCGATCTTGCCTTCAGAGATAAGCGCACCAAGTTGTTGGTCACCGCCCATTGGGCCACTGATCATACTCTTAATCGCTAAGCCTGTTTCTTTACTGAGTAGAGAACCTGTCGTGCCCGTTGCATAAAGGAAGTGCTTTTGTAGTTTTTCTTTGTTCTCTTTGACCCATCTTAATAGCTCAGGTTTGAAATGGTCATGAGCGACCAAAGCGATATTCTTATGCGTTGGCATAGTACGCGTCGTTTTTTGCATGGATGTTCCCTAAATGATTGATTCGTTTTTATTGTTTTGAGTTCTTTAGTCAATATAGCACTAAGGATTCACACTGAATACCGGGCGAAACTCAGAAGGTGACAATGAGTCGGCGATAATTTGATCTTTGAGTGTTGCTGGTGTCAGTGCCTCAATCATGGGTGCACTATGTTTTTCATAAGGTTGACCACGCAAGTAATTGGTGGCTTGCTTTACCGACAAGCGACCTTGTTCAACCATTTTATCTGTTGGTGCAAAAAGCACCTTGTTACGAAGCAAACCGCGGTAGATTCCGTGACTTAAGTAACTTGAAATTAACCCAATATCTTTGGTTTTACCCGCAGCTCTTAGTTCACTTATCGCAGCTTCAATCGCGACTGCACTTCCGACAATATATTGAATATCCGGTTGTTCGATGACTTGTTGTACCAAGTTTCTTTGCAGTTCTTTATCGTTGTCTGCCCAATAGCTGATCGCGATTTTGATATCGCTCGATTTGATTGCATCATAAAACCCGAGCGCCACAGGTTTAGTGCCACCGCTTGCTTGTGGGCCAAGTAATAGGGCGATAGGTGTTTCTCCTGACCCTTTTGGATGTCTTTTCGACAAAAACTCTCCGACTTGGAAGCCCATTTGATACCAGTCGACACCGACCGTGCCTTTTAATACTCTTTGTTGCTCTTTATTGACGGTTAACTCATTGACTGTGGCAAACACAGGGGTTGCTCCGACCCAGTTGGTCAGATTCTCATGGTAAGCGTCAGGCGAAACGGTGCCTAAAATAATGGCATCAGCTCCCCACTGCGTGCAAAGCACCAGTTGTGAGGCCTGTTTGGCTACGTTGGGGTAACCGCCAGCTTCCAAAACTCTAAGTTCGACTTGTTGCTTTTCTGCTTCTGAGACCATTCCGTAGTTAACCGATAACCAATAAGAGTCTTTTAGGTGCGGATAAATGGCACAAATTTTTTCTTTTTGTGATGTGGCTTCTGCCGGTTTTATTGGGCTCAAAGGCTCACTAGCACTTGCTACAGTGGTGACTGATGCTAGTAATGAGAGAAGAATTTTTGAAGTTAAAGGTCTAGATAGCATGAATTGCCGTTTTATTGGTTTTAGATAAGAAACACTGCAAAATATAGCGTATTCTGCATGGGTAAAGAAGAACGTTTTAAGGTTTAGAGTTTATGTTGTTAGCTTCAGCGAGTATTGGACGCAAGCTACTCGCCTCATTCTTAGTGATGGCCCTGTTGGTTTTATTGTCTGCATTGATCGGTGTTTCTGGTTTTAGCTTTGTAGCAAAGACTGAAAGAAACGTCGTCGATTCTGCTCTTCCTGCCATGATCGAAGCTCGTCAAGTGTCTGAGTTGAGTAACCGTATTATTTCGTCTGTACAAACGCTTTCTAATGCGAGAAATGAAGCAGAAAGAAAAGAGGCGGGGACTATGTTGTTCGGTCAACTTGAGTCGCTTCTTCAGCATATCAAAGAACTTGGCGTCGACAGCTTTGATTCCCAACTTCTTAATAAACTCGAAAACAATGTCCAAAGTGTTATTAATACACTGGCTGAGTTGGGCGTGTCAGTTGAACGTAAGCTTTGGTTAAACAAGGAACTGTCTTCTCGTGTTGAAGAGATGCGTCTACTTGCGGAAGAGCTAGAACAGCTAACCCGAACCCAAGTGTTGAACACGGCCACCATCGCAGTTGCCAACGTTACACACATTTATGATCTACTAGAAACCAAGCAAACTGATAAAGCCTACCAAGCCTTAGATGCGCTTGTTGAGGTAGACCTTGATTTGTCTGAACGCTTGCATGAATTACATTTGTTGGCGTACAAAATGCTTAATCAAATTGAAGAAACGCAGACTGTCACTAACGTTGAACGTATTCATCAAATCCAATCTGAGTTTGAATCTAATCTAAGAATTATGGCGCGCCGTGTGAAAGCGGTCGAAGACCCGACTCGTTCAGCGCAGATGTCTCAGCTTCTTGAAGAATTAAGAAAACGCCAAGTCGTGTTCGATATATCGCTAGAACAATATGAGAACACCAAAAAATCTGAATTTCTGATGCAAAATACGCTGGAGCTGTTTTCGCAACTGAATACAACGGTTAACCAATTGATCGACGATTCGAATCTAAGTACCAAAAAAGCGGTTGATGAGCTGACTAGCACGCTGAATCTAGCTCAATGGTCGTTGTCGGTGATTTCGGTTATTGGCTTGGTTATCGTTGCCGTTATTGTGTGGCGAGTTGTTTATATCTCGGTGGTTAAACGTCTTACTGAATACTCTTCAGCTTTGATGTCTATCGCTCAGGGGCGCCTGAATATCGATATCTCGGTTAAAGGTAATGATGAACTGGCTCATATGGGTGAGGCTATTATTACAGCGAGAAATACGGCACAGGCGCTACAAGTGGTAGCAGTTGGAGAAGCGAAGGCGAAACGTGAGCTCGAAGAACATAAAGAGCACTTAGAAGAATTGGTCACCGACCGAACTTATCAACTGCAAAAAACCAATGAGAAGTTGAATGTCGAGGTGGAAAATCACGCTAAGGCTCGTAATGCCGCAGAGCAAGCAAGCCGGGCTAAGTCCGCCTTCCTCGCGACGATGAGCCATGAAATACGAACACCGATGAACGGTGTATTAGGTACGGCTCGATTACTTAAAGATACTGGGCTAGATCCTTTGCAATCGGGTTATGCCGATATCATTAACCGCAGCGGCAAGAATCTTCTCGCCATTTTGAATGACGTGCTTGATTATTCAAAGATAGAAGCGGGGCATTTAGAAATTCGCACGGCTTCGTTTGATCTCTACCAGATGGTTAAAGATACCTACCAACTAATGGAGGGACGTGCTGCTGAGAAGAAACTTAATTTCGATTTCCATATTGAAAGTAACGTACAACGTTATTGGCGTGGTGATGTAACACGAATCAGCC
Source organism: Vibrio sp. FF266 (assembly GCF_041439695.1). NCBI lineage: Bacteria > Pseudomonadati > Pseudomonadota > Gammaproteobacteria > Vibrionales > Vibrionaceae > Vibrio > Vibrio sp. FF266. Next base: position 101,102 of record NZ_JBGOOO010000003.1, read on the forward strand.
AAATTTTGAACAATCTGGTTGGCAATGCGATTAAGTTCACTGAAACAGGCTCAGTCGATATCTTTATCAGCTTAGATATAGAAGATGAAAATCGAGTGATGTTTGAAGTGTCAGACACGGGGGTTGGCATTGATAGCAAAGAGCAAGCTTGTCTGTTTGATGCATTCACCCAAACCGGTAGTGGTCGCAATAAAACTGGCGGCACTGGGCTAGGGCTAGCGATCAGCAAAAGTATCATGCAAGCAATGAACGGTGATATTGGTGTTCATTCCGAAGAAGGTGAAGGTAGCCAATTCTGGTTCTCAGTACCTTTGTTCGCGGGTGAGAAGATTGAAACGAAAGCACCGACTATTGAAGCTTGTATCCGTGCCAAAGTATTGTTGATTGAAGATAACCCTGTTAACTGCATTGTTGCTGAAGGATTTCTGAATAACCTAGGCCATGACGTTGTGATGGCGACAACAGGAGAAGAGGCCAGAGCTATATTCAGTGAGCAGGCGTTTGATATTGCGTTGGTAGACATTAACCTACCCGATTGTGATGGCATAGAGCTGATTCAACAGTTAAAAGCGATTCTAGAACAAACGTCCACGGCTGAGCCGATAAATATACCACCTATGGTGGCGGTGTCGGCGCATGTATTCAATGAAGAAGTCGAAAGCTATTTAGCATCAGGGTTCGATGGTTTCTTGCCTAAGCCGTTGGAGAAAGAGGCTCTTTCTCAGCTCATCGTTACTCAACTCGATGGTAAAGCACTGTTGTTACCACAGCCTGATCCGAACGATGCTGTTTGCAAACAAAACTATAAACGCGTAATTGAGAGTAACAGTGATGAACGGAACGCCACACAGGTGGCTGATGTTTTGGCTAATCACACGGCTACCATTGATGCTCAATATGATACCCAAGACCGAGGAGATGCTCCGGTGAAATTGATTGATTCCAAAGTGATAGAGGGTGATCTGTCGATTCTTGGATTAGAGAAAATGAAACAGATCGTTGCGCTGTTTGATGAAAGCAGTGACCTGACCTTGAATGAATTAGCTGAGGCTAGTCAAGCGGATGATGGACGAGAAGTGAAGTCCTTGGCGCACAAACTTAAAGGGTCGGCGGGTAGTTTGGGTCTATCAGCACTGTACAGCTTGTGTCAGAGCATTGAAGCAAGCGAAGAACCATTATTGCAGTATCGAGATAACGACCAAGCTTTATCGGAACTAGTTAGAGATTCGTTGAAGGCACTTGTGCCCTATGTTTCCGTTTAACGATGTGAGCCTGTTTTAAGCTTATACTTAATCTGCAAGCTAAATAAAAAATCCTCTGAACGACTATTCGTCAGAGGATTTTTTCTAGCATGTGTACCAATGGTTCTCTAAGAAAGACTCACCAAGATTCCAAGCAATATAGCCGACGCTTGAGGCAATATAGTCAATGCTCAAAAGCTAGAATCAAGGTATACCGTTTACTCGCTATCTATTTTTACTATCTATTCTCAAAACGGTTGTAATCCAATAAACCAAACTCAATCGGTTGATCTTGTTGATACCAACGGTGAACTCGGTCGCTGAATGGCCAAAACTCAGGCGAACTGCGTCGTACTGCAAACTTATCCAGTAACGCGACGTAATCTTTTTCTGTGTCCAAGCTTTGCAGTGCTTTAACCAGAGTCGGTATATCGCGCTCAGTTAATGACAGATAAGCGGCAGGGTAGCTACCTATAACCCCACGTACCAGTGTTAAGTCGTCATTGGCGTAATCTCGATTACCCTCTTCATTGAACAGGCTTGAAATGTTGCTGTGAGCGTTATTGTGAATCATAGTGAACAGCTGCTCATCGCCGCTCTCGCTTTCAATCATGATCGTCACTAATTGAGGCACATGACGCAGACCAACTCCCTTAATCAAATTCACTTGTTTGAGCAGAGCTTCGTTTTTCCGGCTGAACCCTGTTTCGACAATATCAAAGCGATTATCGAGGATCGGCGCGAGCTTATCTTTGATCATATTAAGCAGTTCACGCTTAGGATTTGTCGTTTTGTATATCACGTTGGTTGGCTGGTCAAAAGGTGCAATATTGCGCTGCAAGTAGTCGCTCAACTGTGAGCTTTGGTTTTCATACCAACTTGAGTGTTCAATGTGTCGCACGTCTTTTGGAAGAAGGGTCAAGAAGTTACTCTCACCCTCAAGGCGCAAGAAGTCCATAAACATGCGGGTAATCAGTTGGTGGCCGAAGTTACCGTAGACATCAAAACCAGCAACGAGAAGGTAATGGATACGTTCTAGAAGGGCGTAATCAAGAATCCACGCTGTCTTGGGTTGTGGGCCAACTAAACCTTGAACAACTGAAGCGCTATCAAAGTGTCTAAAGATAGTAAGCGCGGCATTAGGGTTCGTGCCATTGCCATCCCAAATGATATCTGTGTCTAGATTTACGCCGCTATCAAACCATTGATTGGTGAAGTCTGATTTCGCATTAAGGTATCGAGCTTGCTGCTTCGCGTAGCTCACCCAGTTTGTGACAGGGACAGTGTTGCTTTCTAGTTCACTAGGCAGCTTTAGGTTTTGCTTCTGGTTGGCATAAAACTGATTAATTTCAGGCAGATCCGCTTTATCAGGATCGATGAATAGTACCCAGAATCTATCATTGATCACGTTGAGTGCCAGCTGCCCGCGACACACCGGCCCCTTGATAAAGGCCATGATGGTGTTTTGTGCATTGTCCAGCATGAAATGGAAGCGCGAGTTCACCGGAAGAGCTTCAAACGAAGTCATTGGATTCGCCGCGACGTCAATCGCGTAGCTAGGAAGTTGTTTGACAGCGTAACGAGCATCCACAAACCATGTGTTCCAATTGTTCAGGCGTTCTTCATTTAATGCAAAAGGCATGTGTGTTTTGTGGACGATGGTGCCTTGCTCTGGAATCAGGCGATAATAAACCCGATCCACTTTTGGATCGTCGTAAGGTCGACGACTCGTGATGCGTTGAACCGCTTCACCAGGAGGCGTCGCAGAACGAACCAAGGTGAAGAAGCGTGTTGGCTGAGCTATATCAGAGAAGTAGAGGTGTGATAGAAACAGATGTTCATAGATATAACGTGCTGAAAGCTGGCTTTTATTGTCACTCTTATTGAGAAAGCTCTCGTAGATATCAACGAGCTCTTGTTCCGCATCATTCAGTGGAATATGGTCGTTCATTAATGCGCCATTTTCCAACCAGCTCATTAAAGTCGCGTATTCCGTTTTATCTAAGTTCGGCATGCCATAAGGCATTCCCCATGTCGGGTAATCTCTTTCGTATTGAGCGTACTCTTCAATGGTTGGACACTGTTGGTCGCGATCGGTTGAAAAGTCGAAGCCTTCAAGTTGCGTTTGATCTGGAAGAGGGTGATTTTCTTTTTGCATCAACATACGAGAAACAAGCCCAGCATCAAGGTTAGCCGTTGAATTCTGCATACGCTCGTTAAGCACTGGATGAAAATCCGCATCACGCCACTCTTGTGTGGTTATCGCGTCTTCAAACAGGCGGGTAGGGGCTGAGGCGGTTAAACGGGTGCCTTGATAAACGAGTGCTTTACTAGCCCCTCGGTCGATACCTTCAACTGAAGACATTTTGAGCTGGCAAGGTGCATCATAACAAGCGTGGCAAACAACACAGCGGCTATCAATGATAGGTTTGACTTCGTCAATGAAATGCTGTGCTTGAGATGAAAGAATAGGCGCTTGGCGATCACGGACTTGTTGTTCACCAAAGAGCTGATCGAAGTTCAACCCCGCGTAGACGGCACAACCTGAGAAGACGCTAACAAAAGCTAAAATGAAGAGTTTTTTCAAATTCATACGTATTAAAGATTAGGCATTTTCTCTAATTATATCGAAAATGATTGAAAAAGCTCATGTTCTGACTATTTTATAGATAAGATATTGATGTAAGTTATTTACTAGAGACTAGAGACTAGAGACTAGAGACTAGAGACTAGGCAACTATCTAATGATTGACGTAGTAAACCGAGAATGGAACAGATAATCGCTCGAACTCTTTGATCCATCGCCACTGGTTGTCTTGCAATTTATCGCCGGGCCCTTTGACCTCAATCCAATGAAACTCTTTGTCCTTGAATGCAATCAAATCCGGCATCCCAGTTCTAAATAGCTTTAAATCACTCAATATCACTTTGAAAAGATCAACAATCAAGGCGTTGGGAATAGCCTCCATACTGTGCTCGACGAGTGATCTGGGGAAGTAGTTCCAATGAACAAATGGATTGGCGATACCGCGCTTCTGGTCATAAATATTGAGTAAGTGGTTCGGCCCATGCTTGAATATAGTCTGAAACACCGTTTCGACCTGTTCGGCTCGTTTGTCTACGAAATCGGAATGGTACAGATCCAGAGGTCGATGTTGGTATCGATTGATAAAGGCGCCTTCAACATCTGCAAAAATGACCTCCCAGAAAGCCAAGCCGAACAAGCCACATAAAAAACTGTTCTCAGAGAAGTAGACATTCCATCCTTGGCTTTCAAAGTGCTGCGTTACCGCAAGCTCGACTCGCGTTTGGCTTAGGTCTAACTCCAGTTTTATCTCTTTGCAGTTAGGTTTTATGGTTCGTGAAACTTTGTGCCCCTTCTTTGTAGATAACATTTGCTTGCGTAATAACCTTTGCTCAAGCTTAGCCGCGACTTCCAACTCTGACACATCCGATGGAGTAGCTTTCATTTGCGTGACAATGTCACACATCAAGTCTAACTCGTCTTGCTTGTCATAGATGCGCGCAAGTCGTTCTCTGCTCGGAGGAAGTACAGATTGTTTGAACCAAAAGATAGCTTGGTCGTTTTGGTTGAGCCTTTCTAGATCGCGCGCGATATCGTTGATCAAACGCGATCGTTTTCTGGCACTGCTCCTGTGCTCCGATTCAGCGGGTATCGATTGTAAAAGGAGTTCAAGAAACTCTGGGTCTTTACGGTCGCCCTCAGAATATTGGCGTTGAATATCGCGCATCTGGATCAGTTGATTGAGTTGATCTCTTGAAGTGAAGAAGCGGCGCTGCTTGCTTAATGGGTAGTTCTCAAAGGTATTGAGCCCAAGATCGCTTAAGACGAACTGGCTTAAGTCTTGATAGGTGTTAGCAAAGAAGAGTAACAGCAAAACATCAATAACTTGAGATTCGACAACGTAAATACAATCGAACGACAAGTTTTGGAACTGATCAAAAGGTTGGTGATCAAGTAACGCCAAGAGTTCGTCTTTCTTCGCTGTCTTATTGTTTTTAAGAGATGGAAATGCGCTCAACAGCTCTGGTTTAGTGAGTAAATGCAATCCTAGTTCGACATTGCTAATGACAAGGTCATGTTGTTCGGTGGGATGACTTAACGCAATAAAGCCTGAGGTGCTTAGCTCTTGTAGTGCGGTATTCAAATCAGAAATCTCAACATAGTTGAGTTTATCGCTGCGAAACCAACGGCCTTTACGAGAAAGCAAACGAACCATTAAGCATTGGCTTGAAACGGAAAGACGTTTGTATGCGGACAACCAACGACATTCATCGTCACTTAGAAGATCGGTATAGAGCGTTTGAGCGTGTTCAACCAACCGATTGAAGTTGTCGAGATAATAAGTAGGGGGGAGCTGAAGATTGGTTTCTATCGTCAATGGTTCATCGCTTGATACAAAAAGAGCCTAACCCTAAGGTTAAGCTCTTCAGTAACAAATTCAATCTTTTCTGATGATTAAGCTTGAGATGCTTTTAGTTCAGAAACTTTAGCTTCAGAGATTGGCTTAGTGACGATTGCAAGAACAATACACACTGCCATCATAGCTGCAGAGATTGTGTAAGCTAGGCCGTAACCTTCGCCGTTTGTCATTGAGTAACCAACAACTGCTGCACCGATAGCGCCGCCGATACCCCATGCCGTGTAAAGCACGCCGTAGTTAGTACCGTAGTTTTTCAGGCCGTAGAACTCAGCAGTAAGTGTTGGGAATACTGCTAGAAGCGTACCGTAACCAACAGCTGCGATAGCCGTGCCAATGATTAGCGTGAATTCAGAGTTGAACGTAGCGAATAGAGCCATGTTCGCCCCTTGAAGGATGAACGCTAGAAGTAGAGTACGTACGCCACCGATTTTATCTGCAAGCATACCCGCAGCAACACGGCCGCCTGAGTTGAACACAGCAAGGATAGACGCTAGGTAAACTGCGTTTGGTAGGTTCGCTTGAACGCTAGCAATCGTAGTGATGTTACCGATGATCATAAGACCAACAGAAGCAGCAAATGCGTACATGATCCATAGAGAGTAGAACTGAGGAGTCTTCAGCATTACTTTCCAAGTTAGGTCTTCAGTCTTCTTAACTGCCTTAGGTGCTTGGCCTGCTTTTACTTTAGGCTCAGCTGGCGTGTAATCCGCTGGTGGGTTGTTGATTGTTGCTGCTAGAGGTACTGCAATCGCAAGTACGCCGGCACCAAGAATCATAAAGCTTGTTTGGATACCCATGCTGTCGATTAGCGCAGAAGTGAGTGGTGCTAGGTAAATAGCAGCAAGACCAAAACCTGCAGCGATTAGACCGTTAACCATACCTTTCTTCGAAGAATGGAACCATTTCATTGCTGATGGCGAAAGACATGCGTAACCAAAGCCGATACCAGCACCTGTCATCACACCAAACGTTAGATTTAGCATCATAGGAGTCGTAGCGAAACCAGAAGCAATCATACCTAGACCAGTAAGCGCTGTACCAAGAATAAGGATCTTACGTGGACCCATACGGTCTTGTAGGATGCCTGCAACAAGAAGACAAACAGAGAATGTGATAGTTGCAATAGCGTAAGGTGCAGATGCTTCAGCAGCACTCCAACCAGCTTCGGTGACTAGCGCCTTGTTAAATACACTCCAAGCATACAGGATGCCAAGACAAAGGTTGATACAGAAGCCTGCTAGCAGGATACGTGATGCTTTATCAATCTTGCTCATTTTTATTCTCAGTTTTGTCGTTGGTTAGTGGTGAGCCACTTAACTAAAGACGGGTTATTGTGATTGTTTCTTCAAAATTAGTTTGCGTTTATCAACAGACAGCGCAAAAGAGCGCGGATTATAACCAATAAAAATGTGATTGGAATCTCTTTTTCCATTTTTGGTAAATAAACTCAAACTTGTTAATAAGTTGTTTTTTATTGGTTTTGCAATTGTATTTAATACCTTTCTGTTTTGTTCTTTTTAACGTGGCGAGCCTATTTTTTAAGGTGTTCTTCGATAAGTATTTCTGAATTGCCACGTATTCCGTGCGGATATCACAGAGTTACGAATTATTTTAATTATTTTCTAAGGTTAATTTTGTGTAACAAAATAAATCGAAGTGGAGCTTTGTCCATATGAGACAAGGAGTAACGGAGTTTTATTAAAAACAAAATGTTAACCAGTTGTTACAGGTGGTTTTTGGCGGTACCTTTGCTTACATTTTGTTCGATTAGAGGGGTTGTGTTGTTGAAAAAAAGTGGGAAAATAGTACGCAAACTGAGATTCCAAATTTGAAAGGATGCGTTTCCAACTTATGGCGAGGCGAGTATTATGAAACTGTTTTTAATTCTATTGATGTCAATTTCTGGTGGTGTAGCGGCAGCTGACCATATCCACTCTTTCTTGTTTGGCTTCTATATTGCTGCATTGGCAGTGGGTAGTTGCTATTGGTTAGCTTTCCGTAGCACGCGTTTCCCACAGTTAGCTCTAATGTTACTGATGTGTGGCTTTTTCGCGAAAATTGCAGTGACAGTTGTCGGTGTTTCTTGGGGTATCTCGAACGATATCATTCAATCGCCGTTCATTTTCTCATTGTCATACCTGTTCTTCTTAGTGGTTGTGTCTTACGTTTGGTTTGCATACCGCGATAAGTTGACGCTAAAAAAGCGCGCAAAGCAGGTAGAAGACTCTCGCAAGCAAGCGGCTGCATAATTGCAGACCTAATACAGAATTCTAAAAAGAGCCTTCTTCGGAAGGCTCTTTTTGATCTGGCCTTAACTTGAGTGAACTCTAGCTATAAGGCAGATAAAAGAAACCCCAGTATGGTGACATACTGGGGTTTCTTGTTATTTATCTAGTATCTAGCCGCTATCATCTAGCAAATACAGGTCTTAACGCGTGTTACTTCTTCATCAACTTCGCTAGATCGGCGAAAGGGTTGTGCGTCGCTGATTGGTGGTCGTCTAAACGAGCCTTAGCATCAACGCCGTAACGGTCATGGTCTGTGTATTTTGAGTGCTCATGATCGTGACAGTACAAGCACAGTAGTTCCCAGTTGCTGCCATCTTCAGGGTTGTTTGTATGGTCGTGATCCACGTGGTGAACGGTAAGCTCTCTCAAGTTTGAGTAAACAAACTCACGTGCACATTTACCACAAACCCAAGGGTACAGTTTCAGTGCTTTTTCGCGGTAGCCTTTCTCTTGGCGAGCGTACGCTGCACTCGAGCCTGTGTAATCTGAAGACATTGCCAAATCCTTATCAATTGTAATCTCCCGATTTTATCACAGCTTTCTGGAAGCTGTAGGAATGTCGTGACTAAATCACGTGTCGTACTAACCGATATGGGGCTTAGGTTTGATTGAGCACTTATCTTTTACGTGTGCTATCTCATAAAGCAGGTTATGTCTTTCTGGAATAAGCCATGCTTAACAGTTTGAAAAGAAATTGTATTTAGGGGTTTTAACCAAGGGAGCGTGACCTAATATCAGTTAAAGCTACCCTATATTAATAAGGAAATATCATGTCAGAACAATACACACCGCCAAAAGTTTGGGTTAATGATACTGATGGTGGTAACAAGTGGGCAAATATCAATAGTCCTGAATCTGGCGCTCGCTTTGATAAAGAGCTTCCTTTTGGTGATCATGCTTTTCAATTGTATTCCCTTGGCACACCTAACGGTCAAAAAGTCACTATCTTGCTGGAAGAGTTGTTAGCGGCGGGTGTTAAAGAAGCTGAATATGATGCGTACTTGATCAACATCGGTGAGGCTGATCAGTTCTCTTCTGGCTTTGTTGGTGTAAACCCGAATTCGAAAATACCAGCACTTGTTGATAAATCTGGTGACGAAGATGTGAATGTCTTTGAATCGGCATCCATCTTGATGCACTTGGCCGAAAAGTTTGGTCACTTTTTACCGAAAGAGGGCGCTGCTCGCACTCAAACATTAAATTGGTTGTTCTGGGCGCAAGGCTCTGCACCATTCCTAGGTGGTGGCTTTGGTCACTTCTACGCTTACGCCGATGAAAAGCAAGAATACCCAATTAACCGTTTTGCGATGGAAGTGAAGCGTCAACTAGATGTATTAGACAAACAGTTAGCGAATAACACGTATGTGGCAGGCGAAGAGCTTAGTGTCGCAGATATTGCGATTTGGCCTTGGTATGGCAACCTTGTACTAGGTAAAACATATGATGCCGCTGAATTCCTTCAAGTTGAGTCTTACGCCAACGTAGTTCGCTGGGCGAAGCAACTAGAAGCGCGCGAAGGTTTCCAGCGCGGTCGAGTGGTTAACCGTTCATTTGGCGAAGAGTGGGAGCAAGTACCAGAGCGCCATTCTGCAGAAGACATTGATCGAGTTTTAAAGCTACGCCCGTAGTGATTTTAAAACGATAGTCGACACCAGTATCTCTAGAGTTTGTTTTAGCGGCCAACGTTAACTCAAACTCTAGTTTTTTGTTCATACGGATTTTTTCCATAGTAAGTCCACTTATTTAGATTTAGCTATTAAAGGCGGTTTAGGTATAAAATCGCGACATCATAATTCTAAAGGATGGTGCCATGTACCACGGTCATATCTATTTCCCTCTGCGCTTTGCAGAGCAGGCAGAAACACTGCGTCAGAAAATTCTATCGGAACGTAAAGATGTGTTAGAGACTTTCCCATTAATCCAGCGTTTGGTTGGCCCGCATAAGATGCCGATGTTTGAGATTCACTTTGCAAACAAAGAGTCGGGTATTGTTGAATGGCTTGAGCAAGAACGCGGTGATATGTCGGTGCTTATCCACCCGGTAACTGGCGGTGAAGAAACTTTGGATCACACAGTAAGAGCGACATGGCTTGGTCGTGAACTGGGTGTCTTTGAAGAAACGCTGACTAGCTAATTTAATTCGCGCCCGACAGTACGTACCTAATCAACGTACTTAGTAAATATCGCTGCTGTCGGGTGTGCCAATACTCACTTATGTTTTGAACTATGCTCTTCCTTAAATAACTAGCTTCTCCAGCTATTGCCCAGTAACAGCGATACCGCTACCGACACGCCTAATGCGATTAATATATTAGGTAAGTACAGTCCCCAAATCGCGACACAAACCGCCACCGTTACCACAGCCCACAACAGTGTTTCTAAAATCCAAGTGCCCATAAAATAACTCCTAACTAGATTGTGCGACTAGCATAACCAAGCAAGGGTAAACTTTTGGTCACCATACAATAACCATTTAGATAATCGCTATAGCATGACTTTGACGATGAACTCATTGTTGTGAACTTGATGAGTAAACTGCCAACCTTGGTTCTGACACACGCGATCGATGAGCTCTAGGCCGATACCAAAAGAGGTTTGTTGTTCAGAGTCGTTTGTTAGGTTTTCATCTTCCAAACGGTTGGTTACCTCAAACTGATGTTCTGTCAGTGTGATACTGATATCTCCGCTACCACCGTGTTGGAATGCATTTCGGACCAAGTTGGTGAGCACAACTTCTGTTAACTCACGGGGAAGGGAGTGCTCGCCTTGGTCGACCTTGGTGTGGATCTCTACTTCTTTGTTTTTGAGGAGGTAACGTTGGCTTTCGATGATGTTGTTGAGCAGGGGAGTCAGCTTGATTTGCTCATAGTTGGTTTCCATTTCGCTATTACGACTCATCCACAACAGAGTCGTTACCAAGGCTTTCATGTTGGTGGCCGAACGTTGGATTCGCGCTACCGCTCGTTGGCCACTGTTAGGGATAGTTTCAGATAACCGAACCAGCATATCGCCACTGGCTGCAATAGTGGCAATCGGTGTTCTTAGTTCGTGGCTGGCTGCTCTTAAGAAAAAGCTTTCACGTTCATTGGCTTGGCGTTCACCTTGTACGCTTTTAATTAGTTGGGAAGCTAACTGGTCGATTTCTTTATACCGAAACTGAGCAAGCCCTTCAGTGTTGTCCACGTCCATAGATTCAGACCATTTTGATAGCGTAATAATCGGTTTGGTGACTCGATGTATCAGTAGGCGAATGATTAAAAATACCAAGAGTAAAAGGGCGCCGATGGCAATGAAGGCGTTGTTAATTTGGTTCACGGAATCGGGTGGGTTGAGCTCGAATAGATTCAAGTAGATGGCTTCGTCGTATTCAGAAATGATGTACAAGGCTTCGTCTTTACCAGAAACTTGATGTTTGGCTGCATAGAGGTATTGGCCTGAATCATTGTTAGGTGATTGCTCGTAGTGTTCATAAATTGCATCGTTATCAAACGCTTTCCAATCAAAGGTTTGTTGAAAATTAACGGGCAGATCTGAATAACTTAGAAATGCTTGGAATGTTGGGTTTTGGTAGTCTGGCAGTTGCCCTGTTTCGATGTATTGCTGCTCTGCCACTTCCAACTCATACAGAAATCCATATTTTGCCGATTCATTAAGGCCAATATGGTAGCTCTGTGAAACCATCAAACTGTAGATGGCAGTCAGTAGCACGACGATGCCAAATAAATAGAGGTAGATGTCGCGCTTAATACTGACTCGATTCATGTTCGCGTGTTTCATGATGGCTCCTCATGCAAGACCACACCAATACCATGAATCGTGTGAATTAGTTTTGAGTCAAAGGGCGCATCAACCACTTGTCGAAGCTTAAACAGGTGTGCTTTCACGCTGTCAGAGCTTGGCATTTCGTCTTCCCATGCTTCTTCAAGCTTGGCTTTGCTCACCACGTTAGGGCTGTTTCGCACTAACATCACAAGCATTCGCCAACAGACAGGGGACAGCTTCAATAGCTTGCCGTCTCTAACAGCTTGGTGTTTGTCCAAGTCCAGTTTGAGATCTGCCACAGACAGCGACGTCACCGAACCTTGAGAGCGACGTATCAGCGCCATCAGTCGTACTTTGAGTTCTTCCATCGCAAAAGGCTTCACTAGATAGTCATCCGAACCGACCTCGAACCCCGCGATCTTGTCTTGTAGCGTGTCTCTTGCGGTCAACATTAGGATCGGTGTCGTGACACCTTGTTGGCGAAGTGATTGGCAGACATCAAGCCCGTCCATTTTCGGCATGTTGATGTCCGTCAAAATGATGTCATAACGTCCCTCTAACGCAAGGTTGAGTCCTGCGCTGCCATTGTAGGCAAAATCGAATTCGAAACCGTCGAGTTCCATATAGTCTGCAATGGCTTCTGCTAAGTCACTGTCGTCTTCAATCAACAGGGCGTTAATGCTCATAAGTGTCCTTACTTTGTTTCTCGTTCTCTTTTCCAAGCCCAAATCGGTGGCTGAATAAGAATTTGTAATCGGTAATTCCAATTTGGCGCATGCCATAACTGTTGACACAGTTTAACGTAGCCGTGGAAATATACCTTAAATGGGTTCACAGAGTTGATTCTCGGGAACACACCATATCTGACTTCTTTCTCTTCTTTGGCGAAGGTACCGAACATGCGGTCCCAAATGATAAAGATCCCAGCGTAGTTCTTATCAAGATACTGCTTGTTGGTCGCGTGATGCACTCTATGGTGTGAAGGCGTATTAAACACCGCTTCAACAGGGCGGGGCAGGCGCTTAACGGTTTCGGTGTGCAATAGCGTTTGATAAAGCTGCACAAAGGTTTCACACATCAGAACCACAAACGGGTTAAAGCCGAGCAGAATCAACGGCAAGTGGAAAAAGAACGGGAAGAACCAATCTAAAGGCCCGAATCGGTAAGCGACAGATATATTAAAGTAAGGCGAGCTATGGTGAACTGAGTGCGTTCCCCAAGCTAAACCGTTGCTGTGCAAGGACCTATGCTCCCAGTAGTACGCGAGATCGGCCAAGATCAAGCAACCAAGAATTGTCCAACCGGATATCGGTAGCTGAGTTAGGCTGAAATTCTCGTAGGCGTAAACAAACGTGCCCACATAGGCTAACCCGACAAAGAAAAGGGTCACCAACAAGAAGAACAAAGTGACTAAGTTGGTCGCGCTGTCTACCAACATATTCCAGCTGAGCTTTTTCTTAAAGGCATAGCGGATAAGCTCAAAGATAAACAGAGCCAGAGCAAGCAATAGAAAGTTGTCGTCTACCCAAGTCTCAGTAAGGATGATGCTCGTTTCTGTGAATGTTTGAGAGAGAAAATTCCCAATACTACCCATAGTGAAATCCATAACTAAATCCTTCACTGATTGTTCTTATAATAGACGTATAACTCACTAGAATCTGGCAACCCATACTGATTCAGTTGGTGGTGCTCTATAACCATGTCCACTTCTTTTAATATCGCGATACCTTCCCAAGCTTGTGCTAATTCCTGTTCGGTATGTTCGCCTTTACCTAGTAGAAGCGTGCCTTTGACTTTGTTCGGGAGCTTAATTAAGAGCTTGTTTTTATTTAATTTTGATTGCTGAGTCGGGAAGCCAATCATGATTGTTGCTTCGCTGAAATCTAAGCTGATGTCTTGATAGACGACGATGACTTGCTGTTGCTGTTGCTGTGCGACCTCTTCGTCATCGGATTCGAGGTTCTGGTAGAAATCCACCCATAGGTTTGGCACGTCTTCTAAAGGAATTGTCTTACTCAAACCTTGCAGATAAGTCGTGTTTGCAGTGACTTGTGGTTTTACCTCTACGGGCTTAGTTGCTTCTGACTGAGCTATTACTGATTGAGTTACTGCCGTCTCAGCTGTTGATGCCTTTTTAATTGGCTGTGCTGTCGAATTAATTGGCTGCTCCGTCGAAGCATCCGCAACCGCTGGCTGAATATGTAATACCCCCCAGACAACACCAGTAATACCGACTGTCGTGAGTAATGAAGCGAATAATTTCATGCTCTTTCCTTGTTGTTCATTTTTCTTATCAAGGACAATAAAGGAGGCGAGGTAAACAAAAGGTAACCGAGCTAGTGACTAAGCGAGTCTGTCGTCTAATTTGTTAATACAGCAATTTGGGACACTTTTTTCCATGTTGGATTGGTAATACTGGCGCCATATTCATTTATGGGCTCAATAATGCTATTCAAACATCCCATCTCTCTGCTGACGATTATTCGGCTTAATCCATTAAAGGTCGCCGCGACTTGGTTAATGGTACTGGCTGAAAACGTGATGCTTATTCTGCTGCCACTGTTTATTGGTTACGCCATAGACGGAGTGCTAAACCAAAGCTTTCAGCCTTTGATGATGTTGGCACTGATTCTTTTTGTACTGGTGATCATCAGTGTCGTTCGCCGTTTTTACGATACCCGTGTGTATGGTGCTATTCGCGTAAAACTGGCAAACCTTGTTGAGCGTAACCTGCGCGGTTTGTCTATTTCGACCAAAGACGCCCGGCTAACCATGTCTCGTGAGCTGGTTGATTTCCTAGAAGATGATTTGCCTACTTTGATGACCGCGATAGTTCAGCTGGTCGCGACGGTGGTTATCCTCTCAACGTTTCACTTCTCATTGGCGCTTTGCATGTTGTTTGCAGGGTTGTCGATGCTGGTTATCTACGGCGTATTTCACCGAACCTTTACACGACTCAATGGCCAATTTAACGACCAAGTTGAACAGCAAGTGAAGTTGCTGAGTGGTGTTCGCTTATCTGCACTTCGTTGGCACTTTGAGCGCCTAAAACAGTGTGAAATCAAACTGTCTGATACCGAAGCTGTTGTCTATGGGCTGATTTTTATCGTGTTGTTTGGCGCGGTCATCGGCAATTTATGGATGGTGAGTCAGCTTATCGAGCCGACGGCTGGTCAAGTGTTCTCCATCGTCACTTATTCACTGGAGTTTGTTGAAACCGCAGTGATGCTACCAATCACGCTACAAACCCTTTCTCGTCTCACTGAAATCAGTCAGCGCCTTAATCACACCTCCACTCAACAGGTTACCAAGGGGATACCTCATGAAATTTAAAAAGCCACTTTCTGTATTAGTCGGTTGCGCAGCCATCTTTATCGCGTTGGTTGTCGTTGATGAATTGGAACCTGAAGCTACCCAGCCAGTGAAGAAAGAAGCCGTCCTTGCCCCAGTTTCAGTGTTAGAGGTAACACCATCACAGCATCAATCGACGTTAACGGTATTAGGTGTAACTGCTGCGCGTTGGCCTGTGCAGTTGAAAGCATCCAGTAGCGCACAGTTGAAATGGCTAGATGAAAGCGTTGAACCGGGGAATTTGGTTAACAAAGGCGATGTGTTAGCAAGGTTAGATACTAGCGCGGTTGATGCGAACTTGGCTCAGGCGTTGAGCTCATTGAAACAAGCAGGATTAGAATTGAAGCAAGCTAAGCATGAGCAAACGGTCGCGTTAAAAATGCTGAACCCGAAAACGAGTTCGTCTTTTGCGCGCAGAGAGCCCCAGGTGCTTGCAGCGAAGGCTAACCTGAAACAAGCCAAACAGGCGTATATGAGTGCGCAGAAGCTAGTGGAAGAGTCGGTAATCACCGCGCCTTTTGATGCGGTCGTCATGAAACGCCACATTAGCCCAAGAGAGTGGATAGAGGCTGGGCAAGTGACCTTTGAGTTGGCCGCTAGTGATTCGATTGATATCGAGTTGCCGATTTCTGAAATGCATTGGCAACAAGTCCAAGCCGCTCTGACTGAGCCGAGTATCACTGTGGTGAACCGTTCTGGAAATCAGTGGCCTGCCAAAGTGCGCTATGTGTCGCCGCAAGTTGATTCGGTCACTCGCCAAAGACAAGTCGTACTTTCGGTTGAGGCGCCTTATCAAAGCAAGCCAAGGTTGTTTCCAAATCAGCAGGTTCAGGCTGTGGTTAATCTAGGGCTGAAGGATAACGTAGTCAGTGTACCTTTAAGTGCGATGACACGAGACGGATATGTGTGGACGTTAGACAGCAATGATCGTCTACGTAAAGAGTCGGTATCCCTGATTGGGCAAGGTAATCAGGTGCTCGATATTCGGTTTAATCAGCAAAGTGAACAGGTTCGCAGAGTGGTGCAATATCCGCTTTCTTCAATGTTAATTGGTAAGCAAGTCGAGCCTAACTTTTATCAAGATGATCGTTCAGAATCCATGATCGCGAGCCAATCTGACGATGAACAGATTGAGGGGGTAAACCAATGAGTTGGATGACCAAATGGTTTATCAATAACCCTGTTGCTGCCAATTTATTGATGATGGCGATTGTTATCAGTGGTGTGTTTGCGTTTGGACAATTGCGTGTCGAGTCGTTCCCACAAATAGCACCGTCTTCCATCAGTATCAGCGTTACTTACCCTGGCGGTACGGCGCAACAGATCGATAAGAGTGTTACGCAGCGAATCGAAGAGTCAATCAGTGGTATTGCAGGCATCAAACAGATCACCAGTCAGTCGAGTGCTGGGATTTCTCAGGTCATGGTTCGTAAAACCAGCAGCACAGATTTAGACAAGCTTCTGGACGACATTCGTAATCAAGTCAACGCGATCAATGGTTTTCCCGTGCAAGTGGACAGACCACAAGTTGTGCGAAACGAATTTACCAATTTGGCGGCGTTTGTGGTGGTGTCTGGGCCAAGAACCGATGACGAACTGCAACCCATCGCCAAGCAACTTGAACAAGCACTGAAGAAGAATCCGCGTATCTCGAAGGTATCAAATTGGGGAACTCGCACATCTCAACTGGTTATCGAACCCGATCCTGACCAACTGAAAGCGCTAGGATTGAGCTTAGAAGACCTCGCAGAGCTCGTTGAGCAGCGTTCGCTTGAGACTCGTAGCGGTGAACTAATCAGTGACAAAGGTCGAATGGTGATTCGTGGTGACGGTTACGCCGATGATTTACAGAAGTTGAACCAACTTGTTGTGATTTCAGGAAGCAACGGAAAAATACTGTTGGGTGATATCGCCAAGTTAAGTCGTGGCTACCAATACAGTGGTTCTATCGTGCGTAACAACGGCTCTAACGCCATCGCATTATTGGTCAGTACGAGCCAAACCGACAACCTGCTTAAAGTCAGTGAAGCGATCAGTGAAACGCTTGATGCCCAACGCGCGATTTTGCCGTCGGATATTGAGTTGAATACCATGGCCGACATGGCACCTTACATTGAAGAGCAGTTATTTCGTTTGAGTGAGAACGCATGGCAAGGCTTATTGATCGTCGTAGTTCTACTTGGGATCTTTCTTGAAATCAGGCTCGCCTTTTGGGTCGCGATGGGCATCCCAATTGCGCTGACTGGAACGTTGGCAGCAATGCAGTTGTTCAACTACAGCATCAACGACATCACCTTGTTTGGTTTTATCTTGGTACTCGGTGTGCTGGTGGACGATGCGGTTGTTGTAGGTGAAGCGATACATGAAAAACGGACGGGTAACGTCAGTAGCTCAGGGAATTTAAATATAAACGGCTCCTCAAATCTAAACGGAAAGACAGCCGCTTGGCAGGGCGTTGATTCAGTATCAGTGGCTACCGTGTTTGGTGTGCTCACAACCATCGCTGCGTTTTCTCCAATGCTATGGATTAATAACGAGTTAGCCAAAGTATTGGCTGGGTTTTCAGCAGTGGTGATCTTTGCGCTGATATTCTCGCTTATCGAAAGTAAATTTATCTTGCCGTCACACTTGGCTCAGCTCTCTGTGAAAAAGCCATCAAAGGGTTTGTTCGCTAAGGTTCAGAATGCCGCTCAAGGCGGGTTACAGTGGTTTAATCTCAACATCTACAAGCCAGTATTGGAGTTTGCACTTGGCTACAAAGTCGCGTCCTTGCTTGGGTTTGTGGCGGTTATCTCACTGGCTTATGGCATGTGGTCTAACGGTGCGATTCGCAGTGCATTGTTCCCTGAAATTCCGGGGCGTTACATCACCGCGGTTATTGAACTGGAAGATGGCGCTCCGTTGCCTTTACAGCGCCAAGCCTTGTTGCAAGTTGAGCAAGCGATGACACAGGTCGAAAAGGGTTTAATGGACGATTACCCATTACAGGAAAAGCCTGTTGTGAACCTGCTTGCTTGGTCTGATGGCTATGGCGAAATCGAAGTCACAGCTGAGCTCACCAACGAATCCTTAAGCTCACTGCCGGGTAATTTATTATTGAAGCGATGGAGAGAAAATACAGGTCAAATCGAAGGCGCTTACTCGGTTAAGTTCAGCGCGGCAGAGGAGCCTGCTGGTGGAACATTCTTAACGATCTCTTCCAATGATCGTGAGCTTGCTTCTCTCGTTAGCGAGGAGCTAGCGGACACTTTGGCTTCGTTGAAAGGCGTATCGGATGTTTACGACGACGGTCAGGATGGTTTACCGCAAGTTCGCTTGGTATTGAATCAATATGGTCAGCAGCTTGGGTTAACTCAAGCGAAACTGGCTCAGTTAGCAGGCGAAGCGTTTGGCGAAAGAGAAGTGCATCGCCTGTTAGAAAATGGGCAAGAGACCAAGGTGCTTCTGCAATATCCGAGAAAGGAGCGCAGAACCTTAGCTCAGCTACAACAGGCACTTATCATGTTACCTAATGGCGGAAGTGTGATGATGGGGGATATTGCTGAGTTTCGTCATGAGCAAGAACCGCAAGTGGTTTACCGCCGCGACCGAGAGCAAGTGATCAACCTGTATTGGAAGCAGAACCGCGACCTACAATCACCAGAGAAAACACGTGAGCAACTCGAAGAGTCGATTGAATCTCTGCACCTACAATATCCAAGCGTAATCATCAAAGCGGGCGGTGAGTTTGAAGAGATAGGGGAAGTGTCGGATGGCTTTAAATCAGCGATGATTCTGACGTTGTTGATGATCTACACCTTGTTGGCTGTGCCTTTGAAATCTTACTGGCAGCCGCTGATCATCATGGCGGTAATCCCGTTTGGTTTTGCAGGCGCGATCTTCGGTCATTACATTATGGGTTTGCCGATAAGCTTACTTTCTATGTTCGGTATGATGGCCATGACAGGAATCGTGATTAACGATTCGTTAGTTCTGATTACGCGTTTTAATAGTGAATATCGCCAAGGCGTACCGTTACAGCAAGCGTTAGTCATTGCGGGTACCAGCCGTTTGAGAGCGATTTTCTTAACCACGATAACCACTGTGTGTGGGTTGTTACCATTGCTAAGTGAAACCGCAGAACAGGCGCAATACTTAAAGCCAGCGGCAGTATCTTTGGTGTTTGGTGAGTTGTTTGCCACTGCGGTGACTCTGATTTTGATTCCCGTGTTGCTTGGTTTGTTTTGTCGCAAGCCGCCGCTAGTTGAAAATCTCATCGAACAAGAAGCACATAAACAAGATTCATTAGAAGAACTCACTTTGGATCGCTCGTGATTGATTTTATAAAAGACAAAGACGATAGTGAAGCCAAGCTGTCCAATTCAGCGAAGCTAACCGACAGTAAGACTAAAGCCAATGTACCAGAGACCTAAGACTGTATGACGCAAGAGAACAAACCTGCTTTGCATTCAGAGCCTGCTTTTAAACTGGTGCCAGAGCTTACATTGATCGAATCTTTACCAGAGCATCTTCAAAAACGCTTTACGCATGCACTGACCTTGATGCATGAAGAGTGGGGTGAGCGTCGTACGTGGGAAGAAATCGCAACCGAGAGCGCGATTTCGCCCTACCATTTTCATCGTCAGTTTACCGAGTTGTTTAATGAAACTCCTGGCCAGTATCTGAGCCGTGTTCGGTTACAAATCGCGGTCGGTTTGTTGATCAACGATGAACCGTGGAGCGTGATTGAAATTGCTCAGTATTGTGGCTACTCATCGTCACAGTCATTAGGCAAGGCGCTCAAGCGTGAGCTTGGTGTTACAGCAAAACATATTCGAGAAATGGGTTACAACGCGACACCTAAGGAAACGGCAGACTTCATCCAGAAATTAGCACATCCAGGTGTGCAGTCTTCTATGGAGAAAGAGCTAGTTAAGTCTATGCCGATAGAGCTAGTTTGGTATCCAGAACGCGGAATGCAAAAGCTTAAGTTGGAAGATCCTGATTGGGACACGGTATTTGAAATCTATGGTCAGAAGTCGACTCACTTGATGGGCACTACGCCGATCAAGCAAATGAATAATAAATGGGACGACATCGACGCTGAAATTGGAAATTGGCAAGTCGCGAAAGATCGTTACGATATGACCATTCCTGAAGGCTACTACTTATGCAGCGATGTTTATCTGGTTTCAGATGTGGCGTACAGCACGGCCTTAGAAGCTTTGTTTAAGGCGGTTGAGCAACAAGGTTTGAAGTTAGATGTGCAAGGTTATTTGGTAGAGATGATTCGTCAGATTGATGATGACGATGTGGAAGGGGTGACCTTCTCTTTCCAGTTGCCTGTGTTAGCGACCCAAGACAACGAATAATAAAAAGGCTCCTCAATTGAGGAGCCTTTTGCTTTACCAAGGAACAGTTTTACCAAGGGACTGTTTTATCAAGAGCCTCTGTTAGTCAGCTTTACCCGCTAAACAGAGTAGGGGGATTAAGCCTCTGCAGTCACTTTAGAATCGCTCATCTTTTTAAGAGCTGCGTAACCAAAACCTGTTACCGCTGTACCTGCTGCAATCGCCACTAGATACATAAGAACTGGAGAGATAGCGCCAGGAATTAGCAGTACGAACAAGCCGCCGTGTGGAGCCATTAGTTGTGCACCAAACATCATTGATAGAGCGCCCGTTAGTGCGCCACCTGCCATACATGCTGGGATAACACGCATTGGGTCTTTCGCTGCGAATGGGATTGCACCTTCAGAGATGAAACATAGTCCAAGAACGAATGATGCTTTACCTGCTTCGCGCTCGCCTGCTTCAAACTTGTCTTTCACTAGGAAAGTTGCAAGGCCCATACCTAGAGCCGGAACCATACCTGCAGCCATGATTGCTGCCATTGGTGCGTAAGTTTGTGAAGCCAATAGACCAACACCGAACGTGTAAGCCGCTTTGTTTACTGGACCACCAAGGTCGAAACACATCATTGCGCCTAGAATCACACCCAGAAGAATCGCATTAGACGTTCCCATGTTGTTTAGGAAGTCTGTCATTGCGCTCATCACGCCTGAAACTGGACCACCAACGATGTAAATCATGACCAAACCAGTGAACAAACTCGCGATAAACGGAATGATCAGAATTGGTTTGAGGGCTTCCATGGACTGTGGAAGTTGAACCTTGTCGGCAATGAATTTTGCTGCGTAACCCGCAATGAAACCCGCTGCGATACCACCTAGGAAACCTGCACCTGTTGAGCTAGCCAACATACCGCCAATTAGACCTGGAGCCAGACCCGGACGGTCTGCAATAGAGAATGCAATGAAACCAGCAAGAACAGGAATCATCAGTGCGAATGCAGAACCACCACCGATAGTCATCAATGCTGCTGCTAATGTACCTTCTTCTTTGAACGCTTCGATACCGAATACGAAAGACAGTGCGATGATCAAACCACCCGCAACAACCACAGGAAGCATGTGAGATACACCTGTCATTAGGTGCTTGTACACACCTTTCTTCTCATCAGCAGGCACTGAATTTGAAGACGCTGTGTGCTGGTATGGCTTAGCTTCAGCGAATGCTTTTTCCATCTCTTGCTTTGTTTTCTTCAAAGCAGGACCTGTTGTGGTTTTGTATAGCGCTTTGCCGTTAAAACGATCAAGAGGAACGTCGATGTCGGCAGCGATGATAACAAGATCAGCGTCTGCGATTTCTTGGTCTGTCAGTTGGTTTTTCGCACCTACTGAGCCGCGAGTTTCCACTTTGATCTGGTGACCTAAGCGTTTGCCTTCTGCTTCAAGTGCTTCTGCTGCCATAAAGGTGTGTGCAACGCCAGTCGGGCAAGCGGTAATCGCTACGATCTTCTTGCTGCCTGTGCTTACTGTTGTAGAAGAGTTTGTTGAAGTACTAGTAACGGTAACTGCTTTTTCAACTTGAGCAGCGTCTAATACCGTTGCTTCTGCTACCGCTTTCTCTAGAAATGCTTTTGCATCTGCTGTGCATTCAGAGATAGCTGCTTGGTACACTTTTTTGCCAACAAAGCGCGCTTTATCAACGTTTGTGTTGGCAGCAATAACGACAACGTCGCTGCTGTCGATCGTGTCTTGTGATACTGGAGAGTTAGGTAATACGCTAGATTGACATTCAATAGCGGCGTTCCAACCCAGTGTTTTTGAAGCTTGCTCTAACAAGCCTGCTGCGATGATGCTGTTTGCTACGCCACTTGGGCAAGCTGTGATGATGGTAATATTCATAATAATCCCTTTGTCCTATTTACTTGTGTCTAACTGACTAGTTGGAGCACTAAGCGCCTGTAATTGGATATTTTGTCGTACTGAATCCAGCTCTTGTTGGCTGGTTACACCCACGCCTACCTGTGAAACTGCTAGAGCAGATAGGGCGGTTGCGAATTGAATAAGTTCTGGTTTTGGCATCTGTTGCATGTGACCCCAACATAGGCCTGCAACTAAGGTGTCACCTGCACCTACCGTGCTTACTACTTGCATGCGCGGTGGTTGAGCGTGTAACCACTCACCTTGGTTAAGCCACATCACACCTTCAGCACCAAGTGACACAACGATGTTATCGATGCCTTTTTCACTTAGGGCTTGGCCTGCGTGTTGGCATTGGTCGCGTGTAGTTAGTTCGGCGTTGAATAACTGAGATAGCTCTTCATCGTTTGGCTTGATCAGCCATGGTTGTGCATCGAGTCCCGCTTTAAGTGCATCACGGCTGCTGTCGAACAACACTTTCTTGCCCATATCGTGAAGTTTCTGAATCCACGATGCGCATAACATAGGTGAAATACCCTGAGGTAAGCTGCCTGCAATCACGAAATATTCGTGGTCTTCAGCTAACCCGAATAGAGTGCGCTCAAACTGCTCGATGGCAATCGGTGTTACCGCTACGCCAGGGAAGTTGATGTCGCTAACTTGACCACTTTCTTCTACTAACTTCACGTTGATGCGAGTTGCGCCGTCGACACGAATAAAGCGGTCAGTTGCGCCCATCTGTTCGAACAGTTGGCAGAACGGTTCTTCGTTATTGCGACCAAGGAAACCTGTTACGGTGACTTTAGCGCCAAGCTCTGA
This sequence comes from Vibrio sp. FF266, assembly GCF_041439695.1. Taxonomy (NCBI): domain Bacteria; kingdom Pseudomonadati; phylum Pseudomonadota; class Gammaproteobacteria; order Vibrionales; family Vibrionaceae; genus Vibrio; species Vibrio sp. FF266. The sequence goes on from NZ_JBGOOO010000003.1 coordinate 124,254, forward strand.
AAGTACTTTTGCTACGTTTACGCCTTTACCCGCTGCATGCAGTGAGCTTTTGTTCACCAAGCTAACTGAACCTACGTTTAGCACATCGATGCTACCTGTCAGATCCAGAGCAGGGTTTAGGGTTACGGTAACGGCTTTGATTTGTTTATCAGACATATCGATTTCCTAACCTTCGCCAAGGCCAGAAGCGATAGCTTTGCCAATAGACTCAAGTGCTTGAGCTGCATCTTCACCTTCAGCAACAAACTGAAGCTGATGGCCGTGTTTAACGCCAAGCGCGATTACTTTCATCAAGCTCTTCGCGTTCACTTCTTTTCCATCGCCATCTAGGTTTGATACGCGGATAGTTGATTCGAACTTCTTCGCTTCAGCGACTAGCATTGCGCCCGGACGAGCGTGTAGGCCGTGTGCATTTTTGATTTTGAATACCGCGCAGTTGTCGTCGTCTTGAGAAGCTGTAGAAACCGCTTCACCTTTTAGAAGGCCAATCACTTGTGCTGCGTCAGCGGTTAACAGTTGTTGCTGTTTACCTTCGAAAACCATCTTGCTTAGGTTTGCCAGAATAGATTGGTGAGCGCTGTTACAAGCAGCAAATGCCACCAATGCTTTAACTGGTGTGCCTTCGTATTCGCAATCGTTCGCTGTTGAAACGAAAGATACGCCAGTGCGAGTTACGCCTTTATCGCTGCCCAACAACCACAAGCCTTGGCCTAGGTGAGTCGGTGTTTTTGTTACTAAGTCAGCAACGAATGCATTGTCTGTGCAACCTGTGTTCTTAAGTAGGCCGCCCGCAACTGCCGACATTTGAATCATGTCGCTTGCAGGGAACAGCAGCTGAACTAAATAAGCGTCTAGGTCTGCTTCTAGCTGAACTTCGCCATTAAGTAGGGCGATGATTTCGTCTTCTGATTTTGCTTGCTTTAATTTCTCTTCAACACCGTCTGCCGCTAGCACTTTGGTCAGTTGCTTAAGAATGCCTAAGTGCTCATCAGATTTAGCTGCAATACCAATCGCAACGTAAACACGGTTTCCGTCTGCCCAATCAATACCTTCAGGGAAGTGGTGTACCGCAACGCCTGTCTCTTTCACTAGGCCACGAGTGTCAGTCGTTCCATGAGGAATCGCGATACCGTTGCCAAGGAACGTAGAGTTCTGGTTTTCACGGTTCAGCATTCCTTCAACGTAGCCAGAGTCAACTAAGCCTTTGGCTGTTAGGTCGCCTGCAATATTTTGGATTGCTTGGAACTTATCATTGGCCGTTTGGCCTAGAGTGATGTCAGATTTTGATAATTTAAGCATGGTGCCTCTTTAGCGTATCGCTTGAGAATTTGTGTGTCGTTACGATTCCAACTAGAGCAAGAATTAGTGAACTTTACTCTTTGCTTTGCTCTTTGTTTTATCTGAGCTGAATCGGTTCAGCATTCAGTGTAAAAAAATTCAGCAAAGCCAATTTCGATTTTCAAAATAGTTTTGCTGCGTGTCGTTAATTCGGTTTGATTCGTGGATAGCGAAAAGCTAAATAACGAAAGCTTATTAACAACAAATGACGCTCAATTCATTCAAAAGGATGATTGAAGTCACTTTTCAGATTTTGCTGAATCCTTTCAGCTTTTATACTGAATCGATTCAGCATATAATTCAACTAATCCAGGGATCAGATCATTCGTTATATGATCCTACGCACAAAATACAGGTCACTCATATGACACTTGATGAAATCGCTAAGTTGGCTGGAGTATCGAAAACCACAGCCAGTTATGTCATCAACGGCAAGGCGCAGAAATACAGAATCAGTGAAAAGACTCAACAGAAAGTCATGGCGGTTGTAGAAGAATATAATTACCGTCCAGACCACGCCGCTTCGTCGTTGCGCGCTGGTAATAGCCGTTCATTTGGTTTGATTATTCCGGATCTGGAAAACAGCAGTTACGCGCGTTTGGCAAAATTGATAGAGCAGAATTCACGCAAAGTGGGCTACCAGATATTGATTGGTTGTTCTGATGATGATGCTGAAACAGAACGAAAAGTGGCTGAAGCTTTGGTAAGTCGTCGTATTGATGCCTTGCTGGTTGCGAGCTCAATGCCAGACGCCAACGAGTTCTACTTAAAGTTGCAAAACTCAGGAACGCCTGTGATCGCAATTGACCGTCCGTTAGATGATGAGCACTTTGCTTGCGTACTCAGTGAAGATTTCGAAGCCGCATTTGAACTGACGCATTCGATTCTCGATGACAATATTCATAGTGTTGGTTTGATAGGCGCACTTCCTGATCTAAATATCTCACGCGAACGTCACCTAGGTTTTGAAGCTGCGAATAAAGCACATACTCAACAAACAGGGCTCGCAGAAAACAAGCCGATGGTTGTGGGTTATGGTGAGCACTTTGATAGGGAATCTGGGCGAGAGGTTTTTGAGGGTTGGATTGCAAAAGGCACGGTTCCTGATGCGATTGTGACTATGTCTTACACCTTGTTAGAGGGTGTGTTGGATGTAATGGTTGAAAAACCAGAGCTGATTAATCAAGTAAAACTGGCAACCTTTGGTGATAACCGACTGCTCGACTTCTTGCCTTTTAAAGTCCATTCACTGCCGCAGCAGTTTGAAGTAATTGCCGACAGCGCTTTTGCTTTGGCGTTAAATGCATCCGCTAAGCGTTACCAAGCGGGTATTGAACTCGTGCCGAGAAGTTTAGTGAGACGAGGCTAATTCCAGTTAGTTTAAACAAGCTAGGTTAGACTTGGACACTTAGCTCGAACTTGGAGTTAACTCGAACTTGGACACTTAACTTGAATTAAGTAATAAGCCCAACTCTACAATGGCAACAATGCCGAGCAACAAAGCCAACACCTTCCAAAACTGGATTGGATTTCGGTTTATCAAAGGTTGCTTGGCTTTGCTTTTCACCAAACTTTGGTTTGGCGTGTAAAGGTCTGCCACAAAATCCCCCAACACTTGATGACGCTCGCTCGGCGATTCGGCGCAGGCTTTTTGTAACACCAAATCCACCCAGCTTGGTAAGTCAGTTCGTTTTTGAGTGATGGGTTGGTATTCCCACTGATGATGACGAGATTGCTTAAGTGATTGTGCGGTCATTTCAGAGTAGGGCAATTCACCGGTTAGCATCTCATAGCCGATCACAGCGATAGAGAACAAATCTGAGCTGGTGGTCGCGGTGTTATGTTTGATGGTCTCGGGTGCAATGTAATTGACCGCACCTAATGGAGTGTCGTCTTTGTCTGCGAGCTCTCCCTCTTCAAGTCCTCTGACTAATACAGCGCCAAGGTCGATGATTTTTATCTCACCATCATGTTGAAGCATAATGTTCTCGGGCTTTAAATCTCGGTGCACCATGTCTGCGCGTTGTAATACTCGAATACCTTGCGTGATTTTTTCTAGTATGTCGCGTACTTCATTGAGTGACGGTTTTGGATTGTCGTACATCCATTGTCTTAGCGTGATGCCTTCAACCCATTCGCAGATTTGATATAAGAATTGCGAGTTCTCTGGCGTTGGGTAGACCTTCATTACTTTCTTATTGTTCAGTAAGATCCCCGCCCATTGTTCATTAAAGAAGGCTCTCAGTTGCGACGGGCTATCGTGGTATTGAACGGAAGGGACTTTTAGCACGAACTCGGTTTGTGTCTCTTTCTGCATCACACGATACACATGGCTTCTAGAGCCTGCATACAACACCTCAAGTACCATAAAGTTGTCGATACTTTGCCCGAGCTTTAAAGCGGGTGGGATAGCACGTTTAGCCAGTTTTTCATGGAACTCGATGAGCGAAGGTGTAGGTAGGTGACTGACCTGCACAATCAAGCAGCTCACGTTGTCTGAACTGTTGTGGCTTAAAGCGGTGTTACAGATCGTTTGTGCGGCGTATTCGAAATCCGCTCCAGGTCTATTGATGTGTTCTTTGAAAGTATTGGGAGCAACAAATTCATGCACGCCGTCAGAAGTCAGGATAAAGCAGTCGTCTTTCTTGATAGGCAGGGTTTGGTAGTCAACGTTGAGTTGATTATCCATCCCCAAAGCTCGCGTTAGGTAATGCTTCTGCCCCATAGTTTTACGTGTATGGTCACGGGTTAGTTGGCGTAATTCTCCATCTCTTAGTAAGTAAATACGACTGTCACCGACATGGAATATATGTGCGGTGTTCGATTTCAATATCACGCTGCTAAAGGTGGAAACGAGCGCATTGTGGTTAACTTGTTGTGCGGGATGAATATTAGAAACAGACGTGTTGAACAGCCAAGAGTTGAGGGACGTTAAGACCTTTTGAGCCGAGCGCTGAATGCTCCAGCTATTTGGCGTGGCGTAGTAGTCATCAATAAACTGCATCACGCTGGTGTGACTGGCTTTCTGGCCGTGTTCACTGCAACTTGCGCCATCGGCTATACAAGCAACACTGCCTTTTAGCTCTTGCTCTGCACGAGTCTTCGGGTGTTTTACAATGATGGCGTCTTGGTTTTCGTCACGTACGCCTTTATTCGAATAACCACCAAACTTGAGTGTGAGCCGATTGCTTGATTCCGGTGTGACGACTTGCCCTTGGCTGAATGAAATTGTCATAACTGGTCTTCTTTTAACTGTTCTTCTTCCCGCTTCCTTGACAGAACATCCTAGGAAGAACAAAAGCTCTAGTGAACGTAGAGCCTCTGAACGAAGCACCAAAGCGGTAATACCAACCTTGGTGCTTCTCCCTATTCAATGAGTGGTTAGCTCGAGACGTTGATCAAGGTCACGCTACCATCGTCGTTTACTTCAGCAATTTGGCCATTAGGCTCTTCCATGAACATCAGAGTAACGAAGCCTAATACCGCTGTTCCTGCAATCACTAAGAAGAACGTTTGGTAGCTCACGAATGACAACACAGTTAGGTAAACTACCGCACCCACGTTGCCGTAAGCACCCGTCATACCTGCAATTTGACCTGTCATACGGCGCTTGATTAGAGGAACCGTTGCGAATACCGCACCTTCACCCGCTTGCACGAAGAAAGAACACGCCATCGCCGCGACAACTGCTAACCATACAGGCCATGTGCTGTCTACTTGACCCATTGCAAAGTAACCCACAGCAAGACCAATCGTTAGAATAAGCAGTGTTGGTTTACGACCGAATTTATCTGAAATCCAACCACCACCTGGGCGAGACATTAGGTTCATAAAGGCATAAGCCGATGCAACCATACCCGCAAGAACCGGCGTTAATTCAAAGGTTTCAGAGAAGAACAGTGGCAGCATAGAAACAACAGCCAGTTCAGAACCAAATGTCGCGAAATACAACACGTTCAACACAGCAACTTGCTTGAATTTGTATCTGTGAATTTCTGGTACTTCTTCTTTGAATACGTTCTTATTTACCTTCCAAACTTGCGACACTTCGTACACGTAAAGTGCGGCTAAACCTGCGTAAACCGAGTTAACCGCCATGTCAGACAACATGTTGATGTTGTTTGGTGATAGCTTCCATGTCAGTAGCGCTAAAGCGGCGTACATCGGGACCTTCATAATGAGTAGGAAGAAAAAGTCACCCTTGGATGTCACTTCCATTGCCGTTACTTGAGCAGGCTTGAAGTAAGTCGATCCTTTTGGTGTATCCGTTACATTTTTGTAGAAGATAAACGAGAACGCTAAGCTCATAAGGCCAGTAATACCGACCGCATAACGCCAACCATCGTCACTACCAAATGCTAAAGCCAGAGTTGGAAGCGTGAATGCTGCCGCTGCTGAACCGAAGTTACCCCAGCCGCCGTAAATACCTTCAGCTGTACCCAGTTCATTATGTGGGAACCACTCAGACACAAGGCGAATACCGACAACGAAGCCTGCACCGATGAAGCCTAATAGGAAACGAGCAATCGCCGCTTGAATGAAAGAGTCTGCCATAGCAAACATAAAACAAGGGATTGAGCAGATCGCGAGTAGCGAAGAGTAGACCAACCTAGGGCCGTATCGGTCGGTTAACATACCAATCGCGACACGCGCAGGAATGGTCAATGCAACGTTGAGAATAAGGAGTGTTTTGATCTCTTCAGTAGAAAGGCCAAGCGAGGTTTTCACCATTTGCAGTAGTGGGGCAAAGTTGAACCACACGACAAAGGTGATAAAAAAGGCCATCCAACTTAGGTGTAAGGTTTTCATCTTACCCGTAAATGAAAGCAGCGAAAATTTTGTGTTATCCATGGTTTAAATCCTTTAAATCTGGAAGATTACCCGGCTTTAGCTTGTGCGTTACTTCCGAGATTCGAACGCATTAATGTGGCTAAACCCTGTGCCGAAATTGCTCACGCTGATAAAGCGTTTACATGATGATGTCGGCGTTTAGTTAACTGGCAATAGCAAGCGGTGCGAGAACCTGAACCTGCTCTCCTTGCTTGCGAACTTCAAATTTCACGAGCTTGAGTTCAGGTTGTTCAAGGCACGTGCCAGTTTCTAAGTGGTAATGCTGCTTGTATAAGGGTGAGGCGACGTAAGGCTCACCGCTTAATGAACCAATGATACCACGTGACATCACATTCGCCTTGCCAACAGGATCGTAATTAGAGAGCCCATAAAGCGTGTCACTGCGCTTGCAGTAAAAAATAGCCACTTGGTTATCGTCTACTTTGGCACAAATACCCCCGTTTGGGGTTAGGTCGCGGGTGCTGCATACGGTTGTCCAATTTTCCATGACTTTCTCCTAGTCAAAACATAAAACTAATAATCAATTCAATTAGGGTGATAGCCGACAGCAGTTTTCTTGGGCTGCGCCACTGTCGACTATCGATATTGGGTTTAGTTGTTAGTGATTCACTCACCAGCAATTCGGCTTACGAAACTTCCGTTACTTCGATTTGGTCAGCCTTGGTGAGCATTTCATCGCGTTGTGAATCTGAAGAAGAGCTCAAGCTCGGCTTAGGAAAACGCTGCTCTCGTTCTTTGATGAATGACAGGCTAGTGTCCATTTCTTCGCTGTTGATGTAGTGCTGGAAACGCTTCATTTTTTCAGGGTTTTCGATGGTGGTTTTCCATTCACACTGGTATTTTTCGATGTTGAGGGCGATGTCAGCTTCAAGTTCTTCAGCAACGTTGAGCTTGTCTTCAATCACGACTTGCTTGAGGTATTCAATGCCGCCTTCAAGGTTCTCCATCCATACTGATGTGCGTTGTAGGCGATCTGCGGTTCGTGTGTAGAACATCAGAATGCGGTCGATGTATTGCAGCAGGGTGGTTTCATCAAGGTCGGTAGCGAAAAGGTCACCATGGCGAGGGCGCATACCGCCGTTACCACAGATGTAGAGGTTCCAACCTTTGTCGGTGGCGATAATGCCAAAGTCTTTTGATTGGGCTTCTGCACATTCACGAGTACAGCCAGAAACCGCAAACTTGATCTTGTGTGGTGAGCGTAAGCCTTTGTAGCGGTTCTCTAGTCGAATCGCTAAGCCAACACTGTCGTCGACACCGTATCGACACCAAGTGCTACCGACACACGATTTCACGGTACGAACCGATTTACCGTAGGCATGGCCAGTTTCAAAACCAGCATCGATTAGTTTTTTCCAGATGATTGGCAGTTCGTTAAGTTGCGCGCCAAACAAGTCGACACGTTGACCACCGGTGATCTTGGTATAAAGGTCGAACTCTTTAGCGACTTCACCAAGCACGATCAGTCTATCGGGTGTGATTTCACCGCCAGCAATACGCGGAACCACAGAGTAGGTGCCGTCTTTCTGCATGTTGCCGAGGTAAATGTCGTTGGTGTCTTGCAGTTCGATGTGTTGATCTTCGAGGATGTAATCGTTCCAGTACGAAGCCAAAATTGAACCGACTGCTGGCTTACACACGGTACAGCCCAATCCGTTTCCGTGAGAATCTAACAATTCATCAAATGTCTTAATTTTGTTGACGCGAATGATGTCAGTGAGCTCTTGGCGAGAATAAGTAAAGTGCTCACAGATATCATTAGATACCTCGACACCCAAGTTACTCAGCTCACTATCGAGAACCTGTTTCGCAAGGGCAGAACAACCGCCACAACCTGTCGAAGCGTTGGTGGTCTCTTTTAATGCAGCCATAGTGGTGCAGCCAGCAGAAACTGCATCTTTGATATCGCCTTTGGTCACATCAAAACATGAGCAGATCACAGCGCTATCGGGCAGAGCTTCAACACCCATTGCCGAACCTGAATCATCTGCCACATTAGGTAGAATCAGTACTGATGGGTTTTCAGGAAGAGGCATGTCATTTTGCTTGATTTGCAGTAGCGAACCGTAAGCTTCGGCGTCACCGACTAAAACAGCACCGACAATCTTCTTGCCATCAGCCGATATGATCAGGCGTTTGTAAACCTGTTCGATTTCATCGTTATAGGTATACGATTGAGCGCCTTCCGTCTTGCCGTGTACTTCGCCAATACTGGCTACATCAACACCAAGCAGTTTGAGCTTGGTACTCATGTCGGCACCAGTAAACGAAGTATCGCTCGTTCCACCGGAGACGATATGCGAAGCCGCGACTTTCGCCATTGAATAACCGGGTGCCACTAAGCCGAAGATCTTGTTGTCCCAAAGCGCACATTCACCAATCGCATACACGTTGTCGATGTTGGTTTGGCAGTGATCATTAATCACGATGCCACCACGTTCACCAATGGCAATGCCAGAGCTGCGAGCTAGGGCATCTTGAGGGCGAATACCCGCAGAGAACACGATCATATCGGTTTCAAGATGGGTGCCGTCTGCAAAGTTCATTCTGTAGCGAGCGTTCTCACCCGCGACTATCTCAGAGGTTGCTTTCTCGGTATGAACTTGCACACCAAGGTCTTCAATTTTTCTGCGCAGTAGGGCACCGCCACCGTCATCTAATTGAACGGCCATCAGGCGAGGTGCAAATTCAACGACATGTGTTTCCAAACCAAGGTTTTTGACTGCGTTTGCCGCTTCTAAGCCAAGCAGACCACCACCAATAACCACGCCAGATTTACTGCCTTTGCTAGATAGTTCAATGGCGTCTAGATCTTCGATAGTGCGATAAACGTGGCAGTGTTCTTGGTCGTTACCGGGAATAGGAGGAACAAAAGGGAATGAACCGGTCGCCAGAATCAAGGTGTCATAACTCTCGGTATGTCCCGACTCAGTCACAACGCACTTATTTTCAGTGTCCAGTTGAGCGACTCTCGCGTTGAGAAGGTAATTGACGCCATTGCTTTGGTAATACTCTTCGCTGGTTAATGCCAAATCATCAGCATTTCCGCGCTTGAAGTAAGCCGTCAACTGAACTCGGTCGTATGCCAGCCTTGGCTCTTCACTAAAAGTAATTACATCAAACTCATCACTGTCTGATTGCAGGATGTTGTCGATAAATTTGTGTCCAACCATGCCGTTACCAACAACGACGATTTTCTTCTTGCTCATAATCCATTCCTTATTCTCGGCGTCACCATCACTAGCATCTAATTTCTAGTCGTTAGCAGATGAATACCGGGTTGAGATTCCACTCAATTCATAATCATCAAGAAAAACAAAAATGTTTTTTCTAAGTCTTGGTTTTTAGTGGAGCAAGGAGGGTGCCAGATTGCGAGTTGTTCATTCAAATAAAATTTAATCTATATATTTCAGTAATTTAAAAATTACAGGTGGCACGTAATTACCCCTAAAGTAGTATGTAAGATTTTTGTTAGATTTATATAAATGAGCATTTGTGGTGCAACTTTATGCAAGATGGTGCAAAAATTAAGTTTCTATCTTGGCTAAGTTCGATTTTGTTCAGCGTTGATATTTTAAATTTCATTAAGTTGTTGTTTTTAAATAGTAATATTTCAATTTGGTCGGCTGGTGTTAAGTGGCGTGCTATTTGCTTGGTTTCAGTTATTACAATTATGGATAATTGAGCGAGAAACGGATGACCGATTCAAACAGCGGCTGGATAAAATCAACCTGTGCTTATTGTGGTGTAGGGTGTGGAATAGAAGCGAGACCGACATCGTTAGGAAAACTAGAAGTGCGTGGTGATAAAGATCATCCATCAAACTATGGAAAGCTATGCACTAAAGGGATTGCGCTCGGCGACACCGTCACGCCTTTAGGACGCCTAACACAGCCTGCTCATATTCAGAATGAGCAAAAACAAGAGCTGGACTGGAACAGTGCCACTCAGTTGGTCGCAGACAAATTCAATCAAACCATCGAAGAATTTGGGGCCGATTCGGTTGCGTTCTATGTGTCTGGTCAGCTGCTTACCGAAGACTATTACGTTGCCAATAAACTGATGAAAGGCTTCATCGGTAGCGGCAACATCGACAGTAATTCTAGGCTGTGTATGGCTTCAACCGTGGTCGGGCATAAGCGAGCATTTGGCGCAGACACAGTACCGGTTTGTTATGAAGATCTTGAGCAAGCCGAGCTGGTTGTGATTACAGGCTCCAACCTAGCATGGTGTCACCCGGTACTTTTCCAAAGGTTAAGAGCCGCGAAACAAGCCAACCCTGCATTGAAAGTCATTGTCATCGACCCGCGTTATACCGACACCTGTGAAATCGCAGACATTCACTTGGCATTGGAATCCGGCTCAGACGTGGCGTTGTTCAATGGTTTATTGGGCTATCTCGACGATAACGACAAGCTAGATTCAGACTACATAGAAAATCACACCCAAGGCTTTACTGAAGCCATTCGAGCTGCGACTCGTTATCGTTATACCGAATCAAGTAAGTGCGACAAAAGCGTTCCTGAGCTAACAGGGCTTACTGAACAGCAACTCGAACAGTTCTACAAGTTATTTGCTTCGAACGAGAAAGTGCTCACCATCTATTCCCAAGGCGTAAACCAATCGACACAAGGGTGTGACAAGGTGAATGCCATTATTAACTGTCATTTAGCGACCGGGAAAATCGGCAAGCCGGGCATGGGGCCATTCTCTGTAACGGGCCAGCCAAACGCGATGGGCGGGCGTGAAGTAGGCGGCTTAGCCAATACCTTAGCCGCGCACTTTGAATTTGGTGACCCGCAATCACACCAAACCGTCAGCGAATTCTGGCAAACCGACAGCTTAGCCACACATGCGGGTTTAAAAGCAATTGACCTGTTTGATGCCATGAATGAAGGAAAAATCAAAGCCGTGTGGATCATGGCGACCAACCCAGTCGTGAGTTTGCCTGACAGTGAGAAAATCAAAGCGGCATTAGAGAAGTGCCCATTTGTGGTGGTATCTGACTGTATTGCCGATACTGAAACCACTCGCTTGGCCGATGTGGTGCTGCCAGCACAAGGGTGGAGCGAGAAGTCGGGCACCGTGACCAACTCTGAACGCCGAATCTCACGCCAACGCCGCGTGTTACCAAGCCCAGGGGAAGCCAAACCCGATTGGTGGATTCTAAAAGAAGTCGCACAAAAAATGGGATTCAAAGAGCAATTCGAGTTCCGCCACGAAGGTGAGATCTTCAAAGAGTATTGCGAGATGACAGCGCTCGGCAATGAAACAGGTAAAGCGCGTGACTTATGTTTAATTGGACTCACGCAACTGGATGAGAAGGGTTATGGCGCACTCACACCACAACAATGGCCAGTGCTAGAGTATCAACCAGAGATCATAGAGCAGCGTATGTTCACCACTGGCGAGTTCTTTACTGAATCAGGCAAAGCGCAGTTTATTGCAGTTGAACACGACAAACCGATTGCCGACACCAGCCTTGAATTTCCCCTTATCATGAACACAGGTCGAATCCGAGACCAATGGCACACCATGAGCCGAACGGGCTTGGCTGCAGGTTTAGGTGAACACACACCAGAACCCTTTGTCGCCATGCATCCAGATACGGTTGCAGCACTTGGTTTAGAAGAGTTCGGCTTAGATGAATTTGGGCTAGATGCCTTCAACCACGCCACTATTAACCCAGTGGTGAAAGTGCGCAGCGCACAAGGGGAGTGCCAAGCCCGCTTAGTGGTGACCAAAGAGATGCGCCGTGAACAAGTTTTCATGCCTATCCACTGGAACGCACCGACCGCCAAAGACAGCAAGCCGTGTGACTTGATCTTGCCGCATACCGATGCAGCCTCTGGTCAGCCAGAATTCAAACACACACCTGTTGTGGTAGAGCCATGTGGTTATCGCAGTGAAGCGGCACTGGTCAGCGACAAGGTGATGGATTGCAGTGGCTTTGATTATTGGGTACGCCAAAGAGTGGAGGGCGGTTTTCTGTATCGCATCTCATCATCTAAGAACCCAATGGAGTTGGTGATTCAACTTGCCAACACACTCGATGCCTTACCAGAACCGAATGCAGAGGCGATTAAATCACTCCATTACCACGGCAATAAATCATTCAAGAACTATGGTTCTGCCAAGCTGGGTCAATCTGGCGTAAAGCAAGCCTTTGTGGTGAACAGTAAGCTCGACCATCAAAGCATCGACTGGCTGGTGGAGTGCCTAACCCGAAAAGCCGATGAAGAGTTTGAAGCCGAGTTTTTGAGTACCATGGCGAGGTAGCTGACTACCTCTAACCTATTAATACCTTAAGCTAAGCGCCGACAATTACGTCGGCGTTTTTGTTTGAGAAGACAATGTCCGCACCAGCAGTTTGGGGCACTAGTTAAGTGAGCACAATGACTAACGAGGTCAGCAATTACGACAAGAAAAGACGAATCAAACATGCTCCTGAATTCAAAGACGAAGCGCTTAAGTTAGCAGATAAAGTCGGTGTCGCTGCTACACGACAGTTATCGTTATATGAACCATAAAACCTATGGATGACGTAATGCCGTCAAAAAGATGCGAAAATCAGCGACAGAGAAAAAAATTCGCAATTGAAAATGCCAAACTTAAACAATCGGTTGTCTTTTTAGAATGTTAAATCGTATCAGGTCGATTCGACTAAACAAGGAAACCAAGTGCTATAACAGGATGAAACCTATGTTGAGGGTTGATTTGATTGGATAAATTGAACAAGTTTTCTTTTTAGTTGTTGATGTTCTGTTTGAGCCATGTATATGAATTGGTTGCTATGGCCTTTCTCTGATTTTATATATTGTTCAAAGTTTACTGGGACTCCTGCAACCGACAGCTCTAAGTGTAAGTGAGGTCCAGTTGTTCTACCTGAATTACCAGTCAAACCGATTATCTGACCTTTTGTTATAAAATCTCCAGTCAAAACATGTCTTTCTGAGAGGTGCAGGTAGCGTGCGTAGTTTCCATCAGTATGCTTTATGGTTAGGTAATTTCCGGCAAAACGGTTATAGCGAGACTTCAAAACAACGCCATCTGACAGTGAACGAATTTTTGTACCAATAGGGGTCGCGTAATCTGTTCCGAAATGTGGTGAAATACGGTTGGTTATTGGGTGTTTTCTGTTTAAATCGAACGGTGAACTCACTCGAAAATGCAGAGGAAGAGGAAATACATAGTCATTGTTTAATTTATAGCCATTTTCATTGTAGATATTATCATCAGCCCCTCTCATTGCGAAAAATTCTATATCACTACCTGAATAGTAAAAAGCACTGACATATTCGTGGTTGGTTCCGTTGTTTCGGGTTTTTATTGAGAATTTATCACCGTTATTAACTGATTTGATAATGTCAAAATTGTCTCCTAATAAACTCAATAGTGATTTTAATTCGTTATTCGTCAAACCAGAAGACAGTACAGAACTGATAAAAGTATATTTAACTACACCTGAAACCATTTCAGATGTAGGAGCAGGTGTTATGGTCGGACGGTTTTCGGAACTAGTTACGTTAGGAATTTGTTTTTTATTAATATTTGAATGGCTTACAACTATAAATATCGCGAGAGGGATGATGATAAAAATCATCAGATAGCCGGATTTTAAGGCATTTAGACTTAAATGGTGCTCTCTTTTAAAGTACATAATCTATCAATCAAATTCAGTTAATGGGTCAAAGTTGGGATTAGATCATAATATTTATTCATTTTTTTATCATGTTGTTTTAGTTAATTCCTTCGTAACGACTGGTTAAAGGTGTAGGGTGTTTTTTTCAACGATAGAAAAACAAACCTTTCACCTTTTTATTTAGCCAAATTGTACTTTATAAGTAGTTATTCTGTCATGTTGAGAAAATTACAGACGATAATATAATCGCGACAAAATATACTCTGCCAGAATACTATGTTCACTAAATATACGCACAAATCAACATTAGGTCTTATTGTTACATCGCTTTTCTTAAGCGCATGTGGTGGTGGGGAAGGTGGTGGTGATAATATCCCGCCAGCAAGGAATACAGGAAGCATCTCGGGTAACGTTTATGATGCCCCTGTAAGTGGTGCAAAGATAGAGGTGTTCGAATACAAGGATGGAAACTTGGGTAGGAAGCTGGCAAGTACAACTTCCGATGCCTTTGGTGACTATAAGGTTGAATTTGAATCTTCATCGATGCCACTTTTCATCGTAGCGAAAGAAGGCAGTTATACTGACCCTCTAACAAAAAATACGGTGTCTTCTAGTAACGGAAAAACACTCCGTTTAGAGGCCATGGTTAACTACAAGGAAGGTGGTGACCAGAGCTTAATGATAACCCCTTTGACGAACATCGTATCGGGCTTAACTAAATATAAGATTGGCAAGGGCTCATCTGATTCTGATGCTATATCTGAATCAATTAATAGCATAAATGATATGTATGGTTTCAATGTTAACGAAACCAAACCAATTGACATAACTAAAGGCGGTCAAAGTAGCTTTGCTACATCAGGACATAAATATGGCGCCTTGTTAACAGCTTATTCTTCATTTGCGAACGACCTAATCCAAAAATACGGTGAAACTCAAAGTGATATTTACACTTCGATTCATTTAGCGGATATTCAGTATCGAGATGTGATTGCTGATGGTCTTCTAGATGGGCAGGAAATAAGTGCAGTGTCAGGAGGCGTAACCCCTTTAACCTTTGGTCAGCAAAAAGTTTCTAGTGATATTTACACTAACGATTTAGCTCAGCATGTTCTGATTGTCGTCAATGATCTCAACTTAAATGTTTCAGGCACGGATGCAGGCGAGTATGTTGAGTTTAGTAATAAAGTTAACGAGCTTGGTACTAGCACAGGAACCGAGGGTGTTTTACCTCCTCGTGATGAAACTGCAATTGATACCCAAGCTCCTACAGTGTCACGAACAGACAGCGGTGTGTTGGCTGGGGTTGATAGACTGGATATAAAGATAAACGATGAAATTGGCGTTCAAGGTGTCTCCGCGTATCTAGAATACCAATTAAATGGAGAGTGGTCTTATGGAAATAAATGTGATGATAAGACAACTTCGGGTAGTGACTTTTGTTTTATAGAGTTCAACGATTTTCAAGGGGGTCTTCGTGAAACAAGCGTAAAAGTAAGGGTAGATACCAAAGCCATCGACAATGTGGAAATCGATCCTAAAACTGATATTTCAAATGTCACCGCCGCACGTTTGGTTTTTTATACCACTGATGTATTGGGTAATGAGCTAGTTAAAACGCGTAATTCTGGTCATTACGTCGACTTCAAATGGGACAATTATGCGCCGGTAATAGAAGTCACTTCAAGCAGTTCAATAAATAATAATACCAAAGAATATGTACTTAAAGGCATTGTAAAGGAAGGCTCGCAACAGGTTGAATCGGTTACTGTTTCATTTAAAGGTGGCTTGGATGAAGTCGTTGCTTGTGGAGGATATACCTGTGAATTTAGTAAAGAATATTCAACAAGTGAATTCGTAACACGAACAACATTTGAAATTAAAGCGAGTGATAGCAAAGGTAATATTGGTAAGAAACTTCACGAAGTTGCTCGTGATGACCAAGTACCGGCACAAGTGATTAGTTATCCTGAGAATGCCCCAATGAATTACGTGAATGTTGGTGTCGATGGTGAGCGAATAACAAAAGAAGATATCTATACGCAAGATACTTATACGTCCGAGTCGGTTAACTCGAGTCGTGATTATCTGAAGATCGATTACCTTTACGCTAGTAAAGGGATTCTAAATTCAATTCCCAGTGTTGATTTTAGCAACTTCAATGTAAATATTTTAAAAGAAAATAAAATTCCATATATTCGCGTAAGGGTATCTGACGGTAATGGAGATATAGGGTTAGGTGCTAGTGCCGAAAAACTTAAGTTAGTTGTAAAATATTACGTTAGCCAAAATAATGACAATAATTACGTGCTTCAAAAGGTGACAGATACCGTAGCTTCTAGCGCTAACATTCCACATGAGAGTATTTCGGATGAAGACGGTCATGTAAATGAAGTGGTCTACTATGTTCCCTTCGTCAAAGAAATATTGGGCGATAATTTTGATTCAACGTCGGAAAATGCCAGCCAAAAGTTAGTTATTCAAACTATTGATGAATCTGAAAATGAAAGTGCCGAACAAGATGTGTATTTTCGAAGCAGTTTTGATTTACCAACGATGACGATCGTTACTCCTTTTATTGGCGCTAATGTTTTGTTAGAGGGATTAAATCCCAAGGGTGAATTTACCTCGTTAGGTAGATGCACCACGATTCAACACATAGAAAGCAATGGAGTAACCAAAGCTCTTGATGTTGCAGGATGTGATACAACAACTGATGTCGTGAACTACGATTTTATGCGGGTTCGTTTAATCGGTGTTGATGGTAATACACAGCCCTATTACTATAAATGGCAGAAAAATCCAGACTCACAGTCAGAGAAAGTTGACTTAAATAGCACAAACTTAGGTGCTTACTTTAAACTTAATGGCTCCAAGACACTTTATATTACTGAACTATCGGCATACCAAACCGGGTTGTTTGACTCTCAATGGAATCAAGTTGAGGCTGGAAATAAAACGCCTGAGGTTGCTTCTCAAATTTTAGGCGATGTCCAAAACGCTCTAGCTAATGGTAGTAACTCTTTTTTTGGGTTTGATCCGACTCTCGTATCATATGCAACGAATGAGATGCTGAAAAGCTCAATTCCAGAAAAACTGTCCAATAATTATATTCACAGATTTTTAGTGGAAGCTATTTACGATCTGACTCAAAAGCATAATATGCTCTTGAGTAGCTCTGTTGATTTTGCTTCCGCCATTTACGATGATTTGCAATATGATGGTCTAGCAAATGGTATTGGTAGTGGTGGCAAAAAACTAGTTCTAGACTCTTATGAATTTAGTTCAGATTCTTATCGGCATGATTTGGCACAGTCATATTATGACATTATGACTGTTAAATATGGTGTTGAAGCTAACTTCGCTCAAAGGTACGCCGATCATATATCAATGGCTAACCCTGATTTAAATAACAAATCAGTTATTGAGGGCGAGGGTGAAAGTATTGATAAATCACCGCCTAAGCCATCCCTGAATATCGAAAATGGTCGAGAAACATGGATCGGAAACAAGCACTACGTGGCCGGTGTCGTTGATTCTCGAGTTGTCTTGGAAGATCCGTCTGGCATTGTTGTAAAAGCGGGGAGCCAGCCCTCTTTTTCTACTATGTGGTATGAAAAAAACAAGCCCAATGCGGGAATCCCAATTGATGTGAATATTCAAGAGTCAGGTAGTGGTGATAACTATAAAAAAGAGTATTTATTTACCCTTAATACGGAGTCTTCAGATCTTAAAGGTATGGTTGAATTTGCACTTATAACGAGTGCTATGGATGAACATCAAAATAGCTATGGCTACAATGGGCACGCTCCTCACACAGTAAGATTGTACATTGATAACGAGTTTCCCTTTGCAACGTATATTTCTCCTAGCGATGGGAACGGCCAACCAATCGACGAGAGTGTTTATTTAAACACCAATTATGTCCAAGAACTAACTTTCAAAATTGACGATATTGTTGGTGATAAGCTGAATATGCGTGGCCTTACGTTCTATAACTCGGTAACGGGTGTGACGCATGATTATGAGGCTAATTCACACTTTTCAAGTAATACAGAGAATGATTTTAAGGTAAAGCTGTGCTCTGGGAATAAGTGTAGTACTGAAGGCAAAATTATTAGTCCCGAAGATGGAAACTGGGCGGTATATGTTAACGCTGAAGACAATTTGTCGAATAAAGTTAATCGGCAGACACCCAATGCACCTAAATTTAACGTTTTGCTAGATTCAAAAGGTCCGGTTGTTAATGGGGCTAAAATTACTAATTATTTAGGCGGAAATTCAAGTTGGGTTCCAGATATAACATGGAGCTTAAGCCCTGGTAGTTTGGTTGAAGTGGACATGAAGCGAGAGTCTGGAAGACGCTTCACTTTAAAACACTACGAAACAGAACCAGCGGCAAGTGCAGAACCATATTTACTAGGTATACAACCTAACGTAGAAGTTAGAATGGTGGCAGATGCATTCAAATATAATGAGAAAAACGTATTCTACGTAACCGCAACAGACAGCTCTTATCCATCGGGCACAAATAGCGGTGAATTCGAGTTTCAAGTTGACAACAAGGGGCCTGTAATCGAATTAGCTGAACCATGGGTGGCAGATAACAACTCTGGTGAAAGTTATGTTGTTGGTTCCCACTTTACTGTGAAGCTCAACTCTATATCTGATGATTCCGACGTATCTAAGGTTGAGCTCTGGCAGCAAGGTCAAGGTGCCGCTATACGTTCAATTGTCCCTAAAAATCCAACGCAACCGTTTGACATTGAAATTGCAGAAAATCTAAGTAGGAACATTGTTATTGGCGACGATAACAAGGCGAATTTGTATCTTAAAGCTGTAGACGAATATGGGTTCGAATCTGAAACGGAAATGAAAGCTATTTTGTTGGATCGTGAAGGGCCATCGCTAAAACTTAATGCATTTGATCCTGACAGCTATTATGTGGGGGGCTATATATTCAATCTATCTGCACAAGATTTAAATGGTAGAGGAACAGCTTCAACTGACGGTGTTAATCAAGCAACATTAGAGTATTGGACCTTTAAAGAGAACGCCTCTGATGCAAGTACCTCGGTCGGTGAAGATATGAAGGTTCCTTTAGGTGGCCAAAATGATGGCGATAGCGCCGTTCGCACAATGAGATTAGCTGGCTCGGATGTTAGGGGGAATACGACAAGCGTCGATTATGCGGTTAAAGTTCAAAATTCTGAACCAACGATTCATTCGGTAACCTTTAAATATGAAGATGGGACACCAATTTCCTCTAGTGGAGGAAACCAAATTACTCGTAATGATCCAGTCATTATCACTATTGATGCTGAAGATCAAAGCGGGATACCGTTGGTGGAGGGTACTTACCAATATGGTGAGCAATCCAACAAAATTTCATTTTCTCAGAAAGGCGGACTCTGGCAAGCTAGATTAACATCCGCTGAGTTATCAAATGACGGGAGTTATGAGCTGAGATTCAAAGTTTATAACAACGTTCGTTATAATTCAGGCCAAGAAAGGCCCGTCACTGAAAGGTCAGAAAGTATCAATGTGCAACGTCAGGGTGTAGTGCTTTCAATCGCCAAGCCAAATGATTTTCAAAGTCATATTGCGGGGGATACCTTAAATGTTGAATTTGGCCCTGTAGGGGATGTGAAAGCAAAAAAACTAGAATGTTGGGTTAGAGAAAATTACACCTCTGACGGGGTGCCTAATGATGGCTCAAACAATGCTTATTCAGGAGTTATTACTAACCCACAAGAGAGCTATAAATGTGGTGTCAAAACGAATGTGAATATGTCGGTTTCTCCTGTTGTTTTGATAGCAAAAACAGTCGGAACAAATGGCACTGAAACCGTAAGTAAATTCAGCTTTAATATGATGGATATCGAAGCGCCTTTGGTTGAACAAAACACATATCAATTTACAGGTAATGATGTTGGCCTAAACGCTAAAGGTCAGAAAATGCTGAGTTTGACTTTGAGCTTTAAAGACAACCTTTCAGGTGTAAATATCAGTGATGGTAAAAAGCCTATATTGGTGAGAAATCGTTTAAATATACCTTTTGAACCAAAGAGCTGTAGTACAGTGTCAGACGTAACGACGTGCACGTATACAGAGCTGTATGCTGACATTCTTCCTCCGGGGGCGTTACGACATTTATACACTATTAAGAATTTATCTGACTCTGCTGGAAATTTAGGTTCGGACCATGCTTTAGAATTATTGCTTCCAGCTCAAGGTGATTTGGATATCATAATTAGCAGTCCTACTGCAGATTCTATTATTCGAGGTGAGACGCTTGAAATGAACTTTAAGGTCAAGGTTAGGAAAAATTCTGATCTTGAAAATGTCGTAGCTAACCTGGATGGTGCGGCGTACAATTTAAATGATCACCCGGAAAAATTTTATCCTTTTACAACGTGTGCCAATGGTTATTTTTGCTCCACATTTATCGCTCCATTAGATGATAAGCTTGATGGGCAGAGCATCAAGCCACGAATTCAAGTCATTGATGTATGGGGTGAGTCAAAAAGTGATGAAGTCAGGGTAATGGTAGATAATAGTAAGCCAAATATTGACGGCTCTGTAACTCTTAGCCAATCTCAGGATAATGCGAACCTGATTAGATTTCAATTTTCTGCTTGGGATGATGGCAGTGGTTTGGCAAGCGTTAAGTATACAGTGATTAATCCTAAGCATGTTTTCGATAAAGATGACGTTGGCGACAGCTCACACCTCTATTTTGAGCTTCCAAAAACTGACTTACAAGGAGTAAGCTCAATTCGAGTCAATGTCGAAGCAACGGATAATGTTGGTTGGGCTCAAAACAAGACAATCGATATAGATATAAGTACCCCAACCATTGGAGTGGCTTTTGATGGAATATCAAGCTTGCAAGGAGGCAAGCTTGTTTTTACCAACAACAGCCAGGTATTCAACATTACGTCTAATGAGGGGGCGAACGTAAAGGCTTCGCACTATTCTATCGATTTGATTCCTAATTCAGGTAGCACGATTAGCTTTACTGGAAAAATCGTGTCTGCTAAAGGCTCAGACACTATGACTTTTGGCGTTGATGACCAATTACCGTATAAGTACAAAGTAACGGTGACTGACTTTATAGGGCGGACCATCACTGATTTTGACATGTTCAATCGAAGTTACAATGCTCAAGGGGTTGAATCGATTGTTGATTACCAAGCGCCAGTTATCACAAGTATAACTGGTAGTCAGGATTCGATGACTCCTGTGAACGGTCAATATTATGTGAATGTTAGAGCATACCTTTCAGATAAGAACATAAGTAGTGTGGCTTCGACTGCAGATAATGGGACGGGTATCCTTGTTAATCCTCAGTCGATAGTAAAACCCGCCAATGACGGTGACCCATACTTGATACGTTACCTGTTATCACCGGGCAACTACTCGCTAAAAGTAACAGCAGTAGATTTAGTTGGTCATAAAGTTGATAAATTAATAGCTCAGAAAGTAGAAGCCGCAAGCATTCCAGCACTCGCGATATCGACAACCGCGTCAATGCCATTAGCTGGTGGCGTTGAAATTCCGCTATTGTTTACCTTTACCGAGGAGGTCAACAACTTTGAATTTTTGGATTTGAAAGTGAACGCCAGTGATGGCAACGATACCGGGATTTTGAAGCAGGCTTCTTGGAGAACGACAGACAATATAACTTGGACTGTTGACTACATAACTCCAATAAAACAGAACAAAACCATCACGATACGGGTAGATGATGATAGCTATCAAAGCGTAAATACTATCCCCGGCACAGGGGATAGTTTGGTTTTGGGGGTTGAGGGTGTGTTACCAACCCTGTCTAGCGTGAAATTTGCGCCAATGCACCAGGAAACAGGCAAAGATGTAAAAGTAACCCTTGAGTTTGATAAAAAATTACAAGAAGTAACGGCCATGCTTGGTGGTAATCAAATCAACTCACTAACTGCCACGGCTGATAATAAAGTTTGGCAGGGTAACGTTCAGGTGCCTGATACCAATGAATTAACTGTGGCTCTGATTGTAGACCAGTACAAAGATCTCGTGGGTAATGTGGGCACGCAAGACCGTACACATTCACTGCCTATCACGCCCACGTTGGTTATCACGCCAGTGAGCAACGTGGACGGCAGTAACGCCACGAACTTGGTGTTTTCAGGTACATCGACGCGTTTTGATGGCCAAGGGCTTAGCCTGGAAGTGAAAGCGCAGGGCAATGATGTGGTGTTGAAAAGTGGCTCTGCGACAGTCGCCAACGGTGGGGCTTGGAGTAGCAGTACCGTTGACATCAGCGATCAACCGAACGGCACTTACACCGTCATTGTGACGGGCACCAACGCTTCAGGCGTGCAAGTCACCGAAAGCGCAAGCTTTACGCTGGCGCAAGCCATGCCGACGTTAATGAGCGCGACGTTTAACCCAACGCATCAAGCGATAGGTCAAAGCGTATCGGTCAGCCTTAAGTTCGATAAAGCGTTGCAAGCGGCCAGTGCAGAATTAGGAGGCACGCTCATCTCGCTGACGAAGAGTGCGGATGCTAGCGTGTGGACAGGGAGCGTGTCGGTCCCTGCGTCGTCTGATTTGAATGTTGATTTGGTGGTGAAAGATTACCAAGACTTATCGGGTAATGTGGGGGCGCAAGACAGCACACATTCTCTACCTATTACGCCAACCTTGGACATCACCCCTGTGGGCAGCGTGGACGGCAGTAACGCCACTAGCTTGGTATTTTCAGGCACATCGACGCGTTTTGATGGCCAAGGACTTAGCCTAGAAGTGAAAGCGCAGGGCAATGATGCGGTGTTGAAAAGTGGCTCTGCGACAGTCGCCAACGGTGGGGCTTGGAGCAGCAGTCCCGTTGACATCAGCGATCAACCGAACGGCAGCTACACCGTCATTGTGACGGGCACTAATGCTTCAGGCGTGCAAGTCACCGAAAGCGCAAGCTTTACGCTCGCGCAAGCCATGCCGACGTTAACGAGCGCGACGTTTAACCCAACGGTTCAAGCAATAAGAGCTGAAGAGGCTGTGATTGAATCGGTTTTTACTCTGAATAGTGACGTGAGATCCACGGCGGTTATTAAACCAAACCTATTTCATCAAACTTTTGAGTTAGATAGTAATAAAAAATTCGCAGCATAGCGCCAATCGTTATGCAAGAAATAAGAAAAAGGTCTGCCCGTTGAGCAGACCTTTTTTATACACATATCTCAGGCTATAGATATTTAAGCGTACTGTATCCCTATTGCCTCTAATTTCTCCACAAATATCGATATAATGTTCAGTGTGAATGTTATTTTCAATTAATGTCCATTTTTATTGAAATATTTTCTTTCAAATTAATTCATTATTTAGGTGAAATTTAACTAAGATAATTATTATAACTAGTGATGTGATCAAAATACTGATTTTATCGATATTTTGCATAGTGTTTTTTGATGTGAGCCCCATAAAAGTACCATCTTGATAATAGATGGGGACTCTATATAGTAGCCACATCACACTTTGTAATTAGTGTGGTGTTCTGCTTTGGGTAATTATTTTAACCCCTATTTTTAGCTAGTTTGTTTATTTAAACATGTTGTCTATTAGCTGTGTTTGTGTGGGAATTTATTCCCACTTTTTTTTACTCTTTTACTATCGATACATAATGCTTATACAAGCTTGCTAACTCGAAGGTATGTCGCCACTAGATACGTATTTCCGGTTTTGTTGGCATTGACTTTAACGTGTTACAACGAATGTTACATGATGTTGATGCGTAATTATCTGCTCCGTTAGCTTGCTAGTCAAATTGACTATTTATCCTGTTTAATTGACTGTTTTGCTAGCGTTTTAGCAGGTGGTGTTACCATTTCTAATTTGTTGAAATTTATAATTATTCCGCGTAGAATTTCTTCAACCAAATCGTTTTTTAAGCCTTATCAGCTTAGCTATCACCGCAACTATTGATACCTGTAGGTTGTGGAGAATCCAAATGCACTTAGTTTGCAAATTTATATCTAGTTCGTCCCTCAGTACGAACGACCTTCAATATGTCTTAACACCAGATGAGTGTGTAGGGCTATTTTCGCGTGTGCGCACCCCTAAAGACATCTTGACTCAGTTACCAAGCACTCTGGTTCAGCAGATTACTGCGTCGGCTAAAAAAAATGTCCACAGCCTGCTCAACGCGATTCGAGTTGAACTCGTAAAAGCGAACTGGGTTTGCCTTTCTTTCAATGTGCGACGTAGTCCATTAACCAGTAAACAGCTGGCAAGCTTTCCTAAACTGAAGATACATGTTGATAGGGTGAGTAATTGCAGTTCAGAGCGCGCTCACAAAGCCAACTACCAGCAAGTTGTCGATGATGTACCTTTGGCACGTCACTATAGCTTCTCGCCAGTTGAACCCTCCCCAGAACACAAAATTGTGGTCGAGTTTGCGGGCCAGTGGTCTAGCAATGCGGCATGTTTAGCGCTAAGTAAAACCGATGAACAGCAAGGAAAGGTTACGGTAGCAAAACCCGATCTCGCCAACAAACACCGCAGCCTAGCGACGTTTAAAGATCTCGAGGCTGAGGGCAAAACGCTTTATATTAAAATCCCTTGTAAAGACCGACCACAACCGATTTTATTGAAATTGGCTGAAGATCTACAACCCGTAGATAAAGAAAGTCAGATGGACGAATGGGATAATATATTAGTGCCTATTGTTCCACTTCATTTCCCTACTGGTGATCATTCTGATGAGGCGTCCGAAATTTTCGGCTCTGGATTTGTATATGTTATTTGGAACAATGAAATATGGCGTGAATTAGTCATTGAAAGAAATGGTTATTTTTCAGATATCGATATTAATGTTACTTCCACCGACTCTAGGCCAAGAAGGCATGCCGATATACATATAGAGGACTCTGAGACAGGCGCTATACATACTTATGAACCCTTTAAGGTGTTGCAAAACGGTGAGGTCGTAAGTGAAGGTATGTTGAACGGTTCAGGTGAGGCGCGCATATTCAATCTAGTTGAGGAAGAAATTGAAATAGTTTTGACTGAGTATGATCCTCCAATATCAATGAAAGTTGAAACTTTTGTTAGTCCAGTCGACGGTACCACTGGAGGAAGGGAAGCAAAAGGTTACTCATTGCCTCATATCTGGGTGCCGTACAAAGTTCAAGGTGAACCTCAAGATGTGTATATGTTTTACAGTTCGAATCAGTTAAGTCACAGTCAGTTATCTGAGCTAGCGTCGGCTCCGGAAGTTCAAGCGACAAAATTGGTCGATCTTGAGACATACAGTAGTGAACAGAGCTTTAAAACTGGTGATGGGATCACTCGATTGCTGTCTGTTTTGCCAAACGCTGCAAGTGATAAGCAGAGTGAATACGCGGTCCTTCAAAGTCAACTAAACCAAAATGTGGCTGCTGTTTATTTGAACAAGCCTGTAGAGCTTGTTTTTGAATATCCCGGTTATGCAACTTTGGATGAGTCAGACGATTATTTTGAGCTCAAGCAGTGTGATGGTGATTGGTCACAACGTGTATCGCTTCGTCAGTGTGCAAAAACAGACAAAGGGGCTAGGTTAATTAGCTTCTCTGGCTGGCCAGTTGAAGTTGAAAAGGTCGATCTAGTGCGTGGCTATTTGGGTAACAGCAGGCAAAATCGTGATAACCAAACCGTTATAATTCACCAGACACCCATTGCCGACTTATTGGCTTATAAGTCGAGCGAATAGCGGCCAATGCCATTACATCAAGAATGTTATCTATTTGCTTAACCTAAATGCAAATACTCCTAATTATAAAGAGAATAACGAATGAAACTACGTCATAGCTTAAGCCTTATTGCGTTGTTGGTATTGTCAGGATGCAACAACGAATCAGTAGAACCAACAGTACCTGAGCAGCAACAAGCGGTGAAGCCTCAGACCGTTGAAAATGATCCTGTTGCGTTAAAAAATGCACAGCAGTGGGATGATGGTCGTGTTTACATTACCGAAAATAATTACGTTATTTATGATAAAGAAACGGGTAAACCTAAATATACCATTCGAAAAGCTAAAGAGTGGCCACGAGAGGACATTAGCAACCAAGATTCCTATGATTTACCTAGAGTGGTGTTCCGTTGGGATAATGGACGAGGTGACTCGAAAGATCTCTATGAGATAGGAGACAAAGTATGGAGTGTCAAAACGGATGGTACTGACTTACGTTTAGTCGCAGATGAATTTGGCGGTATGGTTCGGTTAATGCGGATGTCTCCAAACAATCGCTACTTAGCTCTGGCGTATTCCGCCGAAGAAGGGATGTTTAAGGTCATTAAAGATCTCAAGACGGGCGAGTATATCGAGCTAGGTCGCTCTCGCGGTTATCCAGAATTCCTTTGGGCGGAAGACAGCAGTTACCTCTACTACGTTGATAAATTTAGAGACTGGAAGTACACCTTAGCGACTGGTGTTAAGCGACAAGTAGAAACAGAGTTTAACGAGTATTCTGTGATTTATCAGGGGAAGCGGGTAATTGCTTCGGATTTAGGGGTTGGAGTATATGATGAATCGCAAGATGAATGGCTATATAGCGTAGTTCCTGATGAAACGAGTGAGGTGGCAGTTGCACGTTTTAGGAATAAATCTATAAGCCCGACAGGTCGGTATGTCTGGGCTGAGACGCGAACACACCGCTACCTAATAGATGTAAAAAACAAGTCCTTCCAATCGGAAGAAATAATTCCACGAGCAATGGGCAAGTTTCGCTATTTTGAAGTTTTGGGCAAAGATGCGAATTATATTCATGAAGGAGCAGCTCGAGTTGTTGTTAGTAAACTAACAGAAGAAAAACACTTTGGTCCTTATTTAAAATGGAAACAGACCAATAGCGGTCACAGTGCAGACCTATCTTCTCTTTATAATGCTTTTGCCAACAATGGTGATTTTGTAACAGGAGATGAACTATGAACCCTGTTGAATCATGTAGTGTCATTCCATTACATGCTAATTATTATTTGTTTGGCACTTATTTTCCCGCATCTAGAGTAGAAGGGGAAAAACAGAAAGACAAAGTAACTTATCCAGCCTGGCATAAAGAAACTAGCCTAGTTGGCAATCAGGAAATAACTAATGTTCGCCCGTTAGCAAAAGTGCCAATGCTAAACCTAACAAATAGCGATAACCCAGCACTTTGGGCGACCAACCAAGAGTTTAAATTATGCTCACTGGGTAATGGGAAGCCGGATAAAAATGGGGTGTTTGAAGTACTTTCTCCAGAATGTCCTATTCATTCCTTAGGCAAAGATTTACCAAAAGGGGGTGAACAAACTTTCAATTTTCGTTTCCCATCATTGCCACTTATTGCCTCACTTGCAGAGCTATCACCTAAAGAGTTGGCTGTAGAAATTGCAAAGCTTAGTGGTCAATTGGATAACAGCGAAGTTCAACTTACACTAACTGAGATCAGCACAGATCAATTGGCAGATCCTTATCAAGAAGATACAAACGGTCAGCTGAGCGAAGAGAACGCAGCATACAACAAGTGGTACGAAGAAGTTCGTGCTCTCAAGCAACCACTTAAGGGCTTTGTTCTACCTGTTGTTTCTAGCTGTGCAATCGTTTTTTCGGATGAAGGGTATTTAAACGCTTCAGTTAGTTTGTATAAGTTTAAAGTTGGGAATGGCAAAGGAACCGACGAAGGCAAGTATGAGAAAGTTGGGGATACAGTTCAAGCTGTGCTGCCCAAAAAGACAGAGAATATTGATCAAAACCAATACCCTTGCGCATTGTTTTATATAGATTCGGCGGCGTTTGATGAAGGGCTTTACAGTATTCGGGTAGAATTTATACCAAGTCAAATGGATAAACCGATTCCTGATTTTGTTAAGAACGCCAATATTGAGCAGTATGACGATGGTTTAGATACTGCTTACACATACGAATTACGTGAACATATCTCTTTTTCTTCTAGCACGCCATTAGGTAAATTCGCCATTGTCAGTGGCGATATGATTTCCTTAGAAGAATCTTTGATTTATCAATACCCGCAGTATTTCAGCAACATGAAGCACTACCTTCATGGTAATGCACAAGGAGCAGCAGCCAATACACCAGCATCTCGAAGTCTCACACTACTTAAGAATATCCGAGATGTGTCTGCACAATTAGGTGCAGGGCTGATGAGTGGTAGCCTGCAAGAAACCCTCGATAGTGATGGCAGGCAAGCGGTGTTTAATAATGTCTCGAAACTCTATTGGGATACCGTGAAAACAGATATGCCACCGGCGATGAAAGCCGCTGGAGAACTTTACTATGGTATTTATAGCACTAAAGCTGCCCTGGATACCCTGCGTGAATTACATTCTCCTCAAACGGTAAGTGTTGGGTGGAAACCATGGCTCCATGCAAAAGTGCTTAATACTCCGGAGCTACGAGCGAATACATTTTCCACGGCAATGGAAGCCGCCATGGGTAATCGAAAAGTGGTGGCAGGGCGAGTTGCTGAAGCCTGGCTTACTGGGGGAACATCGATTGGGGTTAACGCGTTTGGTACAGTGACCAGTGGCATCGACCTGGTTAACAAAGCCAAGGCGGTATTAAAGCAGGGCAAAAAAGTAGAAACGGCAGACAAGGCGACAGGTGAGGTCGCTGATGATTACCTAAAACATATCCCTGTTTGGAAAACCAGAAACACAGCTCAAGAGGATAAGATTGATCAGGCTCTAGAAAAGGCGCGCGAGAAGTCTAAAGAACAAATCACAGCCTACATGGTGAATGACTCTCGCGGTGCAGGGATTGGAATCAAGTTCGAATTTAATTCTAAAGAAACTGAACTAAAAGAAAACGAAGCTGTGTTCATGGAGCTAGGTTCCGCACTTGCGGAGGTGTTAGAAGCGGAATCAAATTTAAGGGTTGAGGTCGAAGGGCATGCATGCCAAGTCGATACCGCTGAAAAAAACATGCAGGTGGCGGCAGATAGAGCGGAAAATGCGAAAGCTCTGCTGTTAAAGGTATCTTCTGTTTTTAAAGACCGAATTTCAATTGAGGCGTTTGGGGAAAGCCGACCTATCTATCTTCCAGTTGAAGGCGAAAAAATTGACCGTAATAATCCAAACTTAAAACAGAACCGACGAGTCGTCATACGCATATATATGCAATCTTTCGATGTGTATTTCCATCCTAGCCGTTATGGCTCACAAGCGATGGAACGTTCACGTTTAGCTCTTGAAATCGCAATGAGTACAGAAGACAAACTTGAAGCCGAATTACGGATGGCGGTATTCGATAGTTTGGTTGATGTCGCTTCTTATGTGCCGGTTGTTGCTCCGGTTGCTCGCGGGGTAATTGTAGCTAAAGAAGGAACAAAAGCTGCCATTTCAGCTGTCAAAATGATCGACCATGCGCTACTGGACTCCTTGTTGAATGAGCTGAATGAAAAGCATAATGTGAAGCGTGAATTGGAACGATTATCCAATATTCATATTGAGTTACTTAAAGAACTACGTAAAAGTAATATTGCTTTAGAAAGGAAGGAAATCAATTCCTACAAAGAGCTTGTCGCTCACTTCGAGAGTGAAGAATCTAGAAAGGAGTTGCTAAAGCGCTACCAGCTTAGAGCTTTGGCAATCAATGGTTTGGTTTTACTACTCGCCGATCTTGGTGTTAAAGCGCATGCCGATTCATTGGTGTCATTTGAATCTTTGGTGAAGCGTTATAAAGTAAAAGACTATATTGAGCGTTACATTCTAGGAGATGATTGGTCAGTTCATACGATTAAAGGAAATACTATGGCTGCCAATTGGAAGAACCAGTGTGAAAATCAATTTTATGACGCGTTGGCTGAAAAAATGCCTGCGGCTTCACAATATTGGCCGGCACCAATCTCTGAGAACAGCAGGATGAATGCTTACTCTTGGTATCAAGTTGGGGATAACAATAAAGCTTCAGGGGCTTTTAATCGAGTTTTCCCTGTTCAAACGATGCTATTTGAACACCCAGAAGAAAGCATGTTTGAAAACTTTACTCAGGCATTTAACCCACAAGATAGTGAACTAAAAAAAGAAGCGATAGGGTTCTGTCGAATCTTAATTAAATCGGCGCGCTTTCAAGAATCGGATAAGCCCGATTGGCTACCTTATGATAGTTGGATCAAACAATCAGATAATGGTCATATAGGGCCGTACGATAAAGTTAAAGTTCAGATAGTGCTCACCAAGGCGCACAAATACGCTCAGGAATTGACCGTAGGCTATAACCGAGTAGACGGTCTTGAAAACATAAATGGTCCCGCTTTCAGAGATTGGATGTTACCTAAAAAGGTCGCTGATTTTGAAACTGACCCAAATGGTGAAATTGCTAAGTTTTATAAACAACAAGGTGTCAATGAAGAGTCAACATTGATTGCAATCGACCATTGTCCATCCTATCGTTTCGGTAGTGTGATGATTGATGGAATGAAGCCGATGACATCCAAGTCTAAGCTACTGTTTGCCGACGCGATATTTAGTCTTGCTGCTTCTGGAAGTGCAAAAGCTGGGAACCCAAGTGATTATTTTTCTGAAACCGATTCATTTAAGCGCTATGTAAAAGGCGGCGGCTTTCAAAACATGCGTTACAGCCTATCGATTAGGAAAAAGAAAGGGGATGTCAATTTCTACCTGCCTGCGGATTACATACAAGGTAAAGACTTTGACGACTTGCCAGATGAGTTAAAAGTTGGAGTGTTGAGTACCGAAACGAAGTTAGTGTTGCTTGATACTTATCTCGGTGAGAAGGCGCTACTTTTGCGTGAGAAAGATCTTATGGTCGAGAGCTTTACCTTAATGAATGCTAAGAGTAAGAAGAACTCTATTCCAGTCATCAAAGGGATAAAGCAACAAGTCGTCGCTATCGAAACTCAATCTTCAGGACTTAACTTCTTCCAAAGTAAGGAATGGATTAACTCAGCTCACAATATTCGACGCGATGGGTTTTCATGGGGAAACAAAGGACAAGAAGACCCCGCGAGTATGTACGTTTTGTTATTGGGTGATACTCATAATAAAGACGCGTACGAATCGACACGAATGGACTGGCGCTCAGTGAATATGTCTATTCAACTGGGACTAGAAGGTAATAAAGGTAAGTTGGTCAAGGGTCCTAGGTACTTTTCAGACATGCACCATGTTGGTGAGTTTTCTTGTGATAATGGTTCTTGGGAATTGACGAAATCATCGTCAGAAAAGAATCGCAGTGAGATCAATGCGATGAAAATCTTTATTGATCAAGCTGTGGCTAGCGTAGAGAAAGAGAATGATTTACAAAAAGGCACAAGCTATACAGTCTATTGTATGAAGTTTGATTTGGGTTATGTTGCGCCAACGGGCGCGCAGCTAAAAGGTCTAAGGCCATTTGGAGGAGTCATCGGAGGCAAAGCGAACCTTGAACTGTCTGTTACTCACTTGAACCAAGTTGATGTAGATGGCACACATGATTACGACAAAGGAAGAGATGTCGTTGTGTCATTACCGTCTTTAAGCTCAGATAAAGCTCTTGCTGGTAATTTCTTTAGTGATATGCCATGGCTTATTTTTAAAGAACCAACAAAAAATGGTGTGGATAAGTCAGCGTCAGAAACGTGGAAACAGTACGAAGACTCGGAACGGAAAAAATGGCTGAAACACTGGATAGAGAAACAACCAGCAGTCACTCAAGCTCCTAAGCCTTTAGAAAAGTCATTAGATAATCCAATATAAAAATAAAAAAAACCGCCTTCGGGCGGTTTTTTTATTTTTATCGGAATGACTGAAATACTCTGCTGTAATTGGTATCTCTTTAACTCAACCCGCCGCAGAAATATCGTATTTCTTCATCTTGTGATTGAGTGTACTTAACGGCAGCGACAGTTGCTCTGCCGCTCGCTTCGTGTGCCAATTACAAGAGTTTAAGCAGTCGATAATCACGGTGCGTTCGTACTGGCTGACGACCTCTTTTAGGCCAACGGCGACATCGTCATCTCCTAGAGGTTCAGGTTCAAACGTGGGCTGAACTGCCGATGTAACTGGAGTAATAACTTGATGGTGTTCTATCTCTTCAGGGATCTGTTCACCAAACTCAATCTGAGTAATGGTTTCGAAATCGGAAAGCAGAACCGAGCGCTCGATGATGTTCTTAAGCTCGCGCACGTTACCGGGGTAGGTGTAAGTAAGTAGTTGGTTTCTCACATTAGCACTCAATCCTGGTGATTGAGGCAACCCTAACATCGTCGTGGTTTGCTGCACAAAGTGCTCGGCGAGTGGGATAATGTCCGCTTGTCTGGATCTCAGAGGTGGTAAGGTGATGGGAAATACGTTCAAGCGGTAGAATAAATCGGCCCTAAAGCCTCCGTCTTTAATCTGCTGCATTAAGTTACAGTGCGTCGCGGCAATGACTCTAACATCCACTTCAATCTCTCTGCTAGCGCCTACAGGGCGAACTTTACGTTCTTGCAGCACACGTAACAGTTTAGCTTGAAGTAGCATTGGCATATCGCCAATTTCATCTAGGAACAGGGTGCCACCGTTTGCTGCTTCAAATAAGCCAACTTTGTCCTTGTCTGCACCGGTAAATGAGCCCTTTCTGTGCCCGAAAAGTTCGGATTCCAGAAGTTGTTCAGGAATTGCGGCACAGTTCTGAACGATTAATGCTTGGTCAGAACGATTCGAGTTTTCGTGAATGTATTTTGCAATGACTTCTTTACCCGCACCCGTCTCGCCTCTAAGTAAGACGTCGACAGGCAAAGAGAGCACCTTATCAAGTCGGCTCAATACATTGACCATCTCTTCACTTTCAGCGATCGGACCTTGATAGGTTTTCTTTGTCCGTTTCTTTAGTTGAGTATTTTCACGAACCAACGCTTGGTTATCGGCGCTTAAACTCTTAATCACTTGACCATATTGCTCTAACCAAATGGCATGGCGAATATTACTTGCCGCCATTCGGCAAAACTCGGTAAGTGCGGTTTCGTTATCGATAACGCTTAAATCAAGCAAAACCAACAATCCAATAGTTTTGCTTTCATCATCAATCAATGGCCAAGCAAGTAAGTTATTGCTTTTTAGACCTAACGTTTGCTCGGTTTGATAGATGCCTTCGCAGTCATAACCATTGTAAGTGTATAGCTCATTGATCAAGACAACTTCGCCGTTACGTACGGCGAAGTTGAATGGGTCGGCTTCACTTACTGTGTCTAACTGCAGTGGCTCCCAAGGATGTGAGGCGATGACTTTTTCATGGTGATGCGCGGTACTTGGAATCAAGGCTTGACCGGTTTGGTCAAGCACGTAAATGATGCCATGTTTCGCGAAAGTCATTTGCCTTGCTGCTGTGAGAACGGCATCCAAAGTTTGAGCTAACTGGCTGCGATCAGCCAGAGATTGGCTGATCGCAAGTAGGGCGTTACTAAGCTCACTATGGTTAGCTGAACGCATAGGTTAGAGTTCCTTGCTCGTCCACAGAAACGTCAATTTGAGTATGTGAATCATCTTTGTCATTCACCAGTAGTTGAGTCGAAAGCTGCCGCAATAGTTGACGGTTAATAACGGCATCAATATTTCGAGCTCCCGTCTCTGCAAGGCGGCAGTTGCCTAATACGAATTCCACTAAGTTATCACCATAGCAAAGTGCCAGTTTGTGGTGGCTTTGCAGGCGCTCAGACACTTTCTTTAGTTTATGATGAATAATGTCAGTCATTGCTGCGTCTGAAAGAGGAAGGAATGGCAACACGGACATACGTGCCAGTAAGGCAGGCTTGAAGTGTTGATTCAATGTTGGGCGAATAGCTTCAGCGACGATATTGGCATCAATGTCTTTCGCTTGGTGAACTAAAGACTCAATCTCATGAGTCGCAAGGTTACTTGTCATGATGATGAGTGTATTTTTGAAGTCGATGGTACGACCTTCGCCATCATTTAGCGTGCCTTTGTCGAAGACTTGGTAGAACAGGTTGAGTACTTCAGGGTCTGCTTTTTCAACTTCATCTAGAAGAACAACAGAGTAAGGGCGCTGACGTACCGCTTCGGTTAGCATGCCGCCTTCACCAAAACCAACATAGCCAGGAGGAGAACCAATAAGACGAGACACCGTGTGTTTCTCTTGGAACTCAGACATATTGATGGTTGTCATGAAGCGTTCGCCACCAAACATTTGATCAGCGATAGCGCGAGCGGTTTCTGTTTTACCGACACCACTAGGGCCAACCAATAAGAAAACGCCTGTTGGTGCATCTGGGTTGCCTAGTCCCGCCTTTGCGGTTTGAATACCTTCAGCAAGCGCATCAATGGCAAACTCTTGACCTTTAATGTTTTGAATTAGGTTTTGCTTCAAGTTTAAGGTAGTTTGCGACTCATCTTGAAGCATCTTACCCATAGGAATCCCTGTCCAATCAGAAATTACATGACTAATTTCGTCGGGACCCACTTCGTAGTGAACTAGCGGATTGGTACCGCGCACGTTATCTAAACGTTCATTACAAGATTGAATAGCTTCGCGAGTCTTCTCTTCAGAATATTCATGAAAATTTGGTTTATCACTTGTTGGTGCGTCATCATCTTGAACCGTATTGTCAGCTTTAGGAGCGCTGTCTTCTTCAGTCGAAGGAGTCGTAAGGCTATAAAGATGGCTACGCAGTTCTATGATCTCTTGAATAAGAGATTGTTCTTTTTTCCATTGAACCTGAAGGGTAGCTTGTTCTTCGGTGGCCTTTTTAATCTTCTCTTTTAGCTCAGGAATTAAAGCAGCACTGTGTTTGTCACCAGTTTGCTGCAGTTGGTCACGTTCTAGAGCTTCGAGCTCGCGATTCGCAGCCGCAATTTCTTGATGCAATGTTTCAACAGGTGCCGGTGTTGCATTAAGGCTAATATTGACGCGAGCACAAGCCGTATCTAACACGTCGATTGCTTTATCTGGCAGTTGACGTCCAGTGATGTAACGATCGGCTAAGTTTGCTGCGGCAGTGATTGCGTCGTCACGTACGTATACGTTATGTGACTTTTCATAGGCTGGTCTTAAGCCTCGGATGATCAATGCGGCTTGAGTTGCCGATGGCTCATCAAGTTTCACTAGTTGGAAACGGCGTGCCAGAGCTGGATCTTTTTCGAAATATTTCTTGTACTCAGACCATGTGGTGGCAGCAATTGTTTTTACTTCACCACGTGCTAGAGCGGGTTTAAGTAGGTTGGCAGCATCGCTGCCTCCAGCTTGATTGCCTCCCCCAACTAGCGTGTGAGCTTCATCTATAAATAAAATGATTGGAGTCGGTGAATTCTTCACTTCGTCTAGTACTGCGTTAAGGCGTTTTTCAAACTCACCTTTTACACTCGCCCCAGCTTGAAGTAAGCCCATGTCTAGGCCGTATAGTTCAACACCTTTGAGGCAGTCTGGCACATCTCCTTCGGTAATCTTTAATGCAAGACCCTCCACTACTGCGGTTTTACCAACTCCCGGCTCACCTACAGCGATTGGGTTGTTTTTTCTGCGTCGCGCCAAGATGTCGATTATTTGTCTGATTTCTTGATCACGGCAAAATACTGGGTCAATCTCGCCTTTTCTTGCTTTGCCGGTAAAGTCGGTAGTGAATTTACTTAATGCCGAACCATCTTCGCGTGCATCTGATTTTTCTGATGTCGCTGCTAAAGATTCTAGAGAGTTTGTTGTGAGTTCAGAAAAGTTACGCTTTAAGGTATCAGGGTTTACACCTTCTAAGATAGAAGCGTAGCCATGTTGACCATAGCGTAATGGGTTACTCACTAGCGTAAGAAGTAGGGCACCAGAGCGAATCTGAGTTTCGGATAGGTCTAAAGATGAGACTAACCAACTTTCTTGAAGCCATTCGATTAAAAGTGAAGAGAAAACGGGCTTGCTGCCATTTCCTGTGGTGTTGGTATTTAGCGTAGAACGAATAGATTGTCTTAATATGGTCTCTGAGCAATCGAAATGACTTAATAAGATGTCAAAATCACTATTTGGCCTTTCTAATAAGCTTAATAGATAGTGTTCAATTTGCACTTCATTGGCTTTTTCCGATACCGCTAATGCAGCAGCATCTTCTAAAGCGACTTTTACAATCGGGTGCAGACGCTGTATCAAAGAGGAAAGGTTTATATTTATCATTTTAATTCTGTTAGTTATTTATATGGGATGTGCTAATTATACTAAAATTGGTAACTGGTTTTTTATTCGGAGATGAATTCACTATTGTTTATTGGTTGTTTTTATTATCAGCTTTGTTTTTTTGTCTGATTGAAGTATTTATTTTCATTTAAAATAAAATATAACCTAGGTATTTCGACTTAATTGATAGTTTTTTTAACTTTATTTCAATTGTTCAAGCTAGTTGTTTTGTCTTTGTTTTTTAAATTCAATTTATTAAACTAAATGTTCGAAAACTTGTTTTTTTATACAATAAATTGTTATTACATATAAATTGTAAATGACCAAGCTTTCTTTAAGTCGCTGTATTTGTTGCCTTTATAGGGTTGGCATGATGTTTGTATTAGTTGAATCAGTCGCGGTGATAAGCGATTTGGTGAATTAATGACTTATAAAATTTAAAAAGGAAATATCGATGCCAACTCCAGCATATATGTCTATCAATGGTGAAACACAAGGTCACATTACTAAAGATACTTACTCTGCAGATTCTGTAGGTAATACTTGGCAAGAAGCTCACGTTGATGAGTTCCTAGTTCAAGAACTTGATCACGTACTAACAGTTCCACGTGACCCACAAAGTGGCCAACCAACAGGTCAACGTGTTCACCGCCCTGTAGTAGTAACTAAAGTACAAGACCGTTGTTCACCTCTGTTATTCAACGCATTAGTGTCTGGCGAAAAGCTTCCAGAGTGTGTAATCCGTTTCTACCGTACTTCAGTACAAGGTAAGCAAGAGCACTACTACTCAATCAAGTTAATTGATGCACTACTTGTAGATATCCAAACTCGTATGAATCACTGTCAAGACGCTGCAACTTCAGATCGTGTAACTGAAGAAGTACTTAAGCTGACTTACCGTGCAATCGAAGTCACTCACGAAAACTGTGGTACTGCTGGTAACGATGACTGGCGTGCTCCACGCGAAGCTTAATCGCTTTTCGTGAACAACAAAGGGTCAACAATTGCTGTTGGCCCTATTTCTATTATTAGTATCAGGTAAAAGATATGGTGAATGACGTAGAATTTAAGTTTGAACTGCAAGGCTCTGAGCATGATTTCCGTGTTGAAAGCTTTCAGGTAATCGAAGAGCTTTCCAAGCCTTTTCAAATCAGCCTATCATTACTTTCACTTGATCCTGATATCTCATTTGACGCACTCATCCGTAAACCAGGTAGTTTGACTCTATACGGTCAAGGCGTCAGTTCTGCGAGATGTTTTCACGGCGTGGTAAATGAGGTGCGTTACCTTGGATCGGGCAGGAGATTCTCTCGTTACCAATTGACTCTAGTTCCACAAGCTTGGTTTTTGAGCCAAAGACAAGACTGCCGTATTTTTCAACAGAAATCAGCGTCGGCAATCATTTCTGAAGTTTTAGATGATGCGTCAGTAACTGATTATCGATTAGAGCTGTCAGGCGTATATCCTTCAAAAGAATACGTGCTCCAATATCGAGAGACAGACCTTGAGTTTGTTCAACGAATTCTGGCAGAACACGGAATGTGGTACTACTTCGAGCATACAGAAGCTAACCACACGATGGTGATTGTCGATAGCAATGACGCAATAGCTGAGTTATTGAACACGCCACTGAACGGGTCTTATTTGGGGCCAATTGTTTACCATGCTGATGGTGGTGGTGTTGCAGACCGCGAGCATATCTCAGACCTTGAACTCGTGAATAGAGTGAAAACCGGCCACGTTACTTACACTGATTATAACTACGAGTTTCCGAAAATTCCTCAGGAAATGAGCAGCTCTGGTGAACTTGATTTAGACCTGAAATTGTTCGATTTCCCAGGGCGTTACGTGGACCCAGCAATGGGGCAAGTAAGATCAAATGAATGGATGTCGGAGCATGTTGTTGACAATCAACAAGTAGAAGCAAGCAGTAATGTCATGAGATTGGCTTCTGGATACAGTTTTAGTGTCAGCGAACATCCACGCTCAGCAATCAATCGTGATTACCTCATGTTATCGGTAATGCATAGTGGCCACGATCCTCAGGTTCATGAAGACGAAACTAATGGCTTGCCGACCACATATCACAACCAGTTTGCGTGCATTCCTAGACATGTTGAATTTAAGGCTCCAAAACTTGAAGCTCCTTTAGTTGAAGGTACACAAACAGCGGTTGTTGTTGGCCCTGCAGGCGAAGAGATCTATACAGATAAGCTTGGGCGAATCAAAGTCCAGTTCCATTGGGACCGTTATGGAGAGAGCGATGAGCATTCAAGTTGCTGGATTCGTGTTAGCCAATCAATGGCAGCACCAACTTGGGGAGCAGTATACTTACCTCGTATCGGCCATGAGGTGGTGGTTACTTTCCTAGAAGGCGATCCAGACAGGCCTTTAGTGACAGGTGCTGTTTATAACGGGCTTCATTATCCTCCTTATTCGTTACCAGAGAATAAAACACGTACGACATTCCGAACTCAAACGCATAAAGGGACTGGCTATAACGAGTTGAGCTTTGAAGATGAAGCCAATCAAGAAGAAGTCTACATTCATGCGCAAAAGGACATGTCGACCAAGGTTTTAAATAACCGCTATCGCGATATAGGCCAAGATGAATTCTTGAAAGTGGCGCGCCATCAGACGAACGATGTTCATGGTGATCATAAAGAGACAATCGATGGCCATAAGACTACCCAAATTAACAGTACGTTTACTGAAACTGTCGAGCAAGACGTATCGGTTACTTACAACGCTAATGAAACTCAATATGTAAAGAACAACTCTGATCTAGAAATTGGAGATAATCAAATTACCAAGATTGGTAAGAATGATGACTTGGATGTGGGTGAAAACAGCAATTTAACGGTAGGCGCATCAAAAAGCTCTGATATTGGTGCCGATGATAACCAAACGGTTGGTGGCAACTTGACTGTGTCTGTGAAAGGGAACACGTCATATAAAGCCGATGGTGCGACCCAGATCATAAGCGGTGACAAGATTGTACTGAAAACGGGTGGTTCGTCATTAGTGATGAATAGCGACGGTTCTATTAAGCTGTCAGGTTCTTCAATAACCATTGAAGGAAGTGACAAAGTTGTAGTCAAAGGTGGCAACGTAGCGGTCAATTAATGATGGAAAAACAAATCCCAATAATACAAACCATCACCGAACAGCAAGCCGAATTATCGGCTTGCTTTTCACGTTTTGGAAGAATCTTATCGATCAATGAGTCTATGAATGGAGTACGAGTCGACTTTGAAGGCAACTCGTTACAGCAGCCAATTAATGCAAGGTTGGGGCGAGGCTTTAAATTAGTTGAGTTACAATTTGCTATAGATAACAAACTTTCATGTCGCATTGAGTTCCTAAATAACGACGTTAACCTTCCTTTAGTCACAGATATCTTTTTCTCCATTCTTGAGGAGTCGGATGAGTTTGTGCTGAGAGCAAAGAAAATGGTTATTGAAACGGAACAAGAGTTAATTGTGAGAAGTGGCGAAACCGAAACTCGCTACAGCGGCCGTGATGGTCGAATTACCACCAAAGCCAAATATGTGACTTCTCAAGCTGAGAAGGCACAAAAAATTCAAGGCGGCACCATCGCGATCAATTGATCGTGTTACTAGATTGGATTCACGGATGCGTCAAAAAATAGGTATAGATCAGCTAAACCAGCCGATTACTAATGAAGATGTGGAGCTGGCGATTGCCAATGCGGAAAGTACGCTCGCTTTATTGGACGAGCTTCCTATCAAGTGGCTGGAAATTTGTAATGAAAAGTTGTCACTGGCTTCGGAGACACTCAATTTCTTATTAAAGCAACGATTACAAGTCCATAAGAGGGGATACCCAAGCATCGAGCTGGAGTATTTAGCGTTGGCTGATCGTCAGGTTAAAGACCTAAAAAATGTTTATTTGTCTTTCTATCGTTTGGCTCCGGGACTCATCCATCAATTAAAGCAAAGTGAACCGACAGTTTATGCTTGGCTTATGTTGAATTCCGATATTGGACAGGATCATGAAAATCTACTTTGTGGCTTATCTACACTAGATGAGTTAGATGACCAAACCGCAAAATTCTTGGTTGTTCAGTCGTCATTACCAAGTATCGACTCTGTAGTCATCGAAATGGTTGAAGGTGGTTCTAAACTGCCTCTGCTTTATTTAGAGTGCTTACAGTTACGCCAAACTATCACAGTTGGCCTGTTAAAGCGCTGGCTTAAAGATGAGCGCTTTTCTAAACATAAAGCACATTTGTTTTTATCGTTACAAAACGACGCAGAAAGCGTTGTCTGGTTAGCTGAAAATTCAAATGGAAGTCAGAACCTGTTTGAACGCTTGCTTACGAAAGAGGATAGAGGAACTTGGTTTCGTCAGGAGTTCGGTACCTCAATCGATAGCATGTCTGATCCTGAAGTTATCACTTATGCCAAACTTTTAGACCTCAAAGAGTTTGAACACTTTGATCCGAGTAGTGCACAGGCTCCATTTGATTTTGTATTACATGGCCTCAATGAACACGTTCCTATAATAATTGAATTGATATCGAGCCTTGAAGAGTTCGAAGGTGAGGATTGGATCCAAGCGCTTTATATTGTTTATGGAAAACGCTTACCTGTGACACCAAAAAACTTGGGCATTGATTTTGAATGGCATGAAATACTCGAAAGGTTACAAGAGTGGGCCAAGACTGATGCCTACAAACAAGTATCTCCAGGTCGAATGGGACAAGCTTTGACTCTAGAAACTAGTATACAAGCCATGTTCGATACTCAAGTTAATGCAGCTTTTAGGATTTGGATTTGGCGTCAGGTTTGCCTCCATACTCGTTCATACATTCCTTGGGATATGGCTATGCCTGCTCATCAACAAAAGTGGAATATCACGCGACTAACTCAGAATTCAACAGCCTCAGAAAGGTTTAACTTAAGGAATAATAATGCAGTTGTGGGATATTGAGAACCATCCAGAACTTTCAATAAAAGGCCGTTTTCAACGAGATCAGAACGGTAAAGAGGTTTGGGTTGTTGTTGGAAAGCGCTCGTGGCAATTCGTAGATTCTGTTTGGAAGGAGCTGGAAGAGTCAGAGATCTATGACGATCCTATTTATTTGGGTGAAGCGGGACTTTCTGCGATGAAAGTTGATCATGAGTTCTCTGTAGTGAAGGCCAATACAGATGTACTGGTTTTCGGCAAGGCGCGAAGTTACGCAAAAAAGGCCGTTACATACCACGAGTGTCGGCTTTTGATTGATGGCCATATTGATAAAACTCTATCGGTACTTGGAGATAGGCAATGGATAGAGCATGGTGGTAGCGTAACCTTGAGTAAATCACTCCCGTTTGTCGAAAAAGAGATAGATTTCTCCTGTGCTATTGGAGGCGATTTAAGAAACCGGCTTGGCGGAGGTATTGCTGATAGTAAAGCGGAACTATTAAATCAGAAAGTACCTTCTGTTTTTTATCCAACTGAAGATTGGAGTGCGACGTCAAAGAATACACGGGTAGCAGGATTTGGCCCGCTAGCGCCATTTTTTGGAGGTAGGCAGCGGTATGCTGGGACTTTTGATGCCGATTGGCTAGAGAATCGGAAACCCCTTTATCCGTTAGATTTCGACCAACGTTTTTATCAGAGCGCACCACAAGATCAACAGTGTAGAGGGTTCATATCGGGCGGTGAACGATTGATGATGAGTGGATTTTGTCATAATGATGCGCTTTCTTTTCGCTTTCCTAAAGATATGTATATTGCAGAAGCTCAGTTTAAAAATACTACTTACCAAGTCGATATGACTATTACGACGGTTTTTATTGACACAGAGGCTCGTACACTTTCAATTAGCTATAGCGCCGCGTTCCCATGCCAAGGAGAGGAGCATATGTTAGTGTCAACTAGGATTCATAAAAAGCAGGAGCTGTCCGACAATGAATAACAATTCAGCTCGTTTTATTATTGGAATGGAAGCCATGACACCAACGGGCATGAACCTTGAAATTGCCACAGCAGTCGCTAAGGCGGATTTGGGAAGGTTTGATCAGAAAGTAGCTGAGGATGGGATTGAAAGATTTACCTACGGTAATATTGAATACACTTCCAACACATCGTTGTTTGACAAATGCTCAGAGCTTATTGAGAGCTTAGTCGGGGCTCTTTTAAAGCAGCTACCTAAGGCCCTAAAGCCGATTCCATTACTCATCAACATTCCGGAAGCTCTTTCCATAGTAGAGGTTAGTGAATGGTTAAGTGAATGTAAGCACAGTGACTCAATCTCTCACTATGAAGTGGTTCAGCAAGGTGGGACGTTACACTTAAGCACCTCGTTGGCCAAATTGAATCAATATGATGCTTTAATGAGTATATCGGTTGATTCGCCTGTGGCAAATATAGACGCATTGATTGAAACCGGGCACGTTATGAGTTCGTCTAACCCCTGGGGGATAATACCTAGCGAAGGAGGGGCGGGCGTAATTTTGTGCCGGAATAATTTGGTTAAAACGTTAAAGCTTACCCCTCTGGGACAATTAGGTTATTTCGGCTTAGAACCTGCAAATACAACCCGCCGGTCAATGATGAAGCTTGTAAGAAGTGCGAGCCGTAGTATCAAGAGTTTTGGGGTTGTGTTCTCCGATATGACCAATTTGAGATCTCATACTGAAGATTATGGTTTTGCGTTAGGTGCCCGTGCAGAATATTTTGATAACCCTCAACAGCCATTTTTAATCAATGATTTATGGGGCACACTCGGCAGTTGCTCATCATTGGCTCTAATGGCCAGTGCTATTCAAGAAGGGCCTCATAATAGACCTATTACCTTGTTAATGTTTGATTTGCAGGGCGAAAGGGCGTTACTTCAACTGACCCGTATGAAAAATAATTAGCAGAGCTAACATAACCGGAGGGCTGAGAGCCCTTCGGTAATTAACGTCTCATGAAGTCAATTTGAATGTTCATCACCTCTTAAGTGCTTATCCGGTCGATAATCTCATCAATCTACATTTCTATTATTAAATTCGGTTAAATATTAAGGCAAGTAATCCTTGAGTTTAAATGCTTTGCCACAGCTGCTCATATCTTCACGGTAATGATTGAACTGTTCGTCTGAAATTTATTACTTACAATAACCTCTTA
Source organism: Vibrio sp. FF266 (assembly GCF_041439695.1). Taxonomy (NCBI): domain Bacteria; kingdom Pseudomonadati; phylum Pseudomonadota; class Gammaproteobacteria; order Vibrionales; family Vibrionaceae; genus Vibrio; species Vibrio sp. FF266. Next base: position 167,315 of record NZ_JBGOOO010000003.1, read on the forward strand.
TTTGTAATTATAAAGTGTGATTTATGTGGCAATGTTTGTTCCAAGCCTAACTACGATAGAAGAGTTTTTATTTTTTAATCGGAAAACAATGAACAATTGGTAGTCAATGAGTTTGTTATTATGCGTGGTTGTTTAGTAATAATAACTAAAGTAATAGTCTTACCGAGGTTTTTTAATACTGCTATTGAAAAGGGTATTAGACAGTAATTATTATCCTACATTAATTTATTTCGTTTGATAAAGAGTTTAGCGTGCCAGAAAAGCAAGGGACAGCCAAAGGTTATCTAGATAAGTTGGTTGTGAAAGCGATCGAAAAGAAAAATCAGCAAGCTCAGGACTTGGCTAATAAAAATAAGCCTAAGTTAGAGTATGTGATTTTTTCTCAATTTGACGTTTTAGATACATTACCTTCAAAAAATGGCAAAACGACTGTCTATCATTTAGCGAAAAAAGGAAGTCCTGAAAAACAGGTCTGTTGCAAAGTTCTAAACGAGAATTCATCTGACGTAGCACATGAATTACTCATAGGTGAGGCCAGTCGACTTGAAATGTCTCAACACCCAAGTGTCGCTGATTTCATCAAAATAGGGAAAGAGTTCGAACGACCATACTTTATGTATCATTGGATTCAGGGAGAATCATTAGCCGAGAAAATGGCACGCCATTCTCCCAAAGGGTTTCGGCATGATCATATTGCATGGTTGATCTACCAATTGTCTGGTGCGCTAGAGTTTATGCACACCAGAGGTGTTTGCCACTTAGATATTAAGCCGTCAAATATCATCGTTACAGAGTCGGATTACGTTAAATTGATTGACTTTGGTGCGGCTCGGTATGTTGGAGAGTCAAACACTTATGCAGAAGCAAGCATGAGCTACGCATCTCCCGCGTTTCTAAAATCTGGAATGGCTCAACCACAAGATGACGTTTATTCTCTAGCGTTATTGACCGGCCATTTATTTCTTGGTGCAGTATTTGGCGATGCTTGGGCTACGCAACTTAAAGCAAAGAAACGACCAACTCAAATTCCTAATCATGTATGGAAGTTAATTAAAGAAGTTATTGGCAACCCAAGACAGCATAGATACACGGCTACTTCGTTCGCACAACAATTAGCTAAGATAGATACTCAAAAGTTTGAGACTGAAGTTAGTGCCCCCTTGTTTAGTAGCTTACGTAACGCCGATCTCGTTTTAACAAAACATAGTGCTATCGATAGAATTCACACTGGGCGACTTCGCTATTTAGAAGCGAGTTTGGTTTTGTGTGTTGCAATTATTACAGGGACTTATTTGTATAACCAGACCCAACCTGAATGGAAATCGATAGTTAAATCGAGCAACGGTACAAGTAATCTAGTAAGTACGATTAAACCTGCCCAGACTGCGTCTTTCCTGGCTCAGTCACCGTGGGATATTGAATTTGCGTTAGAAGACATGGAAAAAGATGTCGTCTCGACAGCTCCTTACAGAGAAGCTTATGAAGTACAGCAGAGTAAATTAGCTCAATTGTACAAAAACTATGAATCGGATTTAAGTCAATATGCAGGAACAGTTGACCAACTTCCTAAAACTTTGAAGTCTATCCGGAAAAAGCTTGTTTCGTTACGAGAGAAACTAAACAGCGACGGGGCGCTATTTCCTTATGCAGACAAAGCGCTGACGGACGCGATGGCAAGTATTAATAAGGCGACCATCGACTCACAAAATATCGCAAGTTTTGATGAAAATAACGAACAGCGTTTGGTCGATTTGATACTAGATGGTAAGTCAGAAGTTGCTGATAGCGATATTGAAACCGCTTGGAAAATAAATCAATCAAAAGCTTATTTTTATAGCCATGTTTTACCCCAGAAAGTGCTGAACGGAATAGATCTCTCAATAGAGAATAATGCGGAGCAACATTATTACTCTAAAGCTATTGATGAGGCAGAAGCCGCGCAATCATTTTTTGGCAATACGCCTAAATTAAAGGCAAAAGTAAGAGCACTGAAAGTGGCTCGAAGTGAATTCATCTTGTTCAGTACGGTGACTGAGCAATCTGTTTTTGGCACACAAAAACTCCATGATTCATTAGTCGATCTAGAGATAAATGCTCCTAAGAAGTTTGAAGAGATAACCGAAATTTTAAATAGTATGGCAAGTGACTCAATTGACAAGAGCCATCAGTTATCTAAACCCGCAAGAGGTGCAATAGCCATCGAGCGAGCAATTAGAAGTTACAACTCTGAAAGCCGAGGTTAACTTGAGTTTGATCGATACAGAAACGTTATTAGCACCAATACCAGGAGCCTCTCCAACGGGTGAGGACGCTAGGTATGAGTTTTGCTACGAAATGATGGAAACTGAAGTTAAAAAATTTGGTTCATTGTTTGGTGAGACTGTTGACTGGCATATAGTAAAGGTCCATTCAATTGAGGTACTAAGTCAACATAGTAAGGATCTTAAAGCGCTTTGCTATTTGATTCGAGCTTTGGTTGAAGAGAACGGAGTCGCTGGGCTAGACGAAGGTTTATCTTTGCTTAACGAATCAATAAGCCATTTTGGGGGCGAGTTATATCCAAAACGTAAGCGAGGTAGAGATGGTGCCGTTGAATGGTTGAACCATCAAATTAAACTTGTTTCGACTAAATTGTCTACCCAATCTTTGAGTTGGGAAGCACTTTCACGTTGTGTGACATTAGTCGAAAGTATTCAGCGCCAATTTGACCAAATATTTCAAGATTCTGATGCGGACTTTTTTGAAATAAAAACTCAGCTAAATCAGTTGATGCAGAACGCAGCTTCAAGCGAAGAGGTATTAGGACAAGACAGGGCGGTCGTTACAGGTCTGTTGACCGAAGCGAGTGAAAAGTCCGAGAAAGTGAAAGATGTCGACGTTCAACCACCTTTAGATTCTTCTTTGACTCAAGCTTTGTCAAATAAAGCACGGATCTCGCCCAGTGAACTTAACTTCGTTGACGTTGAAACGGATTTTTCGTCTCCGACAGCATCAAAGCGTACGTTAAAAAAAGTTGCAGAAATGATGATGCATTCTAATCCGACAGAACCATTAGGATATCGGATTTATCGTCATCTCACGTGGTTCGACGTTGACGGTCTACCAGACCACCAAGAAAACGTTACTCAGCTGAGTTTAGCGGTTTCATTAGATCAGCAAGTTGAGTATCGAGACAAAGCACATCAAGAAAGTGATATTGACACAATTAAGCGTCTCGAACGAACTCTGACCGATGCGCCCTTTTGGCTGACTGGACATTATTTTGTTTATTCAATGTTGAGTAATCTTGGGTATGACGAAGCTGCAACGGCCGTTAAACAAGAAACAAGGAGGTTTATCGATTCTTTTAATGGAATTGAAAGCCTATCTTTTAAAAATTCTATTCCATTTGCAGATGAAGCAACCATTGCTTGGTTATCTACAGGTAATGGTTCGTCTTCGGATAACTCTTCAATTGTTCAAAGTATTGTTGTTTCTGAAGATGATTTATCAGAGATGGAGGATATTGCCCTAGAAGATTTGGGTATGTATGTCGCTGAACTGTCTGAAAAACTCGAGTTGGATAACTCCGGTCGTGGGCAGTTTATGTTGCATTTGAAGTTAGTAAAAGCCTACCAAAATGTTGGTTTGTATCCGTTGTGCTTGCCTTACTTGGAAAAAAGTTGGGAAGTCAGCAAAGAATTAAATCTATCAATTTGGGAACCTCATTTGTTTTTCACCTTAGAGCATTTAATTCAAAAAACTCTTAGGGAACTGTATCGAAATAAAGATTTTCTACCAAAGATATATAGCGAATGGGGAACAATTTATGACCAGCAATAAATTAGAAAAGGACTAATTATGTCACGTGATGGCTCGGTGGCTCCGAAAGAGCGAATTAATATACGTTATGTTCCAGCGACAGGCGATGCGTCTGAAGATGTTGAACTGCCTCTAAGTATGATGGTCGTCGGTGATTTTACTGCCCGTGCAGATGAAACACCGATCGAAGAGCGTAATCCTATTAATATCGATAAAGACAACTTTAACGAAGTATTAGAAGGCTATGCGCCGAATATCAAAGCAAACGTTGACAATCGACTTTCTGACGAAGAAGGCGCGCAAATTGGCGTTGATATTACATTTAAAAATATGAAGGACTTTACTCCTGAGTCTATTGCGAAGAAAGTTCCAGAATTAAATGGCTTATTAGAGCTTCGTGAAGCCTTGGTTGCATTAAAAGGCCCTCTAGGAAATGTACCTGCTTTCCGTAAGAAGATAGCAGCTGTTCTTCAAGATGAAGAAGCAAGAAAGAAACTTTTGGATGAACTTAGCATTGGTGCAGACCAAGGCGAAAAAGCAGAGTAGGGAATACCATGTCGGCAGAAGTACAAGCACCAGAACAAGAAGCAGCTCTAGTTGAATCAGGCTCACTTCTGGATAGCATTCTAAATGAGACTCGCCTCAAGCCTAGCGACGAAGGTTTTGACGTTGCAAAGCGTGGCGTTGAAGCATTTATTGGTGAGTTGTTAAGCAGCTCAACAGTAGAAAAAGTAGACCAATCGCTGGTTGATTTGATGATCTCTGAGATTGACCAGAAATTATCTAAGCAGGTTGATGCAATTCTACACAATGAAGAAATTCAAGCTATTGAATCAACATGGCGCGGGCTCAAATATCTTGTTGATCACACGGACTTCCGTGAGAACATTCAAATCGAACTTATTTCGGCTAAGAAAGACGAAGTTCTGGACGATTTTGAAGATGCCCCTGAAGTAGTTAAATCCGGTTTATACAAGCAGATCTATACTCGTGAGTATGGTCAATTTGGCGGTAAGCCTGTAGGCGCTGTTATTTGTGACTACCAATTGTCTGCTTCTTCACCTGATATTAAGTTGATGGAATATATGGGTAATGTAGGAGCTATGTCTCATGCACCATTTATTACTTCGGCTTCTTCTCAATTCTTTGGTTTGGATTCTTATGAAGAATTACCAAATTTAAAAGATTTGAAATCGGTATTTGAAGGTCCTCAATATACTAAGTGGCGTGGATTCCGCGAACACGAAGACGCACGTTATGTAGGCCTGTGTACATCACGCTTTATGCTTCGTACTCCATATTCAGTTGAAGATAACCCAATTAAGGCGTTTGATTACGATGAAATGGTTACGGATAGCCACGATAACTACCTTTGGGGTAACTCAGCTTACGCGATGGCTTCAAAGATCAGTGAGTCGTTTGCAAAATACCGTTGGTGTCCAAATATTATTGGACCTCAAAGCGGCGGTGCGGTTAACGATCTTCCGGTATACAACTTTGAAGCGATGGGCCAGATCGAAACTAAGATCCCAACTGAAATATTGGTTTCTGACCGTCGTGAGTACGAACTTGCAGAAGAAGGCTTTATGGCGTTAACAATGCGCAAAGGTTCTGACAATGCAGCGTTTTTCTCGGCAAACTCAGTACAGAAGCCAAAAGTGTTTGCGAATACGCCTGAAGGTAAGCAAGCTGAGATGAATTACAAGTTGGGTACTCAGTTACCTTACATGTTCATTATCAACCGCTTAGCCCATTACATCAAGGTACTTCAGCGTGAGCAAATAGGGTCTTGGAAAGAGCGTACAGACCTTGAAGTCGAGCTAAATAAATGGATCCGTCAATACGTATCTGATCAAGAAAACCCGCCAGCAGAAGTTCGTGGTCGTCGACCATTGCGAGCGGCTAAAGTTGAAGTGTCTGATGTTGAGGGTGACCCAGGTTGGTACAAAGTATCAATGTCTGTTCGCCCGCATTTCAAGTACATGGGTGCAAGCTTTGACTTATCTTTGGTTGGTAAACTAGACCAATAATAGGTTTTAGAAATTAATAAGCGGCCAGATTTCTTGGCTGCTTTTTTATTAGAGTTATATATGGAAAAAGGTTACCGATTACTAGAACGAATTGAACTAGGTGAACCTAAAAACTGTTATGAGAAAGTAGTCTCACATAAACATTTGATTGAATCCATTCATCTACACCTTGCCGATCTACTTAATACTCATTCGGGAAATGCAATGATCGATGGGGAATATGGCTTACCTGATTTCAACGATGTTCTTTCGAGCAATACTAACTTAGTTCGCCATATTCAAAAGAACATCACTTCCACTATTGAAAGCTTCGAACCTCGGCTACGAAATGTAGAAGTTCATTATAGAGAAAATCACGATAACCCTCTTCAATTAGGCTTTGGCATTTGCGGAGAAGTCTTACATAACGGTGGGAAAGTTCCGATGTCCATTGACGTCTATATGGGAACTGACGGCCAATTTAACGTTTAGTAGGTGTCCCTTGAGTAACAGTAAATACTTTCAAGATGAACTCACATATCTACGAGAATCCGGCAGTGAGTTTGCCAAATACAATCCCAAACTGACCAACTTTCTGTCCGAAGGGACATTCGATCCTGATGTCGAGCGTCTTCTTGAAGGTTTTGCGTTCCTTACTGGCCGCATCAGAGAAAAAATCGACGACGAACTTCCAGAGTTGACCCAATCATTGATGACGCTATTGTGGCCACATTATATGCGTTCTATTCCGTCGTTGTGCATTAGTGAGTTAACGCCACATTTAGGAAGTGTTACGGAAAAAACGGTAGTGAGGCGCGGGGCTGAGATGGCTAGCGAACAAGTTGAAGGAACGCAGTGCTTATTTAGAACCTGTTATGACGTAGAGCTCTTCCCGCTTCAAATAACAAGTATCGAACAAAGTAACAGCAGAACAAGCTCTTCGGTTGATGTAACACTGGCTACTGAACATGGCTTAGAACTATCACGTATTGGATTAGATAAACTGAGGTTTCATTTACATGGTGAGATTCATATAACTAGAATTCTATTTTTGTGGATATTTAGATACTTAGATTATGTTGAGCTGGATGTTGGCGGTGCCTATAAACGTAAACTAGGACCTGAGTTTGTCAAGCCGGTTGGTTACCAAGACGATGAGGCAATATTGCCTTATAGCGAAAACTCATTTGCCGGTTATCGATTGTTACAAGAATACTTTTCGTTACCTGAGAAATTTATGTTCTTTGATGTCACCGGCCTTGAGTGGTTAAAAGGGGTCCCACAAAAGAGTACTGTAAATCTGAAGTTTCATTTTAAGAGAGCATTACCAGCTGAAGTCGTCCTGAAAGATAAGCACTTAAGGCTACATTGCACTCCAGCCGTCAACCTGTTCGAAAAAGATGGGGACCCGATCAGGCTCGAGCACCGTCGCAATGAATACAAAGTAAGGCCACAAAGTAGTAATCAAGATCATTACGAAGTTTACTCAATAGACCAAGTAGAAAGTTGGAGTAAAAATGAAAGGCGCCGAAAACCTCTTATCGAATTTGAGTCTTTTGAGCATCAAATCAACCAGAGAGATAAGCGTGATTTTTACAAGTCTAAAGTATCTGAGCGAGTGAGTGGGAGAGGGCTTGAACGTTTTATCTCTTTCCATACCCACAATGGTGATATCGCAGATCTAGGTTCTGAAACAGTGCTGATGAAGTTACAGTGTAGCAATTCGGATCTTTCTGAAAGATTGTCTGTTGGTGATGTCATATATACAACACATAAATCACCAACTTACGCTACTTTTAGCAACATTACTAAACCTACACAATCTGTTAGCCCTCAAGTCAACGGAGAGCTCCAATGGCAACTAATTGCAAATATGTCTCTCAATTATTTATCGCTCTCTAATATCGATGTACTTAAAGTTTTACTCTCGACATACGACTTTCACTCTAGAGTAGATAGGCAGGCACACAGAGCTTCATTACATAGGCTTGATGGTATTATCTCATCAGAAATGAAACCTATCGATAGAGTGTTTAGAGGGGTATCAGTACGAGGTAATCAACTAAAGTTAATGATGAACTCTAGCTTTTTTGTAAATGAAGGCGACATGTTTTTGATGGCGAATGTACTGAACGAGTTCATACGATTATATTCAAGCGTTAACTCATTTACAGAGTTAGAAGTTTACGATGAACAACGTGGAGAAAGCTATCATTGGGCGAGCTTAACTGGGCAACAAACGATCTTATGATTGATGTATTAGCAGAGAAGACCAATGAATTTAGCTTCTTTCAAGCTGTTCTGTTATTGGAGAAGCATTATCAACTTTTGCCGGACGGTGAATTTGTAGCTGTTGGTGAAAATAAGTACTTTCGTCAAGAGAGGGTTGCGTTCAGCGTTTCACCAAATCTATGTTTCCCTAAAAGTGACATGGAATTTATCTGTCACATGGAAAGATCGGGTAAGCAATATTCTAGAATCGAAACTAATTTTTTGGGCTTGCACGGCTCTAGTTCTCCTTTACCAGCTAATTACACCGAAAAGTTAGTTGGTAGAGATATTGATGATAATCCGGTCAAAGATTTTTTTGATTTCTTCCATAATCGATATACCAGCTTAATTTATCGTGTTTGGAAAAAGTATCGTTATCATGTTCAGTATCAAAGTGGTGCAGCGGACAAGTTCTCTGGACGAATGTTACACCTAGCTGGCTTGTCTAATGTTATTCAAGAGTCAGAAGCGATAGGACTCGATCGTGCAAAGATTTTGTCTTACGTTAATCAACTGTCTACTAGAACACGATCGCCTAAACTAATTTCCGGTATTGTGGCGCATTACTTTTCATTACCAAGTGTACGAATTGAAGAGTGGGTATTCCGGAGAGTGAATATTGCAGAATGTCAAAGAAATCAATTGAATAGAACTAATTGTACTTTGGGTTCAAACCTACATTTAGGTAAGAGTATCCCAGACCTAAACGGGAAATTTAACCTCTGTATCGACAATGTTGACTTTGATACGTACCGTAAGTTTTCCTATGGTGGAGAGCTTCATACCACCCTAGTTGGTTTGATGCGCTTCATTCTTCGCGACCCAATGTCTTGGGATCTAAGGCTTACTGTTGATATATGTTCGATCCCCAAGAATCAGCTTGGCCAAGGAGCTAGCCTTGGCCAGACGTTATGGTTAGGTCAAGCGAGTGAAAAAGATGCCAAAATTAGGGTTATTGGAGGCGTATGAAAAAGCCGCTCATAAGAGCGGCTTTGTTTTAACGACTAATTGGTTGGTGTAAGACAACGGTGGTATTAAGAGAGCGGATACCATGAAAAGACTCTATCTCGTTGCATAAATGGTGTATTGATTGTAAGTCGGGGGCTTCAATCAAAGATATAATGTCATATGTACCGCCAACGATACTGGTCAGCCTAACTTCAGGTAATTCTTTTAGTGCATCACTGACATCATTTTTTTTACCTTTCTCGCAAGAAATTAGGAGGTAACTCGCTGCCTTTCTTCCGTCGTTTTCTACTCTGACTTGCGCCGTATATCCCTTGATAATACCTGTTTTTTCAAGTCTGTTGATACGCTCAGCGACAGCTGTGCGTGATAAGCCTATATTTCGAGATAAATTAGCAATCGATTCGCGTCCATTTGAGAGTAGATTCGAAAGAATTTTGCGATCTAGTTTGTCTAAGCCTTGTAAACTAATGTTTGACATCATGTGTTCTGCCTTTGCCGAATAATTATTGTATTTGTATTTGTATTTGTATTATATAGCTTCAGGTAGAGTGAAGTTATATAGCTCCGCCAACGTAAACGGATTTCTCTGAGTTAAAGGGGTAATTCGTAAGCTTAGGTCTCTGCCTGATACTTTTATATCACTCACGAAGCTGCCGTTGTGGGTATTTGTCAACGTAGAATCTCCAAATAGTCTATAGATAGCCCATTGACCATTTTTACTCAGTACGTGTTGTTTCCCCTCGTCTGTTACGTCTTGTATTGTGATGCTTATATTGAAGTCTCCATTTTGAGGAGGCCATTCGAGTTCTCGAATTCTGCTAGGGCCATGGTAATAATTGATATTTGAGTCTGCTATCTTCAAGCTTGCTCTGATTGCACTAGAGTCCAGGTCAAGTACTTTTGCGCTAAAAGGAAGATACAGTCGGTTTGTGCTTTTATTGATTAGCGTATCTCTAATTACATTATAATTTCTAAGCTGAACGAGTAACTCAGGTGAGAGCGGCATCGTTTCACCTTCTACTTGTTTTGGTGTCCATAGGTTTGTGTCGTAAAAAGGTGCGAAGTTTTTGACGATGAATGCATCTAGTAACCCTCCTGGTGCAAATAAAAGTTCAAAGTCATCGATTGAAATTTCTTCAGTTGCACTTAAATCGAAAGGATATTTCCCTAATCCTAACTCTTTGAACTTGCTATATATTTCACTATACCAAAGAGTTTGTATTCCTTTTGATGATTCAGAAATCATCACGGACCAGCTCTGGTTAACTACGTCTAAAAGCCAACTTCTTACTGGCTCAGGAGATTTTTGAGCGATCTGTTTTAAACGAATAATAGGATCTGCCTCAGTACTCCCCATTCTATGTTGCGCTGCTGACAGCGCGGCCATTTGAGGATCTGGTGCGTCAGCAATATCCTTCATATAAGTTCGAACTCGACTCAGCGCGGTTATCGTCTCATCCCATGGAGTGGGAGAGTTTGGAGTTTCATTGATCTGCAGCTGATTCAGGATATGAAATGCCTGTTCAACCCTTTTCATTAATAAGTAATCGGGTTGTACCATTTCTTCAACGAGATCCGGAGCCGCTTTTACCGCTCCGGCAAGTTTTGGGTTAACCTTGGCCATCAAAATGCTTTGTTGGCCTATAGGTGAAAATTGTGTGTTTGTATAAACTTGTTTTAAAATGGTTGTCATTGGGGAAGATGGCCCGGAAATTAGATCAATAGCGTTAGTCAATTCCCCTACATTGTTGTAACGTTTTACTTTTAACTCGCTCAAAGCATTTCGCCAATAACTAATGTAATCATCGGTATATTTCTTCCTTACTAGTCTCTTGAAGCTTTCTTGCTCTTTGTCAGTAGGAATCATGTGGTTTGATAGGCCAAGAACCCAATTATCAGTGATAACCTGTTGAGACATTAAATCGACGCGAGGGCGATAAAAAGTACTGAAACCTGTTGACGTATAAACTTTATCGATCTCTAACCGTGCAGGATCTAAGTTATCGTTGAAAACATTGTTGAAGTCAAAACCAACCGCTCGTTGTAGGTTCAAAGTGCCTAAATCGATATCACCAGCTTGTTGTAATAAGCTAGCATAAACCAAATCTACGTTTGAATGAGAAAGCAACGATCGTCTTGTCGCGCGAACAATATTCATGTTTATTGATACCGGCTCAAAATTCGTGCGGAGATAGGCGTCTAAATACTTCATTACGCTAGCAATCGTTTCAGGTTGAGTGCTTAGCTTTTCTAGTGTTGACATTGTTTGTTGACGTAGAAATTTTGTCTCTCGCTTGCTTGGGTCATTTAACATTAAGTAGCCTTTGAGCAAAGGCAGCGCATTGTTAACATTGTCTTGGTTATGTGTTAGCTGTAAACGATATCCCTGTTCAATTGCTGGCATTAGGTGCGTTCTAATTTGCGTGATCAGGGCGTTGTAAGCGATTTTTGTGCTTTCATCGAGACGGCTAACGTTTAGGTTTAAAAGTTCACTATCTAATGCATGAGATCCACTAAGCCATGCTTGATAAGATGGTTGTATGATTTGGATTGCATTTTCAAGTGAGTTATCAAAAGATTTATCTCTTTGAATTAGAGATTGTGAGTCGTCAATCCCAATGAGTTGGCTAATCACTCTTAAATTGCTATTCAAAGTCGTTGAAAAGAGGTAAGCGCCACTCGCAAGCAAAATGATAGAAACAGCAACAGCAAAGCGACTTTGTCGCTGGATCATTCTAAGATAAGTTTTGTTTTCGCCTGCAAAGTCCGATTCTGGGAGGATTTGAGAGTCCATCAAGAAGCGAGTGAAATAGGGCGTTTCAGTCAACTGTGTATGTTCTGAAGCAATGATCGGCAAATTGAAGTAGTTACTACAGCTCTTTGCCAATAGGTTGTATTTTCTACCACCTTGGATATTCGATATAAAAAACACTTCGCGGATATCAAGTGAATAGGACCCAGTATTCAGTTCTGAAAGTCGCTCTATTACTGATGCGATCTCAGTTTGACATAACTCAAACTGTTTAGGGAAAGCTAATATAGCTTGCTTTTCATTTACGTCGTGAGAGTGGGAAGATGAATCCAGTGCATTACTCTCCATCACTTTGACTAAATTTCGAAAACTGTCGTGATAGTATTCAACGAATACTCCTTTAGCTTCCTTCAATGGGATTGATAGAAACTCGACCGATGTTTTTAGGGAGCTAAAGTGAATGTACTCCTTAAAACCTTCTAGTTTATCGAGCTTAGACATCATTAGATAAAGAGGGATTGCTGATGATGTTTTGTCACTTACTGATTCTAATCGATGGTTAAGAGCTGTTAATGTGTAATCTATTTGTTCCGATTCAGAGATAATTAGAAATTCAAAATCAATAAAGAATAGACAACCAGAAAATGGCTTTCTTGGTTTATGTGTAATGACTTCATCTACAAACGCATTCCATAAAGCGCTGTCATTACTTGATACTTCTTGAAATAACAGTCGTTGAGCCGGTTTGATATATACAGCCGAGTCAGACTCATACCATTCGAAAAAATCATTCTTTGCGGTACGAGTTTGATCCATCGGTTTGATCGCACTAGAGTTAAGTAGGAACTGAGTTCGACCCGCATGTTTATTGCCAATCATCAAATATATTGGCTTTTTGTTTGAACGACAAAGAAGAGGGCGCATTACCATAGCTAGAGCTTCTTCCTCTGTTTCAAGTTTTAAGGCTTTAGTGTTGTTTTTTTTCTTAAGCCACAGTGTCACCTGAAACAACGAATAGATAAGTGTGACAGCGCCTAAAGCAACCCAAAGATAAAACTTGTCTGTTATATCTAGCCAAAGGATATAAGTAGCAGCGATTGTAGCTACAAGAAAGAGAAAAACCACCGTTGATATAACAACAGGGTTTCTCATTAGTTTGTGTTTTAACATAAGCCTATTTCTATTTCGTTGTTTTAAGTTTGTTGTATGATCTGGCCGTAAGACGTTTTCTTAATGTTACGGTTTAATAGCTTTAAGCTCAGACTCCAAGTTTTTAATTTTGTGTAAATAGACGTTGAGTATTTGAAGAGATTTCTGCAGCTCTTTTTGTTGTTTTTCTTTTTCTGCATATTCAATACGGCCAATCAACGGGAAAAGGGAGTTGCTGTATTCGTAAGCTTGTGCTGTTTTCTGACTTTCACTTCCTCTAATTGCATTTGCAAACACAGTTCTCGCGTTTGAGAAGCGTCGATGAAGTTTTATGTAATCTGCGTTTAACTTTTGTTGCTCATTAGTGAATTCGTTACGTAAACGTAAGACGGATGATGAGTCTGGGTAAACCTTAGTTAAATCAATAGTCAATTGATTTAGAGTATCGATCTCGTACACTTTAATTGGATCGGTACCCCAATCTTTCATTAATTCATCTAATTGATTGACGACACTAGGTCTTACATCATCAGAAATCGAAGCATATTCATACTTTAGTGAATGTACTATTTCATTCAGTTGTGGGATATCAGACGTAACGATTTGTCTAGCCAACTCTTTTCGTTGATATTGTTTATAAATGAAATGAGAGGATAAAGCCAAAATTAGAAACCCAACGAGAAGATAGATGACTAAATAACTCGAGGTCGATTTTCCATCGACTTCAGCTGCATTCTTAGGTTTGTTGTTAGACACATCGATTTTAATGGTTGATGGCTGAACTACTGGTATTGCCTTTTTATGTTCTTCCGAAACGCGGAGTTTTTTTGTGTTTTCTGCTTCAAAGAGTTTTGCTTCGTTCTCTTTATGCTCATCAACCCAGTGCTTTAAGGTTCGACGAATTCCCCCTAGTGAAGGTGCTTTTATACCGTAATGTAGTCTGAGCTCTTCTTCTATTCTCAGACATAGGCGGTGGCATGTTTCGATCAATAGAATGTCATCGGAACTTGTTTTTATGGACTTAATTCGTTTATCTGTGTGTTCGACCATCCAATCAATCGCTCCGATCCTTGCATTTGATTTTGTCACCTCTGGATATGCGGTGAACCAATAAATGACACACAAATCTAAGATAGAGTTAAGCCCTTCAACTAAACCTTTTAAGCCTTCGTTGTGCGTAGCTGCAACAGTAAAATAACAGCTACAACGGAAATCTTTACTGTTTTTGGACAGTATTTCTTTCGACAAAGTCTGAACTTTTTTCCAAGAAACTCTGCCTGTGACCTTGTTTATGTTATTAATTTGGCGCTTTATCTCTGTGAATTCATCTAACCCGTTAGGATTGGTTCCGTAGGGTTTTTTTTCATCAATGGGGCGTCTTGTAAAATCTGACGAGAGCATGATCTTAATATCCAACTGTATATACAATGAAATCTAAAAACAGCGAAACCAATAAAACTAGCCCGCATGATTGATAATGTGATTATAATTTTTAATGATTCTATAGTTAAAATTAATAATTTGAATGTGAAAAGGTTTGAAATCTTATGAATATAACCTTGATGTGACGTGTGTCACATAATTAAAGTAGTGTTACACCTTCAAAATTGCTCATGTTTTGTCATTTCAATGATCCAGGTTGTCTTTTTGTGGTTATTTTTGTGATGTCGTACGCGTATTGTTAATTATGTTTATGGTTGCTAATTGAGCAGGGTTGATGCGTTTAATCATTATCTTGATTGTTAGCGGATGCCTAACTCGAAATCGAAGTGCCGACTCTACGCTATTTAGATAAATTTATGTATGTTTGCTTCTAAATTTGCGATCGAAAATTACCCAATTACCCAATTACCCAATTACCCAATTACCCAATTACCCATAAAGTTACTTTTTCTTAACGCTTAACTTTTCTATTATTGACAGTTCTAATTTTAAAGTGCCATTTTATTGGTTGATTTCTTAATGCATTTTCTAATAGATATATCGTTTCTTTTACTAGTTATAATGTCGAAATTAGCTTGCAACGTGTTCTCTGTCTTGTAAAAGAAATAATACTTGCTATCTTGCGCATCTAATTAATATATGGACGAAATCAGAGGGAAGCATGCGAAAGCTAAGTCAAATCGGTCTAATATCCACAATGTGCCTTTTTTCATCTATCGTGATCGCAAAGGGCGAAAGATATGGTGCTTCAGTTAATATGCTGAGCATTGATAGTATCGAATACAAAGAAGGAACGACTGGACAAGTCGATACATTGCGATATGGCTTAGTCCATACTCGTCCCATTGATGAAAGTAACAACAGGTGGCGCTGGTGGTTAGGGTTAAATTATTTATCCGAAGACATCGAAGCCCCAAGTAATGGTGTTTACAACGAGGTGACTAACTACGAATTTCGCATTGTCCCCCAATTCGCATTAGGAAGTTGGTCAATATTTACGCCTTATATTGGCGCTGGTTTATCTTTGGGTTATTCACAATACTCTAACCGCTGGAAAGTCGATGACCAAGGCTTTAGATATGGAGCACAACTTGAGGACATCGACCAATTTGAAGCCGGAGCCGTTGTCACTCTAGGTAGCGTAATTAAATTGGGTAGTAACCCTGACGCGCACTTGCAAATAGTTCCTCAAGCTTCATACATCTTACCTTTTTATAACGAGGGTTTGGGTGGCGTTGAGTTTAGTGTTTCTCTTCTGTTTTAAAGGTAATTCATGAGAATAAATCAACTGATTTTGGTGATCTCGAAGTGCCCAGAAGAGTACGTTGGTGCTAAGAATATAGAGGTGCCTGAAGAAGGAGGCTCTTTAGGACGAGAAGCAGGCTGTACCGTAACATTAACGGATCACAACCGATTTATATCTGGTACGCATTGTTTATTGAGTATATATGGAGATACCTATTACATTAGTGATGTCAGTACAAATGGCACGTTGGTGAATGGTAATAAGATCCTAAAGAATCAACCAGTCTCATTGTGTGATGGTGATAAGATATCCCTTGGCCAGTATGAAGTTAGTATATCGTTAGAATTGGTTACAACATCATACGATATTGCCTCTGAAATCGCCCCAGAAAGAGATTCAACCGATCCACTAATGAATTTGGAAAAGTCAGTTGTTGAAGAGGACGTTGAACCTGGCGCACTTGAAGACCTTTTTATGGAAACAAAACCTGACGACGTAGACAGTCATGACCCCGTTGAGCACTTAAAGTTTTCGATGCAAAGAGACGACGATTATCTTGTTAGGGATGAAAGTAATGATAAAAACCTTGCGAGCACGTCGATCGAACCTCAAAGGCAAGTTGTTGATGACAGTTTGAGTATTCACTCGGAGTTTGACCTACCTAATTTGATTCCTGAAGATTGGATGGGATTAGAAGAAGAGGCCCCGACGACTCTTCATGCACATAATCTTGATAACGAGGAAGAAATACCGGGTTACGTACAACCTATTCATGATAAAGATTTAAACGGCAAACCTGAAGACGTTATTGAACGTTCTTCTGTTTCTAAGCATACGTCAATTCCGGTGCAATCTGTTGTTAGTGCCCGAAGTTCTGCGAATATACAAAGCCACAAATGGGAAGAGGTGACACAAGAGTTTGTCCCACATGTTGAGACTCAAGAACTGTGTGCGGAAAGCGAAAGTAGATCTCAGAATAATGTCGCCCTGAGTGAATCATCATCTGAGAACGTAACACATGCATTCTTCGAAGGCCTCGGTGCAGATATAGAAACTGATTCAAATCATGACGCTCTATTTTTTAAGCAAATGGGCGCGTGTTTACGATTGTGTATCGATAATCTGTACAAAAACTTACAGGGTGTTGAAGAACTTACAGACGAAAACTCGTTTACTAAGAATGAGCTTAGCCTAACCACGTTAATGTTAACGCTAAACAATCAAAATCTGTTAGCTCCAAATGAGCTCATTGAACAGATTTTGGATGAGCTTGATGAACATGACGCTTTGTATTTAAAAACACTCAACGACCTTGTGTTCGATCAGTTAAAAGCGAACGACCCCAAAAAATTCGAAGATGTATTAAGCCAAGAAACCCGTTTTCTAAGTAAATCGAAGTTATGGCAAAAGTACGGGGAACATTATGACCAGAATACTCGTCAACTCCATGAATCGACATTCAAAGCGTTGATTAAAGAACGATACAATAAGGTTGCAAAAACGAATCATGCATAAACTAATAGCTCCTATTATCTTGTTCCTTTTATCAGGTTGTTCAATGTGGGAACAGTTCAAAGAATCTTCTGGAATAACGCCGGAAACCTCTTCGATTGAACTAGTTATTGAAGCGTCAGAACACCTCAATATACGCGAACAAGGACAATCATCGCCAGTCATCTTGAGAATTCACGAATTAACGTCTCCCGTTATGTTCCGTAGTTTGGACTTCTTTGCTCTATTTGAAAATGATAAGGCCTCCTTGGGGGACGAGTACATCAAACGGTACGAATATCAGCTTCAGCCCGGTGATAAGCTGCATGAGCTGTTGGAGCTAGACCCAAAAACTAGAGCACTAGGTTTTTCTGTCGCATTTAGAAATATTAATGGTTCATCTTGGCGTAAGGTCGAAGTGATCGAAGAGAAAAGTGAGTACTTCTTAAGGTTAAAAGTAGAGGGTAGCGAATTATCTTCGAACAATACCCGCGGTATTGAACAGACGTATTTTTAAGGAATTGACGAATGTCTTTATATAACCCAGTGGTTTGGCAAGATGGTATGTTCATGAAGCCTCAGCACTTCCAACAGCTAGATAGGTCTCAAAGCAAATTATCTAACATGCTTAGCTCTAACAGCTCTCCTTTACATTGGGGAGTGAAAAAAATCGAGATAAACACCGAACTATTGGCGTTAGGCAAAATCGGGATCACGCGAGCAGAAGGCATATTACAAGATCGCACACCATTTGATTTGCCGCTTCTTGCCGAACTTCCCGAAGTAAGAGATGTTGACCCATCTATAGCTGATAAAGTGGTGTACCTGTGCTGCCCATTGCCATCCGAGCGCTCTGAACTTTTTGGTGAAAGTAGTGATGGTGCCCGCTATAAAATGGAAAGCCAAGAGGCCGTGGATGCCTGTTATGAATCAGAAGACATGGCAAGTATTGTCGTGGGTAAGCTTAACTTCTTCTTGATGTACGATCACGAGGATAAGAGTGCATATACATCCATTCCTATTTTAAAAATTTCGGAAGTCAAGCCAGATGGAAGCATTATTCTGGATGAGAACTATATCCCGACATGCATCGATATACACGCTTCTACAGTTTTGAGTAAGTTCGCGACAGAATTCGCTTCAATGCTAAAACACAGAGCAGAATCGATTGTTCAGCGTTTAGGTGTGGTTGACCAACAGGGGGTATCATCTGTTGCTGATTTTATGTTGTTACAAGCCTTAAATCGTTATGAGCCGTTATTCTGGCATTTTGCTAGTGTAGAGGGTGTTCATCCAGAGTCGTTTTATCGAACCCTGTTACAAGCTGAAGGTGAACTCTCTACGTTGTGCTCAGCCTCTCGTAGACCGCAAGAGTTTACAAAATACAACCACCGCCAATTGACTGATTGTTTATCTCGCACGCTTGATAGCGCAAAAATGACGCTAAGCGTGATGTCAGAGCAACGGGCAATACCTTTAACACTAAGAGAGCAAAGCTACGGAATTCGAACGGCAGCAATCCCAGACAGTAAGATTGTCGAATCTACAACGTTTATTCTTGCGGTTAAAGCAGACGTACCACTCGATATTTTACATACACAGTTTGTAAGTCAAACTAAGATTGGTTCGATTGACAACATTCGTGATTTGATCAACTTACAACTACCTGGCATAGAAATGAAACCAATGCCAGTTGTGCCTCGAGCGTTACCTTACCATGCAGGTTATACCTATTTTGAATTGGATAAAACGAGCGATGAATGGAGTACCTTGAATAACGCAGCGGCCATCGCTGTCCATATTGCTGGTGACTTCGCGAACTTATCATTACAACTTTGGGCTGTACGTTTATGAGTTACGTCGAAAACGATATCACCGTAGTACTATTCCAACCAGAACCAGGCAAACCAATGGAGGTGATGCCTGCACCTGATTTATCTAGGAATATTGCGGTAAGAGACCTAAATGTAGAAAGCATGGGGGTTAACCCATTGGTTGATCAGTTTACCTGGTTGATCGCCAGTCTTTCATGTATGTCTTCAATTCCTTGGCTGGACGACCCTGGCCCTTTCAGAGAACAAGTTGCTCGAGAGATTCGCAAAGGTGAGCGAAAGCTTAACGAAATGGAATTGGATAGGGCATCTATTCTGGTTATACGCTATTGCTTATGTGCTGCAATCGATGAATCTGTATGTCGCCAAGAGTGGGGGGCGAACAGCCATTGGAGTACCAATAGCTTATTGTCAGAGTTCCATAACGAAACATCTGGTGGCGACAAATTCTTCACTATTTTAGAGCGTTTGAAAGCTGACCCACGAAAATATAGACACGTCATCGAATTCCTTTATCTATTACTTCAACTTGGGTTCAAAGGAAAATATGGTCGAGAAGACCGTGGTAACGAAAAGCTTTCAGAGATAGGAAATACGATTTATCGTTTAGTTAGAGACGAGCGTTTAGCTGAACAAGAAAAAGTAACGTTAGTTAATTTAAAGGCGAAGTACTTAAAAAAGCCGCTAAAACGTGTTGTTTCACCGAAGTTAATTCTTGGGGTTAGTACTGCCATTTTTGGCGTTATGTATGTCGCGACCTACTTGGTTATTGACCTGAAATTTCAGCAACTTCTAGATGTATATCAGTAGCATTAGAATTAATTATGAGATCTGCTGTCCATTTTTAAAATTAGGCTCGAATTAACAGGCTCTACTTTCATTTTCACTACGTACTTAGAGAGATTGCACCCTGCGATCTCTTTTATCATGCATTCATTGGAATTTAATTGGACTTACTATGGGCGTAACAGTTTGTGCGAATGGACTCAGCGTAGTTCATCAAGGCTCGGGAGGAGAAGCGAACGCAACGCTTCCTGATGTTTGTTTAACAACAGTTGGCAACTCTGTTGTACCTATTCCCTATGGCAATAATGCAAAGTCCGCTGATTTAGCCGGCGGCACCATTACCGTTTCTATGGATGGTGGTAACAGCATTGCTATTAAAGGCAGTAAATTCAGTGCCAGTACTGGCGATGCCGGTGGTGATAAAAAGGGTGTCTCATCTGGCACCATTGAAGCTGAGGCGGAATTCATATCGGCTTCTCCTACCGTTAAATTTGAAGGCGTCGGCGTATGTCGCCTGTCCGATCAAACCGGTGCGGTCTTTGAAGGCACATTAGATAATGCAGGCAAAGCTTCGGTGGGTGGTGTCGCACCCGGAGAGTTTAACATTGATTATGGTGAAGACAGTCGTAAGCCTGCCTGACAGTGAAAAGATCAAAGCCGCATTAGAGAAGTGCCCATTTGTGGTGGTGTCGGACTGCATTGCCGATACTGAAACTACTCGCTTGGCCGATGTGGTGCTGCCCGCGCAAGGGTGGAGCGAGAAGTCGGGTACCGTGACTAACTCTGAGCGTCGAATCTCACGCCAACGCCGTATATTACCAAGCCCAGGGGAAGCCAAACCCG
Source organism: Vibrio sp. FF266 (assembly GCF_041439695.1). Classification (NCBI taxonomy): domain Bacteria; kingdom Pseudomonadati; phylum Pseudomonadota; class Gammaproteobacteria; order Vibrionales; family Vibrionaceae; genus Vibrio; species Vibrio sp. FF266. The sequence goes on from NZ_JBGOOO010000003.1 coordinate 187,907, forward strand.
ATTGGTGGATACTAAAAGAAGTCGCGCAAAAAATGGGATTCAAAGAGCAGTTTGATTACCGCCACGAAGGTGAGATCTTTAAAGAGTATTGCGAGATGACTGCGCTTGGTAATGAAACAGGTAAAGCGCGTGACTTGTGCTTAATCGGTCTGACTCAGTTAGATGAGAAAGGCTATGGCGAACTCACTCCACAGCAATGGCCAGTGCTAAAATATCAACCAGAGATCATTGAGCTGCGTATGTTCACCACTGGCGAGTTCTTTACCGAATCTGGTAAAGCGCAGTTTATTGCAGTTGAGCACGACAAACCGATTGCCGACACCAGCCTTGAATTCCCGCTTATCATGAACACAGGTCGGATCCGAGACCAATGGCACACTATGAGCCGCACAGGCTTGGCCGCAGGTTTAGGCGAACACACACCAGAACCCTTTGTCGCCATGCATCCAGATACGGTTGCAGAGCTTGGCTTAGAAGAGTTCGGCTTAGATGAATTTGGGCTAGATGCCTTCAACCACGCGACTATTAACCCTGTGGTGAAAGTGCGCAGCGCACAAGGGGAGTGCCAAGCCCGCTTAGTAGTGACCAAAGAGATGCGCCGTGAACAAGTCTTCATGCCTATCCACTGGAACGCACCGACCGCCAAAGACAGCAAGCCATGCGACCTGATCCTACCTCATACCGATGCGGTTTCAGGTCAGCCAGAATTCAAACATACCCCAGTAGTGGTTGAACCCTGTGGTTATCGCAGTGAAGCCGCCTTGGTTAGCGACAAAGTGATGGACTGCAGTGGCTTTGATTACTGGGTACGCCAAAGAGTGGAGGGCGGTTTTCTGTATCGCATCTCATCATCCAAGAACCCAATGGAGCTGGTGATTCAACTTGCTAACACCCTCGATGCCTTGCCAGAACCGAATGCAGAGGCGATTAAATCACTCCATTACCACGGCAATAAATCATTCAAGAACTATGGTTCTGCCAAGCTGGGTCAATCTGGCGTAAAGCAAGCCTTTGTGGTGAACAGTAAGCTCGACCATCAAAGCATCGATTGGCTGGTGGAGTGCCTAACCCGAGAAGCCGATGAAGAGTTCGAAGCCGAGTTTTTGAGTGCTATGGCGAAGTAGGGGGATACATAGTGACCTAGTTGCTTGATTATAATGCATAAAACTATCGCTGTGTTATGGCGAGAGAGGGGCATTGTTCGCTTTTAAAAAAATTATGCAACGGGTATAGTCTCTGTAGACAAATTGGTAGCTAGAAGTGGAAGGTGAACGGCTTGCAGTTTTCCTCTGCTAGCTATAAAAATCGAACGTAGGTACGCTTTAAAGCAAATTTCATAGATAGAAGCGGCCAAGTCCAACAGGTATTTATCTATTGTGCTACGACAGCGGATAAATACTTAAGCGTTATGCGTTACTCCAACTTGAGAAGGCGGTACAAGTGGAAATAAGAGTTAAAAAATCAGCTCGGTATCTTGCCTTGGGTATTCTTATATATCCGTTTCTTTACATGCTACTCAATTTTATTATTCCGATTCTAATGACGGTTTTGGGCGAAGGTGGTAGCTCGTTGATTGAAATTCTTGAGTATTTCACCTGGTTTATAATGCCTTTATTTTCGGTGCTCTATTTGTTAGCTTTCCACCATTTTTCTCCAGTGTTAGGTAAATGGCATCAACGCATTGGGTATACTTTGGTTTTAGCCGCTGTGCTAATCGAAATAGTGATGCCTTGGATGGAATCTGGTCTGGTGTTTAAGACAGCATCTTTTCTATGTCGGCTTTTCGAGAACGGTATTTTAGTTAGTTGTATGTTCGTTTTTAGCAGTAAGTTGGGTCAAAATTCTGAACTTGGAAGAAAGGCATAACAAATAAGGATTAAGGTGTTGCGCAGCCAAAACTAAATTCCGAGTGTTGAACAAGCCCGAAGCCTCTTTATTAAGTAAATTGTACAATTACATTTGAAGGGCACATCGCTTTGGGGTTTTATTAAGGCGAACGAGGCCAAGATAAGATTGTGTCATCATGTGGATCTACGCATCAGTGGCATATTTTCTATTTTAGTCAGTAGTTTAGAGCGAGTTGCCGACTTATGAAGTATGACCTTACCATTTTGGTCTACGGCATGAGGACTAAAGTGGTTTTTAGCTAGGTCGATTCCGCAGAAATAAGAATAATCAGACATGGTGCCTCCGGTGCAATTAAGTACCACATAAGTGTGGCAGCTCCTAGGAAGGGGGGATCCATGTCATTCGTTAGGGAACTTTAGGGGTACCTTGTGAGTAATATAGTAATTAGACTATTGAAAGAGATAGATAAAAACGGTGAAGTATCACTGTTTGAATTATCGAAATTGATTACTAAAAAACATAATGATCATCGAGATTTTTATCCTATTGCATTTCTGGTAGCTAATGATTTATTAGATGATGAGTATTTTGAAAAAAGAGAGCAAGTTCAACTGAAAGAACAATTACTTGCTCGAGAATTTTATGCTTGCCATAGCGCCGAGAAGAAAGCCTCTGATGGCGACAGGGAGTTTACCGCAATGGGCAGTGGACAAAAGTTAAGCGAACAGAAGTTTGCTTTATCAGCAAAAGGTTGTATGTATTTAGCTAACTATCGAACTCGTAGAAATGACAGGTTGACTGCATTAGCTACTGGTATTGTTGTAGGTGTTGTTACCGCCATAATAACAACGTATTTAGCTGCGTAGACATGAAGTCAGTTCCCTAACAAATAAGGATTAAGGTGTTGCTTAGACAACACTAAATCCCGAGTATTGAACAAGCCCGAAGCCACTTTATTAAATAAATTGTACGATTGCATTTGAAAGGCACACCGCTTTGAGGTTCTCTCAGGCGAGTGAGGCCAAATAGGTAGCTATAACAATCTTATTAATCATTTAGCCAATTTCCTGTTTCTTTCGTCGTCACATATCCTCTGATTCCTAAAATGCCATTCTCTTTATTTGCGATGCCTTTCGGCTAGGTTAAAGTCACCATCAAATTATTAATCGACACCGGATGTGATAATGGGAATTAATCGCATTAATTATTTACCTTGCAAGTATTGATTGGTAAAGTGTTGTTAAAGATAGGTTTATCGTATTTTAAGTTGGTTGGCTTTATGGAGGAGGAACAATGGGAAGTGGCAAAAAGAATATTTGGCTTGAGTCTGATTCGATTGTAACAAGGAAGAGCCCAAAGCCTCTTAAGCTTAATACGTTAGAAAATATCTACGTTAAAGAGCATGACATCAAAAGTAAAATCACTAGGTCGTTCTTTATTGCGGTTGTGTTTAGTTTACCTATTTTCCTTTTTCGTCCACTTGCTGGGATTGGTGTGTTTTCAATAATTGGCATCGTTGGATACCTTTTAACCAAAAAGTATGAGTTACGTGTCGGTGTTTTCAATAACGATGACGTTGGTGTTGTAGAGTCTGGGTTATATTCGTCAAACAAACGCGAGGAACTCGATGAAATAGTAAGGCTCGTGATGGAATATAAAACAGGCAAGTAATAAAAAATAAGGATTAATATGATGCGTTACGCTCGGTGGTTACAGTAAGAGTACCGTGTACTTGGTTAGTTCTGTGGGGCTCACTTTCTTACGGGCGTTAGGATTGATATTGATTATTTACACATATAATAAGTTGGTTGGTAAAAACATGAAACAAGCTGTAGAAATGAAGAAATTTAACTTACCTATTAAAAAGCTAGGTGCCGGAATTACCGTTGCTTTTGTTCTCTTTAGTTCAGTTTATACTGTTAATGAGGGGCACATTGGTATTGTTAAGCGCTTTAGTGAAGCTAAAACACAGGTAAGCCCAGGCTTACACTTCAAAGTCCCGTTTATCGACAGCGTTGAAGAAATTGAAGTTCGAACACGCAAGAATGAAGAGAAAATGGCCTCTAGTACAAAGGAGCAGATGCCAGTTACTGTCGTCGTATCCGTTAACTGGACGGTAGATAAATCTGCAGCGTTAGATCTTTTTAGACAGTATGGTGGTCTTCCGCAGTTTGAAGCTCGTATTCTTGACCCTAGATTTAGGTCGGCAACTAAGGATGTTATTCCCAAGTATGATGCAGAGCAGTTAATTCAAGATAGAGCGAGTGCTATTCAGGCGATTGAATCCAATTTAATTGAAGAAATGGCCGCGTTTCCAGTAAGCGTAGATAATATACAGATTGAAAATATAGCCCTACCAAAAAAATACCTTACTTCAATCGAAACGAAGCAGACTGAGAAAAACTTAGCAGCTGCCGAGAAACATAAACTGGCTAGACAAAACTTAGAAGCTCAAAGAGCCGTAAATACGGCAAAAGCCGAAGCTGATGGTATTGAGCTTATCGCTATAGCTGAAGCGAAGGCGATTAAGTTAAAAGGTTTTGCTGAAGCAGAAGCGATTAATGCAAAGGCCAAAGCTCTTGGGGATAACCCATTAATCATTAAACTGACCGAAGCTCAAAATTGGGACGGAAAGCTGCCAGCAACAATGTTGGGTGGTGAAAATATGCCTATTTTAGACATGAGAGCTAAGTAGGATTAAGGAAACTAAAAGTTGTTCCCAACACAGACTTCATGTCGGTGTTGGGTTTGTGCTTTATACCAATCTAAACCAAATCACACTTCAGCGTTGAGGTACAGTTCCTCAACGTTATCTGATTCAAAATCTTGCTGTTTGATCAAGCTAATGGCGAGACTTATTGGCATAGGTTTATAGAAGTAGAAGCCTTGGATGTAGTCGACGCCTAGTTTCGACAAGATCTTCAGTTGTGACTCGTACTCAACGCCTTCAACTATGACTTGCATGCCTAAGGTGCGTGATAGCTGAAGCATGGATTCTAATAGTGGGATACCAAAACTGGATTCGTCGGATATGTTTTTCACGAACACGCGATCAATCTTGAGAATACTGAACGGAAATTGCCTTACAAAGTCTAATCCTGCGTAGCCAGTACCAAAGTCATCTATGGCAATTCTTACACCAAGATCAGATAGCTTTTGCAAGTTGTCCTTAATTTTGACCATATCGGCATCAGAACACTCACCATCCTCTGTCACCTCGAAAACCACTTGCTTGAGAATCTCAGGGTGTCTTTTAAAGATGCTAATCACTTTATTCGTGAAGTTACTGTTGGATACAACGTTTCGGCTGATGTTGACGCTGATGTACTTTGATGCAAACACCTCTTGATTACTTTTTAATGTCGTTAACACTTCATGCAGCACGAAATAGGTCAGCTTCTCAATCAAGCCTAAACTTTCAGCCAATGGAATGAAAATAGCAGGGGAGACGTTACCTTCAATTGGATCGTTCCATCTCAATAGTGACTCACAGCCTACGATCTTATTGGTGCTTTGGTTAACGATAGGTTGCATGTGAACATGTAGGTGTTTGTTTTTCAGAGCACTGGATAGCGAATATTCTAAGCTACGTTGGCTCTGTTTTTTATGCTTGAGGGAAAGGCGAATAATGGTCGTAATTCCGGCCATGAGAAAGCCAAACCATAAGTGACTCAGCATGAAGTTAATATAATACTGATAACCAATGTATGAAGTGACGGTGAATGGGTAGATGTCTGACCGTATCCGTACTGTCGCGTTGTATGAGCCGAGGTCGGTAGGGTGAATGTCTCTTTTGATCACCTCAACTTTAGAGTTAATGCCCTGGCTATTCAAATTAGCTTCTACAAGCTCAAAGATGAAGTGCGGAGGAATCATCAGGCTCACTCCTGAGCCTTCCTTAGTCGAGAATATCAGCATGATCGATCGAACTTGAGTGATGGCCGAGTTTGAGTACGATAAGGTCGTTAAATTCGGGGCGTCATTGAGTCGCTGCCTGATGGTGTTGTATAAGCGAAATGAAACCTCACCATCGGTAGTTGAACAGTAAAATCGGTTCTCTTTGTCGAACACCGCGGCTTCTTTCACCCAATCAGCTTCAAAAACGTTTTGTCGAAGTTGTCTAACAATCGTGTCGCAAGGCTGATCTGGGGTAATTTCAGATAAAAAACGGTCGAACCTTGATTGAATCCCTTCTAACCTCGTTTCTACTAACCTTGATGTGTCTTCGGTTAACGTTTGGTAATGAGACGGTGTTAAAGGAATGAGCAATGCCATGAAAAAAAAGAAAGAAATGGCAAAGAAGAACGAAGTTTTGGCAAAATGGTGGTACTTGATATCCATATTAAGAGAAGCGTGACCGATTGGTGTGTGCATGCAACTTAATTTATAAATTTAGCGATAATAACGCAAGCTTATGCATAAATAGTGTGAACAAAAGTCTGAGTTATTGATATAAATAGCGTAACGCATGGTCGCACTATAGAAATCAGGATGTTAGATATGCTTCCAAGGTTGAGAGTGTCGTTTTTTTGTTCAGTACTTTTGCGTTTTTTGATGAAGCGGATTGTTGCCGGTTTTTTATCATCAAATGGAAAACTGTAATTTTTGAAATAATGCGAGTGAGTGGATTTGAGCGTAATGATTAAAAATATGATTTGGATGTTGGTGCGTGTGTTTATCGCGTTTCTGATGATTGCTCCTACCTACGCGATCTTTATCTTGTCTAATTCCGCAACACCTCGTCTTTTTGAGACCAAACCAGAAGTGTTAGCTTGGCTTTCGTGCTTTCTTCTTGTGATTGGTTATGTATTGATTAGGTTTTCTAGAACGAGGTATGTGGGAAAATTATTATCGCTTGGTGTATTGGGGGCGGTAGTGTTAATCATGTATGTCGATGAGCGTTATCGGATTTTTGAAGTCAGTGTTCACGCATGGAGCTTATTTTTAGCCGCTCTGTATTTGATTATGCTTTTGTATTTCATTTTCCCGGTTAAGCAACTTAAGCCGCTACTGAGTTTAGTGCCTGTCGCAGGCGTGTCATGGTTTTTAGTTTGGGCCATAGTCAGCCCAATAAATGTAACGTATGAATTGATTAGCAGTAAAACAACAATTTCAATTGCGAACTATCAAAAGGTAATCGACTTGCTACCTGAGTTGTACCTCGATGGTTTCCAGTCAGGTTTGTTTTCAATGCTTCTTGTTATTTGGTTGTATGCTTTTGTGGTTTTTGGACATAATCCTAAACGCAGTTATCAGAAACTGGCCACCTATTTAGCAAAGAGCCGCTAAGAAGATGGGTGAAACGCAATAGAATCGAAAAGGGCAAGGTTAGTTAACCTTGCCCTTTGTTGTTTGGGTGTCCCGTCCTGAAATGTGTTGTTTAGAACAGTTGCTTAGATTTGTAGAAAGGCGCTTTAAATGGCTTTAACGCTGCTTCGCTCAACTAACGTTGGCTCTAACTCAACAACCTGCGGATACGCATCAGGGGTTTTGAGTCGGTTCAATAGAGTATCTACGGCTGCTTTACCTAAACGGTGTTTTGGCTGGTGGATAGTGCTCAAAGCTGGGGTCATGTATTTAGACAAGTGGATGTCATCGTAGCCAATAATCGAAAGATCATTTGGAATCGATGTGCCATCTTGAGCCGCAGCGTGAATCACACCCATTGCCATCATGTCATTGCTAACAAACAGTGCCGATGGCATTTCGCCACGCGCTTTTAAGGTTTGGTATGAGTCAAAACCGCCATCGCATTCGAAGTTTGATTCAACAATCCATTTAGGGTTGATCTCGAGCTTCGCTTCTTCCATCGCTTGCTTGAAGCCTTGATAACGAGAAGATGCTTGATTGCGGTGCAGTGGGCCAGTGATACAACCAATTTGAGCGTGACCGTTATCGATCAAGTGCTTGGTTGCCATGTAGCCGCCTTGATGCGAGTTATCTTGGATCTTATCACTCGCGAACAACATTGGGCCCCAATCCATTACAACAATAGGTAATTCTGGGTAGCGTTCAAATACATCAATGTGCTCGCCTTCAAGGGTTGAGCACATCAGCATTAGGCCATCGACACGCTTCTGCAGCAAGGTATCGATAGATGATTTCATGCGCTCGCTGTCGCCTTCGGTGTTACACAAGATAAGGTTGTAACCTTTCTCGTAGCAACGACGCTCAACACCTTTTACTACTTCACCAAAGAATGGGTTAGTAGAGGTAGTTACTAGCATACCTAAGGTTTTGGTCTGCTTCATTTTCAAGCTACGAGCCAATGCAGAGGGTGCGTAGTTGAGTTCTTTAGCCGCACTGTTAACACGCTCAGCTATCTCTTCACTGACAAAACGTGACTTGTTGATCACATGGCTGACGGTTGAAGTTGAAACCTTTGCTAGCCGAGCGACGTCTTTCATTGTTGCCATAAAAAATCCTTGTGGGAGTAACTTGCCACGTTGCGCGATATTCTGCCTGAATACAGGGGCTTATGCTTGTTATTTGTTGTTACCGAATTTGAAGGCTAACATCCGTTAACTACGGTTTAGCTCAGGAGTTAAGCCTTCAAATGGGTCTAAAGTTAGGCAGATAATTGCTCTGATAAAAACGCATCGGTTTCAGAACGGTTCGGAATCGACGTTTGAGCACCAAAACGAGTTACGGAAATAGCAGCAGCGGCATGAGCAAACTTAATCGCACGCTCAAGTGGCATGTCTTCAAGTAAGCCTGTCACCAATGCGCCGTTGAAGGTATCGCCAGCAGCAGTTGTGTCTGTTGCTTCAACGCGGAACCCAGCAATAAGCTCGCCCTTGTCGTTTTTACTTACCCAAACGCCTTTCGCGCCAAGTGTGATCATCACAGTCTCGATGCCTTTCGCGTGCAAAGCCAAAGCTGCCTGATGAGCGGATGCGCTGTCAGTCACGGTAATGCCTGTTAGTACTTCAGCTTCAGTTTCGTTGGGTGTGATCACATCAACACAAGCAAGTAATGAATCCGATAATGGACGAGCAGGAGCCGGGTTTAGAATAACTTGAGTGCCATTCTCTTTTGCTACTTTTGCTGCGTATTCAATGCCTTTAATTGGCGTTTCAAGTTGAGTTAGAAGGTATTTAGCGCCACGAATCTTCTCTAGATGCGGTTCAATTTGGTCGCAAGTCAGCTTGTTGTTGGCTTCAGCAGAAAGACAAATGCTGTTTTCACCTGTTGCTGATACTTGGATCATCGCGATGCCTGTCGGCGTGTTGTCTGCAACGATAACACCATCGATGTTGATGCCATCTTTAGCAAAATCTTGACGAATATTGATGCCGAATGGGTCGTCACCGACACAGGCGATAAAGCCGATATCTGCGTTTAATCGCGCTGCAGCTACCGCTTGGTTTGCGCCTTTGCCGCCAGGGATGACCTGATAGTTACCGCCAATCAAGGTTTCACCCGGACGAGGGAAAGAAGGAACTTGCAGTACGTGGTCAGCGTTAACGCTACCTAAAACAATCAGTTGAGTCATGATACGAGCCTTATGATATATCGTATTTGAAAATGCATGGGTCTTTCTCATTACGTAAATTGCTCGCCTTGTTAGACGGCTTATGAGAAACAGCGATGCACTGTCGGTTTTTTTTGTTTTTTCTTAAGTCAGCAAGTTAGTGAGCTAATGAGCAGGGAGATAGGGGACTCCCTGCTTAATTAGATCTCAGCGTTAAACTGAATTACTTAGTAACAAACAAGCTTACTTAGCGATGATTTTTAGAGCTACTGGTACGTACTCGTCTACTGTCTCGCCTTTCAGTACTTTGTCTGCTATTTCAATACCTAAAGAACCGATTAGGTCAGGCTGTTGTGCAACCGTTGCGCCTAGTAGGCCGCGGTTAACAGCAGCGATACCGTCTTCAGTGCCATCAAAGCCAACGATCATCACTTCTTTACCTGAAGCTTGAACGGCGCGAAGAGCACCTAGTGCCATTTCATCGTTTTGAGCGAATACCGCTTGTACATCTGGGTTAGCAGCAAGCAAGTTTTCCATTACGTTCAGACCTTTAGTACGGTCGAAATCAGCAGGTTGGCTTGCAAGAAGCTCAAGGTCGCTGCCGTTTACTGCGTTCATGAAGCCTTCGCCACGTTCACGAGCAGCCGATGTACCCGCGATACCTTCAAGTTGAATTACTTTCGCTTTCTCGCCCACTTTTTCCATGATGTAGTGACCCGCCATTTCACCGCCAATTACGTTATCAGAAGCAATGTGGCTCACTACGTCACCACGGCTTGCACCACGGTCTAGTGTCAGTACAGGGATGTTTGAACGGTTAGCAATACGAATCGCGTTAGACACTGCATCTGAATCCGTTGGGTTAATCAGGATTGCCTTAACACCACGAATGGTTAGATCTTCAATGTTCGATAGCTCTTTGCTTGGATCGTTTTGAGAATCAAGAACGATAAGCTTGTAGCCTAGCTCTTCTGCTTTCGCTTCTGCGCCATCTTTCATGGTTACAAAGAATGGGTTATTCAGTGTAGACAGAACGATTGCCATTGTATCTTGCGCCTGTGCAGACACAGATACTGTTGTAGAAAGAAGGGCAGCAGAAATAAGAGTCGCTAATTTTTTCATGGTGTAAGTCCTTTATGTAGGGTGAGCTAGGTTGGATAACCCTAGCTCGTTGTTACATTATTTATAGATTTAATGTTTATAGGTTTGTTACTGATAGATCTTTTCATTAAAGGTGCTTTTTCTATGGGTTTTCTATAGATAAAGCAGGGTGTTGCATTGACTCAAACTAGAGTCTTATTTGTTTTTGTTGTCGACCAATACTGCCAGAAGAATAACCACTGCTTTTGCAATCATCTGGTAGTAAGAAGATACGTCTAATAGGTTTAGGGCGTTGTTTAGGAAGCCGATTATCAGTGCACCTATCAATGTACCCATGATACGACCACGACCACCCGCTAAGCTTGTGCCGCCAAGAACCACGGCTGCGATGGCGTCTAGCTCATAACCCATACCTGCGGTAGGTTGAGCAGATGACAAACGCGATGCCACGATGATGCCAGCCACTGCAGCTAGCAGGCCACAGATTGCGTAAACGCCGATTTTCACTTTGTCTACGTCGATGCCTGATAGGCGAGTTGCTGATTCGTTGCCACCCAGTGCGTAAACGTAGCGACCAAAGCGTGTGTGGTTTAATAGGTACCATACTGCTGCGAACACCACGACCATGATCCATACTGGAACTGGGATGCCCATTGCGTAGCCTGTACCGAACCAAGCGAATGCGTCTGCTGTGTCTGTGAAGCCTGTTGAGATAGGGCGACCGTCGGTGTAAACCATGGTTACGCCGCGAAGTAGTGTCATGGTTACAAGCGTTGCGATGAAGGCTTGGACTTTACCCTTAGCGATAATCACACCACTAATAGCACCTAATGCTGCACCAGCTACTAGAGCGGTTGGCACTGCGATCATCACAGGGATTTCCATGCCAATCATGCTGGCTGCGAATGCACCACAAAGCGCAAGTACAGAGCCGACACTCAAGTCGATACCCGCGGTTAAAATAACCAGTGTCATACCGACTGCGATAATCGCGTTAACTGAGGTTTGACGCAGGATATTCAGAATGTTGTCGACAGTAAAAAAGTTTGGGTTTAGGAAAGAAACGACAACAATCAGGAAGATCAAAGCAATCAATGACTTTTGATCAATCAGCCACTCTTTGCTGATTAATGGTTTTTTCTTTGGCGCTTCAGTTTCAGTTGTTTTGCTCATGGTTTTAGTACTCATGCTGCGTCCTCGTTGATCTTTTTACCGACCGCACACGCCAGTAATAATTCTTGGTTTGCTTCTTTAGCATCAAATTCACCGCTTACACGGCCTTCATGCATCACCATGATGCGGTCACTCATTCCTAACACTTCTGGCATTTCAGATGAGACCAAAATAATGCTCATGCCGTCGGCTTTAAATTTATTAATGAGTTGGTAAATCTCTTTCTTAGCACCGACATCGACACCACGCGTTGGCTCATCGAGAATCAATACTTTTGGTTTTGTCATCAAGCCTTTAGCGATAGCCACTTTCTGTTGGTTACCACCAGAAAGGTTGCCAATGATTTGCTCGCGAGTCGGGGTTTTGATGTTGAAGAGCTTGATGAAGTCATCCACGGCGATCACTTCGTCTTTATGTTGGATTTGACCGCTCTTTGTCAGTAGGTCAAGTGAACATAAAGACATATTCTCTTTCACTGAAAGCCCTAGAACTAAGCCATCGCCTTTACGGTCTTCAGAGATGTAAGCAATGCCATTCGCCAAGCCATCTTTCGGGCTTACCGGGTTGATGGTTTTGTTTTCTAGGTTGATGACGCCGCGTTCACTTGGAAGGGCACCGTAAATCACTTTCATCAGTTCGGTACGACCTGCACCCATTAGGCCAGATACACCAAGAATCTCGCCGCGCTTTAGAGTAAAGCTCACGTCATGAACACCAGAACCAGTCAGGCCAATCACTTCAAGGCAGGTTTCACCGTGGCTCTGTCCGATACGTGGATATTGCTCGTCCAGTTTACGGCCAACCATCATCTCGATTAGGCCATCTTCGTCGGTGTCTTTTACTTCACATTGTCCAATGAACTTACCGTCACGAAGCACGGTGATGTCATCACAAATCTCAAAGATCTCTTTCAAACGGTGAGAGATGTAAACAATGCCACAGCCTTCATCACGTAGTTCGTTAATTACTTTAAATAGAGACTCAGTTTCGGTATCGGTTAGTGCATCCGTTGGCTCATCCATGATGATGACCTTAGATTCAAACGATAGGGCTTTCGCTATCTCTACCATTTGCTGCTCACCAAGGCTTAGCTGACCTAAAGGAGTTTTTGAACTGTGTTTTACGTTAAGGCGTTTAAGTAGCTTGTCCGCTTCTTGGTACATTTCGTTCCACAAGATACGTCCCATGGTGCCTGTGATTTCACGACCTAAGAAGATGTTCTCGGCGATGGTTAGCTCAGGAATTAGGTTCAACTCTTGGTGAATGATGCTAATGCCGGCTTGTTGTGAATCACGTGGTCCTTTAAATGCTGCGGGTTTACCTTGGTATGCGATAGTGCCGCCGTCCAAGTGGTAAATGCCGGTAAGCACTTTCATCAACGTTGATTTACCTGCACCGTTTTCCCCCATTAACGCCATTACGCGCCCTGGGTAAACGTTGAGGCTCGCCTTATCTAGTGCTTTAACACCTGGGAAGGCTTTCTCAATTGAGCTAAGTTCTAAAATGGCTTGAGTCATGTCGGTTCCTTTACTCGGGGCCAGTTGTATTTGATTGTTTTGGTTCAGTGATGACACTGAGCTGTCGTTGCGCTTAGGTTCAAATGCTGAGCTTGAGTTAAAAGGTTACGCCAGCTTGGAAAATAACATTTGCGTATGGCGTGCATTCGCCAGTGCGAATAACCGCGCGGCTGTCATGCGTTCGCTCTTTGAATTCTTCATGAGTGATGTAAGTAATCGAAAGCGATTTGCCGCAACGCGCTTCTTCTGTCTTAACTAAATCAATCAGTGCAGCGTGATGGTCTGGGCTTACTTTCGCAAACTCTTCTGCAATCACAACGCCTTCAATCTGAGATTCATCCAGCATGGTTTTTACTGTTTGCTGAAAGCTCGGAACACCATGAGTTAAGGCAAGATCAATACGAGTTACGTGATCTGGAATCGGCAAGCCCGCGTCACAAATCGTGATTTCATCTGTGTGGCCAAGAGTCGCCACTAAGTAAGAGAGTTCAGAATTAATTAGAGTACTTTTTTTCATATCACGACCTATCGAAAAATAACGTTTAATGGGTTGAGAACAACTCAAGAAAAACCATCGAAACGTTTCGATACTGATAATAGTGTCTGATTTGTCATTTGCACTCTTCACTTTGCTAGAGTGTGATAACGATCATCGAAACGTTTCGATGGGGCGTTTTTTAGTGATCTTAATCAACGCCATTGATTGCATAAATACGTTCACAATGGAGATATAAAGAGTGCGCTACGGCTTGTTGCTCATACAGTTTTGACACAATGTAGTGTCGCTTAAATTTAATTAAGTGGGGTCAACCGACAAAATGTAGCCAAACTTGGTGATTGTGGTTATCTGAATGTCTGGTGTTCTTAAGCGCGTAAAAACATTACGCAGATTATAGATGACGTTAGCAAGTATGTGAGGAGAGGTGAGTTCCCCTTCCCAGCACATATCAATAATATCTTCCCTAGAAACGGGATCTCCTAGATTTTCTGTTAGTAAACAGAGCACCGAAAGTAGGTGAGGGCGTAAAGTGATTTTATTCCCCTGTTCATTAGTAATCGTTCGAGAGTCAGTATCAATGATTAAGCCGTTGAGCTCTATTGTGTGGTTCATCGTGTTTCTATTCGTCTTATTCTGAATGGTTGAGATTGAGTTAAGTCGCAAGCTACTAAAGCGTGTGGATTATGCAAAATCACGCCACTCTTGAAAGTAAGCTTGCGTAAGTGCGAGGTGGAAAAACCTAAAAACCGGATGATTTGGAAGGGAATAGATTGTTCAAACAAACGTTAGGTGTTTTTTTATTTCTTTTTTATTCAGGCTCTTATGGTGTTTTAACTAATTCTGTTGTCTGGGGTTATAAAGTGATTACATTTTTATTTATTTTTTTTTTTTCTGTGAGCCTATCATGTTCGCGAATTCGACGGGGTGTCGGGTAACTCTAACAAGATTGTGCAGCACAGGAAGGCGTAACAATCTTGATTTGCATTAAGTAAGGTCAAGTAGTAATGGGCAATAAATTAATTCTAAGCATCGCAATGATGTCAGCATTTGCAGCAAACAATGTAATGGCAGCGGACAGTGGTTTGTATCTAGGTGGTGCCATTGGTACTTCTGGCGTCGATGATGGTGGACTATTTTCATCAATTAAAGAGCCAGTGACGTTTGAAGCAGAAGACAATGCTTACCGTATCATTGCTGGCTATAAGTTTAACCGTATTGTATCACTTGAGCTTCAGTACACGGATTATGGTGATGTGGTTGCTAAATATCCTTTAAGAAGCAACGCTGGCTTTACATGGACTCCTCAAGTCTTTTCGATTGCTGCAAACCTTGGTTATACGTTTGATAATGGCGTTCGCCCATTTGGTACAATTGGCTTATCTTCAATCGATCTCGATATGAAGTATGCAGACGGTTCACGTCCTTCAAGTTCTGATTTCGATGATTCAGGTGCAGGTGTACGAGTTGGTTTTGGCGTTGAGTACACCCCAGAAAAGCTTTCTGAGTTAAGCCTGAGACTTGGTTATGAAGCCGATGCATTTACAGTAGAAGTTGACGAGGGCAACTCTTGGAACCGAAAAAAGGTAGAGAAAGATATCGTATTGGCTTCATTCTATCTTGGCGCAATGTACACATTCTAAGTTTCACACTTTGCTAAACGGTAAATCGGTTTCTAAATGGGGCGTCGGTTGGCTCAACCCGTTTGGCTAAAGTGGAAGGCCGCAGTTTTTGACTGCGGTTTTTTTCATGTTCAACTCAGGTAACTCTCGATTGAAGATGTAATCGAATAGCTAGGCTTCACGGATATGAGCGGTGACAGCAACGATGGCATGGTCAGTACTGAATTGGTCGTGTTCAAAGCTGGGATTGATGAGGTGATGGTCGAGCACTGTGTAGCGAGAGATCTCCATCAAGCTCGATGAGTTCTGACAATCGAACTCATTGGACATCAAAATGTAGTCCAGTACAGATCCAGACGCACCGTAGTAGTGCGTTGGTTTGCGTTGTTCGAGCAAATCTTGTTCATGCAATTGATGATAAATATCCCAGCTGTCTTTTAACCGGAAGTGGGAAAGCCAATGCTTGCTGTTTTCGTCTCTGTTTATTGAATAACTTAATAGCCCTTTAAACTCGTCGTTGAATAGAGGCTTATTAAAGTCACCCATTAACACAACAGGCTGATCGGTTTGGTAACGATGATTGGTGATGTATTGATGCAGCATCTGAGCTTCAAGGCCGCGCTGAACGCTAGATAACCAAGAGCCAAGTTGTTCTTGGTGGAAGCGAGTGAGCGTGTCACTTTGTGGTTTTTCACCTTGCTGAGCGTTATCCACATCGATAGATTCAATTCTTGGTTCCGTCGGACGTTGCGATTTGAAATGCACAACATAACAGTCGGTTGAACCTAAATGGGGTAACGTAATGGTGGCGTGAACAGGTGTTCGGTTGAATGAGAATTTGTCGCCAAGGTTGAAGGCTGAAAGTAGCTCTGAATCAGGCGTAACAGGCTGCACGTTTTCAATCGGGTAGCGGGATGCGATACCAACGACAGGTGAGGTGTATAGGTAATCATCTTCAACGTCTGCGCTATCGACTACAGCAAAGTATGGATAACCTAGCTTGTTCATCAATTGCTCTAAAGACTTCGGGCTAAATATCTCTTGAAAGCCAATCACATCACAATCTAATGAACGAATCGCTTCAGCCATCCAATGTTGCTTCTTCTGCCATTCTTCGAAGCTGTAGATGTTCTCAAAATCATAATACGCATTCGGCGGTTCGAGATAGTTCAGCAGGTTGAACGTTGCAAATGTTATGTGGTTTGGTTTGTTCAAAGTGTCATTCCATTTAGACCTAAGCAGCAAGGATACTCCAGTAAAGTATAGTTTGTTGATTATTTAGAACCTAAATTTCACTTTCAAAGCGAATCAAAGGGAATCTAAACCGTGGAGGCTTATGTCATTCTCGCTAGAGCAATCTCCTTCCCCCGTTCTTTCCAGCGCCACCAAGCTAATTAAAGGAATCAAAGCAATCAGCGCCAACTGCATCCAATAACTTCGAGCGGTGACGAGTTAATTGTAAATAAACCGTCAGAGATGAAGTGCTGATGGTTTTATTAGTTATTACATGATGTTAGATTTGAACCTATACTTGTTTTAACGGCATGCATTCAAAGCCGATTAATCAACTTGAATATAGAATTCATAACATTTGAAGGGAGAGTCAAATGGGAACAGATTTCCGAAGCAAAGCCTTGCAGCGCACTCAGTTTTTCAGGTCTAATTTGAAGTCATGTGCAGTCATGCTGCCGCTTATTGCTCTATATCCCTCCGTCACACACGCTTCTGATACCGAATCAACTCCTACTGTCACCGTTATTGAAACCACACAATTGGTTGGTTTTGGTGAAGCAAAATATCCAGCCGATTTCACTCACTTCGATTACGTTAACCCTGATGCGCCAAA
The DNA here is from genome assembly GCF_041439695.1 of Vibrio sp. FF266. Taxonomy (NCBI): domain Bacteria; kingdom Pseudomonadati; phylum Pseudomonadota; class Gammaproteobacteria; order Vibrionales; family Vibrionaceae; genus Vibrio; species Vibrio sp. FF266. The sequence goes on from NZ_JBGOOO010000003.1 coordinate 204,984, forward strand.
AGTAGGCAAAGTGACTTATGGCAGCATAGGTACCTACGATAGCTTTAATCGATTCGGTTCCCGCGGCGTTGCTGCCAGCTATACGGGGGAGATTTACGATACCTTGATGTTTTCTCCGAGCGACGAGATTGATGCGTATTATCCATTGATCGCCTCAAAGGTTCGCTACGCCAGTGATTTCACTTGGATGGAAATCAACATCAACCCAAATGCTAAATTCCAAGATGGTAAACCAATCACGGCTCACGATGTTGCCTTCACCTTTGACAAGTTTTCGAAAGAAGGTGTGCCTCAGTATCGCGTGTATTACAAAGAGATTGAATCAGTAACGGCTGTCTCTGATTTGGTTGTTCGAATTGAGATGAACAAGCCAAACCGCGAGAAGCTGTTTAGCTTTGCGCAAAGCACTCGTGTGTTGCCGAAGCATTTCTGGAAAGACAGAAAGCTGTCTGAACCTCTAAGTGAGCCACCAGTAGGCAGTGGTCCCTATAAGATCATTAGATATAAATCTGGGCAAAGTGTGACCTACGGCCTAGATGAAAACTACTGGGCAGCAGACCTACCAGTCAACGTTGGCCGTAATAACTTCAAGCAAGTGCAATACGATTACTACCGTGACGACACGGTAATGTTGGAAGCTTTTAAAGCAGGGGAGTTCGATCTTCGAACCGAGAACTCGGCTAAGTTCTGGGCCAACTCTTACACAGGCGTGAACTTCGATAAAGGCTACATCATTAAAGAAGAGATCAACCACGAGAAGCCTGAAACGGCTCAAGGTTTTGTCTTCAACATTCAATCTCCGGTGTTCTCTGACCCTAAGGTGCGTGAAGCGTTAACCTATGCGATGGACTTTGAGTGGATGAACAAGAATATGTTCTACGGCCAGTACAAACGTACTCGTAGTTACTTCCAGAATACCGACTATGAAGCGAAGGGGTTACCAAGCGAGGCTGAAGTCGAGTTGTTGTCTCAGTACAAAGATCAGATCCCTCCGCGAGTATTTACCGAAGAATTCCAGCCTCCAGTCACCGATGGCAGCGGGCGTATTCGTAGCCAGATGCGTACTGCTTTCAAATTGCTGAAAGAGGCGGGTTGGGTACTGAAAGACAAAGTGATGACCAACGAAATGACCGGCAAGCCGCTGTCATTTGAGTTGTTGATTTACAGCCCAACCACGGAGCGTATTGCAACGCCGGTTCAGAAGAACTTGAAGCGCATGGGTATCGAGATGAAGATCCGTACCATAGATACCACGCAATACATCAAGCGTTGGCGTGATCGCGATTTTGATATGATCTCTTCGTCATTTTCCGCAAACCCTTTTCCTAGCCCGAACTTAATGATCGTTTGGAATTCTAACTATATTGATTCTACTTACAATACTGCAGGTGTGATGGATCCGGTGGTTGACGCGTTAACAGAAGAAATTGCGCGTAACCAACAGCACCCTGAAAAACTTCTTACGTTAGGTCGTTCACTCGACCGTGTATTGCAGTGGAATTTCTATAACATCCCTCAATGGCACGTTGGTGAATATCGCGTAGCAATGTGGGACAAGTTTGAGCGTCCAGATGTATTGCCTAAATACGATTTAGGTATCGATACATGGTGGATTTCAGAAGAGAAGGCGGCATTGCTTCCTGAAAAACGTCGCTAGGAGTTAGTTAGCATGGCCGCGTATATATTTCGACGTTTATTGTTGGTGATCCCCACGTTGTGGGCGATCATCACCATCAACTTTTTCATCATTCAGATCGCCCCTGGTGGCCCGGTGGAGCAAGCTGTTGCCCAATTAGAAGGGCATAACTCTGGAATTATGGAGCGCTTTTCTGGTGGTGGAAAAGAAGTTGATTTAAGCGAAAGTGACCAAGCGTCTGCCAGTGGCTATAAAGGCTCACGCGGGCTTGATCCTGAAGTGGTTGAAGAGATCAAAAAGCAGTTTGGTTTTGATAAGCCAATTCATGTTCGTTACTTCGATATGTTGAAAAATTACGCAACCTTTAACTTTGGTGAAAGCCTATTTAAGGGCGGTAACGTTATTGATTTAATCATCGAGCGGCTGCCCGTCTCCATTTCTTTAGGGTTGTGGAGTACGTTAATCATCTACGTGATCTCGATACCCTTGGGCATCATGAAGGCGATACATCACGGTTCTCGGGTTGATATTTGGTCGAGTGCGGTGGTGATTGTCGGTTATGCCGTTCCGGGCTTTTTGTTTGCGATTATCCTGATTATTTTGTTTGCGAGTGGTAACTACTTCAGTTGGTTCCCGTTACGTGGACTCGTGTCGAGTAATTTCGACCAACTGAATTGGTATCAACAAATTGGCGATTACTTCTGGCATTTGGCTTTGCCTATTTTCGCTATGGTCATCGGCGGTTTCGCCACACTCAGTATGTTGACCAAAAACTCCTTCCTTGATGAAATCAATAAGCAATATGTGGTCACCGCGAGAGCGAAAGGCTTGGACGAGAGCAGTATTCTCTACAAGCACGTTTTCCGTAACGCCATGCTGATCATTATTGCCGGTTTCCCGAGTGCATTTATTAGTATTTTCTTCACGGGTTCTATGTTGATTGAAGTGATGTTTTCACTCGAAGGCATCGGCCTGCTTGGCTTTGAGTCGACTATTCAGCGAGATTACCCAGTGGTGTTTAGTTCTCTCTATATCATGACCTTGCTTGGCTTGGTGCTGAGCATTATCTCCGACCTGACGTATACCTGGGTTGATCCTCGAATTGATTTTGAAGCGCGTTAATGGCGAACGAATAACAAGGTATTGATAATAAATGTTTAACAACCCTTTAGCTGAAGCTCGTTGGTTACGTTTTAAAGCAAACAAGCGTGGTTTTATCTCCCTTTGGATATTTACCATTTTGTTTGGATTGAGCCTGTTCGCTGAGATCATCGCCAACGACAAGCCACTCTTGGTTTCTTATGATAATCAGTGGTTTGTACCTGTCATTAATGAGTATGCCGAGACAGAGTTTGGTGGTGAGTTTGAAACCGAAGCCGACTACAAAGATCCTTATGTTATCGAACTCATTGAAGACAGCGGTTACATCGTGTGGCCCATCATTCCGTTTAGCTACGATACGATAAACTTCGATATTTCGGGCGCGGTGCCATCGGAGCCAGATTCAGTGAACTGGCTTGGAACCGATGATAAAGGGCGAGATGTATTGGCCCGCATCATTTATGGGTTCCGTATCTCTGTTCTGTTTGGTTTTATTCTGACGATTGTATCGAGCGTAGTCGGCGTAGTTGTCGGGGCAACGCAAGGTTACTACGGTGGTTGGGTCGACTTGTTTGGGCAGCGCTTCATTGAAGTCTGGTCTGGAATGCCGACCTTATTCTTGCTGATCATTCTGTCGAGCTTCATTGAACCGAATTTCTGGTGGTTGCTAGGGATTATGGTGCTGTTCAGTTGGATGAGTTTGGTTGGGATTGTGCGAGCTGAATTCCTACGTTGTCGAAACTTTGATTATGTAAGAGCCGCGCAAGCCATGGGCGTTGACGACAAACGCATTATGCTTCGCCACATGCTACCCAACGCGATGGTGGCTTCGTTAACCATGATGCCGTTTATCCTTTCAGGCTCGGTCACCACATTAACGTCGTTAGATTTCTTAGGCTTTGGTTTGCCTGCGGGTTCGCCTTCATTAGGTGAGCTATTGGCGCAAGGTAAAGCTAACTTGCAAGCGCCTTGGCTTGGCATTTCTGCTTTCGTCGTACTTTCATTGATGTTGACGTTACTTGTCTTCGTTGGTGAAGCGGTGCGTGATGCTTTCGACCCACATCAACAGAAGTAAGGATAGGTTATGACTTCAAATACAGTTCCTGCTTCAGGGTCAACAGCAGAGGCTTCGAATGCATCTCCAGTTCTGACCATAGATAAATTGTCTGTCGGGTTTGGGCGTAAAGACTCGATAGAACAAGTGACGCAAGACGTCTCGTTGGAGATATACAAAGGTGAGACACTCGCGCTGGTGGGCGAGAGTGGCTCCGGTAAATCGGTCACGGCTAACTCGATTTTAAAGCTGTTACCTAAAGGTTCATCGCACTACTTAAACGGTAAGATTAACTTCTCTGGCACCGATATTCTGAGTTGTTCTGAAAGGCAATTGCGAGGGATTCGTGGTGGCCGCATTGGCATGATCTTTCAAGAGCCTATGGTTTCGCTTAATCCACTTCATCGAGTCGGTAAGCAGCTGGTTGAAACCCTCGCGATTCACCGAGGTATGCGAACCAATAAAGCTCAAGCCTTGGCGATAGAGTGGCTTTCAAAGGTGGGTATTCGTTACCCAGAGCAGAAGATATCAGCGTACCCACACGAGCTATCAGGTGGAGAGCGTCAGCGTGTAATGATCGCAATGGCTCTGATTAACGAACCTGAGCTACTTATCGCTGATGAGCCGACAACCGCATTGGATGTATCGGTACAAGCGCAGATTTTGGATTTGTTGAAAGACCTGCAACAAGAATTGGGTATGGCGATGCTTTTCATTACTCATGACTTAAGTATCGTTCGTAAGATTGCCGACAGAGTAGCGGTAATGAAAGATGGTCGCTTGGTTGAAAGTAACGACTGTCATACCCTGTTTAATGCGCCTGCTCACCCTTATACGCAAAAGCTTATCAACTCTGACCCGAAAGGCTTGCCCGTTCCTGTGTCACCCGAAAGCAAACCGCTACTCGATGTAAATCAACTTCGTGTTTGGTTCCCGATCACGGGCGGTTTATTCAAGCGAACCATTTCTCATGTCAAAGCCGTAACCGACATGGAGTTCACTTTGAAGAAAGGGCACTCAATCGGTTTAGTTGGCGAAAGTGGTTCTGGTAAATCGACGACTGGTATGGCGATACTTAAGCTGGTGGATAGTGAAGGGTCAATTACCTACTCGAGTGAACAGCTTCAAGGTTTAGATCGAAAACAGATGCTTCCGTTTAGAAGCCGTATGCAAGTGGTCTTCCAAGACCCGTTTTCTGCGCTAAACCCGAGAATGTCGGTCGCTCAGGTGATTGGCGAAGGTTTGTTAGTGCATCAACAATTCGATGAGCACGAACTCGACCAACGCATCTGTGACGTAATGAAAGAGGTTGACCTCGATCCTGAAACTCGTCACCGTTACCCAAATGAGTTTTCTGGCGGTCAAAGGCAGCGAATTGCGATTGCTCGTGCTTTGATCCTTAAGCCAGAGTTTATCTTGCTCGATGAACCAACATCGTCACTCGACAGAACCGTTCAAGCTCAAGTACTGGATTTGCTGAAGTCACTTCAAGAAAAGTATGGCCTGACCTATTTGTTTATCAGTCATGATCTGAATGTCGTGAAATCCTTATGTCATTACACCATTGTGATGAAAGCTGGCGAGGTGATAGAGAAGGGCGACACTGAGACTTTGTTTGGTAATCCGCAACATGAATACACCAAGCAACTTGTCAGCCTTTCGAATGTTGGTGGTGCGCTATAAAGTGGGTGCGTAACGAGAACAAAAGAGTGCTCGGTGAATTCAACATGGTCATTTTGTTGTTTTAAGATTACACTGCGCCCAATATTTCAGAAGTACATATTTAGGTAGAGGTCACCATGGACCAAGAACATTACGAAGACGCTGACTACGAAGGTCAAGAGCTGGGCGAAGAAGGCGAAGAGATTGAGATTGAAGCAATTGGTATTGATGTATCGTCTCAGCCCATCGAACTCTACAAAGTGTTTAAAATTGCTAACTTAGTGAGTGGTGGCGGTGAAGCTAAACACATCATTTCTGAAGGTTATGTAGCGGTTAATGGTGAATTAGAAACTCGTAAACGTCGTAAAATGTACGATGGCGACTTCTTTGAATTCAACCAAGAGTACTATGTAGTGGTGTGTGATCAGCCAGTACAAGAAGAATCAGAACAGCCGAAAAAGAAAGAAGCGCCTAAAAAAGAGAACAAGGCGAAGAAAGGTCAGTCTAAAAAGGATTCTAAGAAGAAAGAATCTAAGAAAAGCAAAGCAGAAATGCTAAGCGCAACGGCTGAACCAAAGAAAGAGAAAAAAGAGAAGAAAGAAAAAAAGCCGAAAAAGAAAGCGGATACGCCAAAGCCAACACGTGACGACAAAAGCGGCCGTAACTCGATTGAATTCTTTTAAACTACAGTTCTAAACGACTGCTCTAAACTGCTTTTCTAAAACGAATCTTTTAAAACTATTCGTTTGAACATCAAGCAACGTTAGACCTAGGTTTTACGTTACGCAGATATCAAAAGGCTCACTAGTTAGTGAGCCTTTTTTGTATTTGTTTGCTAGCACAGCTAACGGCCAATAACGCTTATTCTCAGTGTCGAGTGCGAGAAGACGTCAGTTCTGATGCGCGAAGCTGAGCAACGGCTTTTGCGAGTTCAAGCTGAGCTTGTGCAAAGTTGATGTCTACATTGCCCTTATTGATATTCTCTAGGGCTGCATATTTCGCTTCTTCTGCGCGAGCGCGGTCAATATCTTGGCCGTGCAAGGCAGTATCGGCTAACACCGTTACCACATCCGGCTGAACTTCTAGCATCCCGCCAGAAACATAAAGCACTTGTCCCTCTGACTTAGGGTCTGTGACAAACACTGTCACGCCAGGCTTTATTTTACTGAGAAGCGGGGAGTGACCCGGGCGGATCCCCAGCTCACCATCAGCGCCAGAAACGGCTAGGGCATACGCTGGACCTGAAAACAGCGTACCTTCCGCACTTACAATATTAAGTTGAAATGTATTATCTGTAATTCCGATAGCCATGGTGCACCTGCCTCTTAGAGTGATTTTGCTTTGTTAAGCACTTCGTCGATAGAACCACAGTACAAGAATGCTTGCTCTGGGATATCGTCATATTCGCCGCCTAACAGGCCTTTAAAGCCTCTTAGTGTTTCGCTTAGCGGTACAAATACGCCTTTCTGACCGGTAAACACTTCTGCCACGTGGTAAGGCTGAGTTAAGAAACGTTCAATCTTACGAGCGCGAGATACCGTTTGTTTGTCTTCAGTAGACAGCTCATCCATACCAAGAATCGCGATGATGTCTTTTAGCTCTTTGTAGCGTTGCAGCGTTGTTTGGACTTTTTGTGCAATGTCGTAGTGTTCTTGACCAACCACAAGCGGGTCCAATTGGCGAGATGTTGAATCCAATGGGTCGATTGCAGGGTAGAGGCCCAATGCCGCGATGTTACGAGACAGTACAACGGTCGCATCTAAGTGAGCAAAGGTTGTTGCTGGCGATGGGTCAGTCAAGTCATCGGCAGGTACGTATACCGCTTGGATAGACGTGATAGAGCCTTGTCTAGTCGAAGTGATACGCTCTTGCAGTACACCCATCTCTTCAGCGAGTGTTGGTTGGTAACCTACTGCTGAAGGCATACGACCTAACAGTGCTGACACCTCAGTCCCCGCAAGCGTGTAACGGTAAATGTTATCAATGAACAACAGTACGTCACGACCTTCATCACGGAAGCGCTCAGCCATAGTCAGGCCAGTCAATGCTACACGTAGACGGTTTCCCGGTGGCTCGTTCATTTGGCCGTAAACCATGGCTACTTTGTCTAGAACACCCGCTTCTTTCATCTCGTAGTAGAAGTCGTTACCTTCACGAGTGCGCTCACCAACACCGGTAAATACAGAGAGACCTGAGTGTGCTTTGGCGATGTTGTTGATAAGCTCCATCATGTTGACGGTTTTACCTACGCCAGCACCACCGAACAGACCGATTTTACCGCCCTTTGCGAACGGACAAATAAGGTCGATAACCTTAACGCCGGTCTCAAGAAGTTCAGTGCTGTTTGCTTGTTCTTCATAAGAGGGTGCTTCTCGGTGAATTTCGTAGCTTTCTTTTTGACCGATTTCACCGCATTCATCGATAGGCTGACCAAGAACGTTCATGATACGGCCTAAGGTTTCTTCGCCCACAGGAACGGTGATTGGAGAACCGGTGTTTTCAACAGTTAGGCCGCGGCGCAAGCCATCTGACGTACCCATTGCAATACAACGAACGATACTGCCACCCAGTTGTTGCTGAACTTCCAATACGAGAGAGCTTGCTTCCTCGCTCGTCACTTTCAATGCATCATAAACGCGTGGGCTGTTGCCGCCGCTGAACTCGACGTCTACCACCGCGCCGATAACTTTAACTATTTTTCCAACACTCATCTCTAAATCCTCAAATTCTATTCTTAACCCACTCTTGTCTGCACTTAGACAGCTTGAGCACCTGAGACTATTTCACTCAGTTCTTGGGTAATGGCAGCCTGTCGTGCTTTGTTGTATACCAACTGCAAATCATCGATGAGTTGGCCTGCGTTATCGGTCGCCGCTTTCATGGCCACCATTCGGGCTGCTTGCTCACAGGCAATGCTCTCTACGATGCCTTGATACACTTGTGATTCAATGTATCGATGTAACAGCTCAGAGAGGATGTCTCTTGGTGCTTGTTCGTAGATGTAGTCCCAACGACGTGCTTTTTTCACGCCTCCATCGGCCTCAGAATCTGAAGGGTGGGGCAGCAACTGCAAGGTCGTTGGTTCTTGAACCATGGTGTTGATGAACTGGTTATACACGAGATACAAGCTGTCGATTTTTTCGTCGTCGTAATGCCCTAGCATCGCGTTAACCGTACCTAAAATGTCTTCTAATTTAGGCGCGTCACCAAGGCCTGACGTTTGCGCGATAACATTGCCGCTGCGTTGGAAAAATGAGATAGCTTTTGAACCAATTAGGGTCGTTTCTACCTCAACGCCTTTGGTACGCCACATCTCCATTTCTTCTAACACTTTCTTGAACAAATTCGAGTTCAAGCCACCACATAAGCCTCGATCGGACGAAATAATGATGTAAGCAACGCGTTTTGGTTCACGCTGTTGAAGGTAGGGGTGCTGGTATTCCAGCGACCCTGATGCGACATGAGAGATAACTTTGCGCATGTTCTCGGCATATGGACGTGTTAGCGTCATATTGTCTTGAACCTTACGCATCTTACTTGCCGCAACCATCTCCATTGCACTGGTGATTTTCTGAGTGTTACTAACACTGCCTATCTTGGTGCGAATTTCTTTAGTATTTGCCATCATCTGCTCCTAATTTGTTTTGATTTCCAGCCAACAAACCGGAGCGTTTACCAAGCTTTCAACGCTACAAAGTCACCGAGAAGCTTTGCAAGTGCACTGTCGATCTCGTCGTTGTAGTCACCGTTAGCGTTAATGGTGTCGAACAACTCTGGGTTTTGGCCCTTTGCGTAAGCAATTAATTCTTCTTCAAAACGCGCAACTTTGTGCAACTCTACGTCAGCCAAATAGCCTTTTTCTGCTGCGTAGATAACCGTTGCTTGCTCTGCGACAGACATCGGCGAGTATTGCTTTTGTTTCATCAGTTCGGTTACACGCTCACCATGATCAAGCTGCTTGCGCGTCATGTCGTCTAGGTCAGAAGAGAACTGAGCAAATGCGGCTAACTCACGGTATTGAGCTAATGATGTACGAATACCACCAGACAGTTTCTTGATGATCTTGCACTGTGCTGCACCACCCACACGAGATACCGAGATACCTGGGTCAACAGCAGGACGGAGACCTGAGTTGAATAGTTGGGTTTGTAGAAAAACCTGACCATCAGTAATTGAGATTACGTTGGTTGGTACAAACGCCGATACGTCACCCGCTTGAGTTTCAATGATCGGAAGCGCGGTTAATGAACCTGTTTGGCCTTTCACTTCACCATTTGTGAACTTCTCAACGTATTCTGCATTTACTCGTGCCGCACGTTCTAGTAGGCGTGAGTGAAGGTAGAATACGTCGCCAGGGAAGGCTTCACGACCCGGTGGGCGTTTAAGTAGCAATGAGATTTGACGGTAAGCGACGGCTTGTTTTGATAGGTCATCATAGATGATCAGTGCATCTTCACCGCGGTCACGGAAGTATTCGCCCATGGTACAACCCGCATAAGGTGCTAGGTATTGAAGCGCGGCTGATTCTGATGCTGAGGCTACAACTACGATGGTGTTTTTAAGCGCATCGTGATCTTCGAGTTTACGAACAACGTTTGCGATAGTAGATGCTTTCTGGCCAATAGCCACGTACACACATTTGATGCCAGAATCTTTCTGATTGATGATCGCATCGATAGCTAGCGCGGTTTTACCCGTCTGACGGTCACCGATGATAAGTTCACGTTGACCACGACCGATAGGCACCATGGTATCAACGGCTTTATAACCAGTTTGAATTGGTTGATCGACGGACTTACGCTCGATTACGCCGGGTGCAATTACTTCTACAGGGTCGAGTCGGTCGCAACTCACTGGGCCTTTGCCATCGATTGGCTCACCTAGTGTGTTCACTACACGGCCAAGAAGTCCATTACCTACGGGTACTTCCAAGATACGACCTGTCCCTTTCACTTTCATACCTTCAGATAGGTCAGTGTAGGGACCCATAACCACGGCACCGACTGAGTGCGTGTCAAGGTTAAGAGCAAGAGCGTATTTGCCACCAGGAAGTTCGATCATCTCACCCTGCATGACATCCGCAAGGCCGTTAATGGTAATGATGCCGTCACGAACCGAGACTATGGTGCCTTCGTTGCGAGCTTCGGTGCTCACATTAAACTTCGAGATGCGATCTTTGATTAGATCACTGATTTCATTTGAATTTAATTGCATAATTGTTACCTATCTCGCGTGAAGTTGATGGGCTAATCGGCTAATTGATGTGTTCAAAGAACCATCGATGACGGTTTCACCCGCCTTGATGACGATCCCGCCAACCAGCGAGTCATCAATAACCTGTTCCATTTCAACCTGACGTTCTAATTTCTTCTCAAGTGCAGCAGTGAGTGATGTAACTTGATCTTGTGTAAGCAATTCTGAACTGGTGACAGTGACAGGGATTACACGTTCATGTTCGTCCTTTAGGTCGCTGAACAAGTTAAACAAGTCTCTGATCACTGCAAGACGGCCATTTTCAGCCAAGACTTTAATGAGATTAATGACGTGGTCATCAACGAGTCCTTGGCAAACGTGAATGATGAGATTGACCAGTTCTTCAGATTGCTGTGTATGAACACCTTCTGCTGATGAAATCTGCTTAGCGATCGTTTCTTCTTCCGCTACCGTCACAAGAATGGACAGCATTGAGTGCCACTCTTGTAACTTGTTTTCACCTAAAGCAAAGTCGAATGATGCTTTAGCGTAGGGATGAGCAATATTGGTGTAATCTGACATATTGCCTCCGTTTAGAGTTCGCTTATCATTTGATCAACTAACGCTCGGTTCGTTTCAGAATCTAGGTTTTTGCTAATCAATTTCTGTGCACTTTGAATAACAGCATCTGCCATATCCGCCTGAAGTTCACGGCGTAACTTTTGACGTTCGCCTTCTAGCTCAGCTCTACCTTGTTCTAAGATGCGTGCCTTTTCTTGCTCACCTTCTTGGTGAGCTAAGGTGATGATTTCGTTGCGGCGTTTTTTGCCTTGCTCAATCAGTTCGGTCACATTTTTTTTCGCATCTGCGACGAGTTGTGCGCCATTTGATTTTGCTAGTTCTAGCTCTTTTGCTGCATTCTCTGAGTGGCGTAAACCATCAGCGATTTCTTTTTGGCGCTCGTCTAACATCGCGGTGAGAGGGGGCCATACATATTTCATGCATAGCCAAACAAAAATCACGAATGAGATTGCTTGACCAAACATGCTGGCATTTAAATTCATACCTTCCTCACTAAATCTTGATTATTTACAAATCGATCTTTTCAAAGCTTTTAATTAAGCAACGGCAAAGATGATGTATAGACCGATACCAACACCGATCATCGGTACAGCATCCACAAGGCCCATCATGATGAAGAATTGAGTACGAAGCATTGGAGTAAGGTCTGGTTGACGAGCAACACCTTCAAGGTATTTACCTGCTAAGTTACCAATACCAGATGCTGCACCCGCTGCACCTAAACCGATCAGTAATGCACCTGCTACATATAAAACTGCGCTTACGATATCCATTTGTATCTCCGATAAATAATTTGTTAGTTAATTTTCAGTTATTAATTAATGGTGTTCTTCTGTTGCCATTGCTAAATAAACAACGGTCAGTACCATAAATATAAATGCTTGCAAGAATACGATTAATATGTGGAATAAGGCCCATGGAACACTGAGTGCCCATTGCATCCACCAAGGCATTAGTGCGATAAGGATGAATATCATCTCGCCTGCATACATATTTCCGAATAATCGTAAGCCTAGTGATATTGGCTTTGAAATTAATGTTATTAATTCAAGAACGAAGTTAACAGGATATAAAAGAGGGTTATCAAATGGCTGAGTAGTGAGCTCTTTGATAAAGCCTTTCAAACCTTTATTTTTTAACGTATAAGTTAACAGTAGAATAAACACACCGAGTGCCATCGATATTGGGATATTTACATCCGCTGTCGGTAGATCTCTAAAGTGTTCTAAACCCATTACACGAGTTAACCCTGGTATTAAATCAATTGGTAATAGGTCGACTGCATTCATTAACAACACCCAAACAAAAGTGGTTAATGCCAGTGGCCCTATTAATTTATCCTCCGCTTGAAAAATCTCTTTGACTAGGTTGTTAACGAAATCAAAGATAAGCTCGATAAAACATTGAAAACGACCTGGAACACCGCTAGTGCCCTTGGTCACTACATATCGAAAAGCTCCAATAAACAATAAACCCGTAATCCAAGATACCAACATTGAGTCAATGTTGAACGCCCAGAAACCATCACCTGTAGTTAAGAAGGTTAAGTGATGCTCTATGTATTCGTGAGCGGTAGTGACTTGATCCATACTACACGTACTCCGATCTTGTAGAGGCAGTAATAAATGGTGTTAAGAAGTACCCAATCATTGTAAAAATGTATGCGTATAATATTACTGGGTTATCCAATTTAAAAAACTGGAATGCCAAGATAAACATTAAGAACGTATAGGTTATTTTCACGACACGACTCATTTGCATTAAGTCACGTAAACTATAATTGGGATTCTTGTGCACCTTTAGGCTTGCATATATAAAACCAAACAGCGGTGGTAACATCGCGATTACGACACCCAAAGCTGAAGACTCCATATCTACTTTATTACCAAAAAACACTTCATATAAAACTACACCGACGGCTAATACTATTTGGCAGAGAATAACTCTTTTAGCAGCAACAAGGATGTCACTACTTATCCCATTAAGCCTCATAATAAAACCCTATATTTAACAGTGTAAGTCAATATAAAACACAGTTTGAATATGTTTTGTTACTAGCACTTACTTGTTAATAGCAATTTGACTTGTTAATAAACCTTTACTTGTTAACAAAGAAATAATCTTTCTGGCTTTATATCTCCTGACGAAATTAAACGATAAAAACTAATTCGCTATCGTTTCGACAAAATATAAACTACGCCTAAAATTATGTGATCAAAACGACAAAAAGCGACATCAATAATTCCATTTTTGAAATGAATGTTTTTCATTTATGAAAGTAATAGTTGAATAACTTTATTCATGAGAATTTTTAATGCTTTATTTTTAGCGAAAATGGGCGTTTTTGTGAAAGAGTTTTAGCTACCAATTGGGCAAGTTACGATCTTATCAATTACGTATATTCAAACACTTAGCGTCATTTATAAGTTGATTGTTGAGTGTGATTCTACAAGTGGATAAAGCAAGTTTAGTTAGCGATGAAAGCCGTCGTGCATTGAGTTATTTATTTGTACGGCGTTCTCTATCTAGAAGTGATTATTTTTCAAAATAGTTTGTCGTGACTTCATTCTTAACGCCTTTCAGGCGATCCGAAACGGATAAGTCGGCGTTTAAGATGAATATGATGGAAGAAATTCAGCTCCTCACATGGATGTAAGGAGCTGAAGATAGGGTAAAAATCTGAAGGTTAGGGCACTAAGCCCAAGATAGAAAGGTCAAAACTCTGGATATTAGAGCTGGAATTTCTTGATGTGTTGCTCTATCAACCGCTTTTTAAGAAAACAAACTCAATCATGTCCCTCTATTCGTCTTCATAACTTAGATATTGAATACATAAGTCATGAAAAGCCTGCGCTTGTGGCGAGATCGTACGATCAGACAATCTGAAAATACCGATCTGACGCTGTAAGGGCGGGTCAATCAATGGGATCCACACCAAACGGGTTTCATTGGTCGGGAAAGCCAACTTAGGTAGCGTGGTCACGCCTATCCCGAGTTCTAACACCGAAAACAACGAAGTGATGTTCTCTACTGAATACAGAGCCTGTTCGCTGAGCATTCGTGCAGGTGTTGGGTCAAGTAGGGTACAAGTCCCGTTGCGAATGAAGGGTTGTTTTAACAAAGTTTGCCATTCTATTCCCTCTCGTTGAGAGGCGATAGGGTTGTCTTTGAGGCAGACCACACCAATAGGATCGGAAAGTAAAGGCGTGAAGTCGATGCTCTCTTCTTCTAAATGGGAGCTATTTCCGAGGGCAACGTCTACCTCTCCAGACAGTAATCTTGCTTCTACACCCGCCGCATTATCATCAATTAAGCTTACCTCAACATTCGGGTACTGTTCACAAAAAGCCCCTAAAACACTAGGGATTAATTTTGCCGCTACTGATGGGACACTTGCTATTCGAACTCTTCCTTGTTGTCCTGCCGCGGCTGCGCGTAGGTCATTGTCTAATGCTTTGTAAACATTCAGGAATTGAATGATTTTTGGCAGGCATATTTCCCCGAAAGGTGTCAGGGTTGATTTGTTGCCTGTTTCAAACAGTGGCTGACCAAGTATTTTTTCTAGCTCTTTTATCGACGTAGAAAGTGCCGCTTGTGAGCGATTTGCGCGGTGAGATGCTGCTCGAAATCCGCCTTCTTCGACCACTAAAACAAAATGTTTTAACTGTTGTAGCTTAATACTCATGGCACTGATCCTTCTCTAGCCCTTGCTATACCTTACTTTCCGTAAGGTGATAGATTTTATTTATCAAATGCACAAAATTTACCGTTAGATTTATCAGCCGTCAAGGTGCAGTATTTAACCATCTTGAAACATAGTTGTTACAAAGTTGGATGAAATCGTGAACGCACAAACTAAAAAATACCCAGTAAAAACCGAGCTTTTCGCTTCAAAAGCACCACTAGAGTGGGCAATCGTTAATAACGGCACTCTATACACAGCGCAGATTCCAATTGATGAAACTGGCGCAGTAGTAGAAGGCGGTATCGAAGCGCAAACGCGTCAGACTTTTAACAACCTTGTTCATACGTTGGAGTGTGCAGGCGAATCTATGGATTCAGTGCTGCAAGTTCTGATTTACGTGACAGACCGTGAATATCTAAAAACGGTCAACAGCGTATACGGAGAATACTTCAATGCACCTTATCCAAACCGTGCTGCGGTCGTCGTTGCAGGGTTAGCAAGAGAAGAAATGTTGGTTGAGTTCGTGGTTTACGCATCGGCGTCTCAACCTGAATAATTCGACTGTGAACTAAGGCTATTTGCGGATCAAAACTCTTTTAAATTGAAGTGGTTTATTGATACAAGCGACTTGGTTCACTTTAGAAACAAAATATACATCTTATTTTAGCAATTAATTGCCTGAATATTAACAGTTTATTAATTAACCAGATGGTTGCCAGACTCAACCGCAACCTAACCGTTACAAGGACAGAATGATGACTCAATTACAGAATGTTCAAGCAGAAAACGCACTTTACATTGGCGGCGAATGGCAAGCGGGTGTAAGCACCGTTGCGAACATTAACCCATCAGATATTTCTGAAAACATCGGTAACTTCGCACAAGCAAGTGCTGACCAAGTTCAACAAGCGATTTCAGCGGCGAAGCACGCTCAACCAGAGTGGGAAAAAACGCCGATTGAACGTAAGCAAGCAGTACTTCAAGCAATCGGTGATGAGCTGATTGCACGTTGTGATGAGCTAGGTACGTTACTTTCTCGTGAAGAAGGTAAGCCTTTTGCTGAAGGTCGTGGCGAAATTTACCGTGCAGGTCAGTTCTTCCAGTACTTTGCGGCTGAAGTGCTTCGTCAAATTGGCGACAACGCAGAATCAGTACGCCCAGGCGTTTCTGTAGAAGTGACTCGTGAAGCGGTGGGTGTTATCGGCATCATCTCTCCTTGGAACTTCCCGACCGCGACTGCTGCTTGGAAAATCGCTCCAGCGCTTGCTTTCGGTAACAGCGTTATCTGGAAACCAGCAAACCTAACACCAGCAAGTGCGGTTGCGCTAACTGAGATTATCCACCGTCAAGGCATGCCAGCAGGCACGTTTAACCTTGTTCTAGGTAGTGGTTCAAAAGTAGGTGATGCACTGATCAACTCTAAAGAAGTGAATGGTGTGAGCTTTACCGGTTCTGTTGATACAGGTCGTAAGGTTGCGGCGGCTACAGCGCCAAACTTCGTTCGTTGCCAACTAGAAATGGGCAGTAAGAACGCACTTGTGGTTGCTGATGATGCGGATATCCAAACAGCTGTTGATGCGACTATCGCAGGTTCGTTCTCTGGCGCGGGTCAAAAATGTACAGCATCTTCTCGTCTAGTGGTTATGGATGGCATTCACGACCAATACGTTGAAGCACTGATCAAACGTATGAGCGAGCTTAAAGTGGGTCACGCACTAGAAGACGGCGTATTCATGGGCCCTGTTGTCGATGGTAACCAACTTGAAGCAAACCTTGGTTGGGTTGAGAAAGCACGTCAAAGCGGCGGTGAGCTAGCATTTGGTGGCGAACGCCTAAGCATGAAACACGAAGGTTTCTACATGTCTCCAACGCTGTTCTTGAATACTAAGAACGATTGGGAAGTGAACCAAGAAGAAGTGTTTGCACCAATGGCAAGCGTGATTCGTGTAGCCGACTTAGAAGAAGCTATCGCGACAACAAACGATACTCGCTTTGGTCTAACGGGCGGCATCATTACTCAAAGCCTACGTACTAGCGCAATGTTCAAGCAACAAGCGCAAACAGGTTGTGTGATGGTGAACCTACCAACAGCAGGCACCGACTACCACGTACCGTTTGGTGGTCGTAAAGAGTCTAGCTTCGGTCCTCGTGAGCAAGGTCAGTACGCGAAAGAGTTCTACACAGTAGTGAAGACAGCTTACCAGCGTCCTTACTAATCAACTTTCTATATAAGAATTGGATAGCTGAAGATATTAAGTCCCTAGCTATCCAGCTATCGAATTGGCCTGATTCACAGAGTCAGGCCAACATCCCAACCAAAGCAGCAAACGAAATTAGACAAGTGATTTAACCCACTTTTGAAAACATGTTATTTGAGCGTGTTTTCAAAACCGAGCTAGAACACTGAGCTTTCAATAGGAGTGGTTATGTACCAGCAACGGATTGTTATAGATGGATTGCAATACTGCAATTGGAACAGAGAATATTTCCAAACACTAAAGGCGAGCGGCATTACAGCAGTTCACGCTACCGCGGTTTACCACGAGACAGCTCGTGAAACCTTATCTCGCTTTGCAGAATGGAACTTAAGATTCGAGCAGAATGCAGACATTATCATGCCGATTCATTCAATGGCTGATGTTGAAACTGCAAAAGCGACCGGCAAAGTCGGCATTTTCCTTGGTGCTCAAAACTGTTCTCCAATCGACGATGAGATTGGTCTTATCGAAGTGATGCGCAAGCAAGGTCTTTTGATCATGCAGCTTACTTACAACAACCAGAGCTTATTGGCGACGGGTTGTTACGAGAAGAACGACACTGGTATCACGCGCTTTGGTAAGCAAGCTATCGAAGAGATGAACCGAGTGGGCATGATCATCGATATGTCTCACAGTGCGGAGCGTTCAACGCTTGAAGCGATTGACCTGTCTTCTCGTCCTATTTGTATCAGCCACGCGAACCCAACGTTTGCTCATGATGCACTACGAAACAAATCAAACGATGTGATTAAAGCCCTAACCGAACGCGGTGGCTTAATTGGATTCAGCTTGTACCCATTCCACCTACCAAATGGCAGCCAATGTACGTTGGAAGATTTCTGCCAAATGGTTGCGACGACCTCTGACATGGTTGGCGTAGAACACCTAGGTATTGGTAGTGACCTATGCTTAAACCAACCTCAAGCCGTTCTTGAATGGATGAGAAATGGTCGTTGGTCTAAAGCAATGGACTACGGTGAAGGCTCTGCGAACAACTCAGGTTGGCCAGATGCGTTGCCTTGGTTCTGTGGTAGTGCGGGTATGGAAAATATTTATAACGGATTGATGCGTCATGGTTTCAGCGAGTCTGAAGCTGGGCAAGTCTTGGGAGAAAACTGGTTTAACTTCTTGAAAGATGGCCTAGAGCCTCAAAGTAAGGGTTAAGTGCTTTCTCACTAGTAATCATCGAATTAGCAGCCTTCTAATTAACCTTCATTTAGAAGTGCTGTTGTTACCAATTTAACTATTCAAAAGGAACAACGGTCTATTTCGCAACGCGGTAACCCAAACATGGATTAGCCTGCCCAACACAAAAAACAATAGGGCAGGTGTTAAATACACCTCTTGTAGTCATCATTAAAATGACAGCTGCAAAGAAACCTCTGGAGTCAGAGTATGTCTGATTTAACCAATAGCGTGAAATCTTCAAACGTAAATGCGGGTCAAGCACACACAGCAAGCAACAAAACGAGTAACACAAACCAGTCTGAATCGACTTCAGACAAATTAGGACTTACCAACCCAGCATTATGGTACAGCGGCGGTTTTATCGCTCTGTTCGTGGCGCTTGCTTTATTTGATGGCGAGCTGCTATCAAGCTTAGTAAATACAGGCTTTGCTTGGTCGGTAAAAGTGTTCGGCCCTTATTGGCAAATGCTTCTTCTTCTGACTTTTCTTATTGGTCTTGGCCTGGCGGCAGGGCGAACAGGCAAGGTTATCCTAGGCGGCATCGCGAAACCTGAAATGGATGGCTTCCGTTGGATGGCAATCATCTTCTGTACGCTACTTGCGGGCGGTGGTGTATTTTGGGCGGCAGCAGAGCCTATCGCACACTACGTTAACCCACCACCGTTGTATGGTGCACAAGAAAACGCACAGCAAGGCGCAGTGAATGCTTTATCACAATCATTCATGCACTGGGGTTTCCTAGCATGGGCTATTGTGGGCAGCTTAACGTCTATCGTGGTTATGCACCTTCACTACGACAAAGGCTTGCCTCTTAAACCTCGTATTTTGCTTTACCCAGTTTTGGGCGAAAGAGCACTGAAAGGCCATACCGGCGCACTGATTGATGCATGTTGTATTGTCGCTGTAGCGGCGGGTACTATCGGTCCGATTGGCTTCTTGGGCTTGCAAGTCAGCTACGCTCTGAATGAACTGTTTGGTATTCCAGATGGCTTCACAACTCAGCTAATCATTATCTTGTTCGCTATCGTGCTTTACACATTGTCGGCATTAAGTGGTCTCAACCGCGGAATGCAAATGCTAAGTCGTTACAACGTAATTTTAGCAATGGCATTGATGATTTACATCCTTATCTTCGGTCCAACGAACTTCATCTTCAATGGCTACATTCAAGGTGTAGGCAGCATGATAGATAACTTCATCCCAATGGCAACATACCGTGGTGATGAAGGTTGGTTAAGCTGGTGGACAGTGTTTTTCTGGGGTTGGTTCTTAGGTTACGGCCCAATGATGGCAATCTTCATCGCTCGTATTTCACGCGGTCGTAGTATTCGCCAATTGGTATCAACCATTAGCCTTATCGCACCGTTTGTAACTTGCTTCTGGTTCACGATTGTTGGTGGCTCTGGTCTTGCGTTCGAAATTGCAGATCCAGGCAGCGTAAGTAAAGCGTTCGAAGGCTTCAACTTACCAGGCGCGCTACTGGCGGTAACTCAGCAGCTACCTATGCCAATGCTTATCTCTATTCTGTTCTTGATCTTAACCACGATCTTCATCGTAACGACCGGTGATTCGATGACTTACACCATCAGTGTGGTAGTCAGTGGTGAGACTGAGCCTAACGCAATTATTCGTACTTTCTGGGGTGTGATGATGGGGGTAACGGCATTGATTCTGATTTCCCTAGGTTCAGGCGGAATCTCTGCGCTGCAATCGTTCATTGTAATCACAGCGGTACCGGTGTCCATAATCTTACTGCCATCGCTTTGGAATGCGCCTCAAATCGCAATCAAGATGGCAAAAGAACAGGGTTTGTAGAAGAGCCGAGTTTATAAAAGAGCAGGGTCTGTAAAGAAAACAGCCTGTAGAGAAAACGCTCTCTAAAAATGAAAGAGAAAAAAAGGTGTCAGCCTTTGAAAGAAGGCTGACACAAGATTCCGAAAGGAAGAGGAAACCCGTACTGGTGAAGATACACCGGGCGGCACGTATTTAGGTCAATCGATCTAGTCAGGACAAATAATAAGGGGTGAGTTCACTTACCCCAAATAACGTGAAAGCTAACCAACACACTGTAAAAACGAATGCTTCAAATGATGGCAACGATCGGTTCTGAATGGCTAGCAAAATCCTATAACTATAAGGTGGTGAGCAAAATGGATGCACATCGTTCTACCTACACTGAATCAGCACTACGTGACGCGACTGTCGTCATGGCACCGGAAAGGCTAGGTGCAATGCACCAAACACGTATCAGCTTCGTTAGAACTCTGATTCGTAAAATGGCGCAGCAAGAATGGAAAGTGACGAAACATGAGTGGCAATTAGACGCTCAGGGTTTTGGTCATGTTATCTATAAGCTAGCGACGCCAAACCATGTTTATCATTTGGTTGTTTTCTGCGATGAAATTGCAGATGACGAACGAAATGACCGTGTAATTGCTGAAAAGTGGGACGTAACGTTTGCGCTTGTTCTTGGTGATGTTGATGTCACCCTACTTGAAAGACTTCGTGCGAATGTACCGCTTCAAGAAGCCGGCCGTAATCCTAACAATGTGCTTGTTTTAGCGCGTGCAAACAAAAGTGTACGTGTGTTTGAACATATCGTGAGTCACCTGGCTAAAGGTGTTCAACCAACGCCCAAAGAACTGGCTGAAGTAGGCTACATCCTGCGAACCACTGCCGTTTATGGTAATGGCAAATTTGGCATCGCTGATTTTAAAATCTTAGAGAAAAATGAAGATTTTAATCAGTCGTTTAGCGCGCAAATGTGTGCGGTGTATATGCTGCGTGAGTTCAGCTTAGACTGGGTTCATTACCTAGCCGAACAACAGGGCGGTGAACAAGCGATTACCTTGCATCGAGGATTACAACGTTACCTTGGTGTTGGTAATGCAACTGGTTTAGGCATGGCGCCATACCTTATTAACCACCCTAGTATTGTCGATCAGTGGATGACGACCCGTGAACATGCATTGGCGGACGTGTTGTCCAGTGAGACTGATACGGCGTTGATCGAGCCACTACGTACCTTAGTTAAAAAAGCGATTTGTCATTTAGAACAAGTCGTTACCATCAATGAAACACAGCAAGAGCTGAACAAAGCTGCTGTTGATGATTTGAAGCACACAGAACAATCATTAGAAGCTTCTGTCAGCCTGTGCGATACATGGTCGCAGTTAGTCGAGCAATCTAAGCAAATGAGTATGGAAGCCCAAGAAATCCTTATCTCATGTTTGATGGAATTGTACCCAGAATTAGTGGACGCCCATCAAGAGCAAATGAATTGCAGCGAAACACTGTCGCTTCCTAGCGGCAAAAAGATTCAAGACCTTCTGGTTGTACTAGAAGAAAAGTACCGTTGGGCGATCACGACCGACTTTACTAAAGCAGAAAACAACTACTGGTTCTGGTATCGCTCTCAAGACAAAGAAGAGCCAAGGCTCGGAGTTCGAGGCGAAGAGTTGGGTGAAGAGCGTGAACTGCCGTTGGATATTGGCCGTCAAGCTTATCGTTTGTACCATGCTTTATTGCAATTTGCGCCTGAGCTTTCATTGGCCGAATTCCTTGTTAAACAGCCGCAACACCGTGCAATTGCGCGCCGTGTGTGGACGCTAGGTAACAAAGCGATGGGTGACATTCAAATGAATGTGCTGCATCAAGATTCGCCACCAATGCACTTACTGCGTTGTAAGCTAGCAATGTTTGGTGCGACTAAATTTGATCCTCGCTCAGATCGTTGGGTACGAGTGACGTTTTTCCAAGGTGCGCCACTGCTTGATGAAATTCATCAGGACGAATGGGTGTTCCCACTGTTACCGAGTGAAGCGGAGATGGCTGACTCAAATCAAGTTCCTACACATATCAACGCTCAACATGGAGGTAAATCGTTATGATCGTTTCTCACAATGAACTGGTAGCGGCCGTTAATAAAGCCTTTTTGGGTATGCGTCGTACATGTGGTGAAGCCGATGTGATAGCGAACATGGTGGCAGATTTACAAATGGTGGGTTTGGATGGTGTTCGTCATTTTAACAATGCGAGCAACTTTATGGGGTTAGAAGACGATTGCCCTGTAGACATTCAAGTGCGCAGCGATAACACTGTTGAAGTCGACCTGCACA
Organism: Vibrio sp. FF266; assembly: GCF_041439695.1. Taxonomy (NCBI): domain Bacteria; kingdom Pseudomonadati; phylum Pseudomonadota; class Gammaproteobacteria; order Vibrionales; family Vibrionaceae; genus Vibrio; species Vibrio sp. FF266. The sequence goes on from NZ_JBGOOO010000003.1 coordinate 227,461, forward strand.
AGGCGAGCTTAGCGTGTCATCTTCCTGTGGTTATCGATTACGCCATTGAAAAAATGGTCGGCAAAAAGACGCTGAAAATTGAGTTAAATAACTGCCACAACCGTTGGTTGGCGTACAGCGAGCTTGTAAAGTTAGCTGCGAAAGGTATTGCGTGCATGGCACGTTGGGATAACGGCTCTAACCCTAAGAGCACTTTGTATGTGCTTAATCGTGGTTGCGTTGCTCCAGAACTGTTTTTATCAGATTTGCCACTGGTATCGTACGAACATATCCACAATATGACCATCGAACTTTCCGTCCAGGATTTCGATATCGAACGTTTGTCAGATGGCTACCAAACACACATTGAATCAGAAGCGCTTTTTAAAACTCAAGAGAAAGCGTGGAACGATGGCATTGAAGTTGATGATGGGGAGTGGGCGGCACTGAAAGAGACCGCTACCGCAATTTTAGTTCAGAGCAGCGAACGCTCGACTCAAGGTGCAGGTGAACTGACAGCTTCGTAGCCGCTAGATTTAATAGGTTCATTAGAACTAACAGGTTCGATAGATTAACAGCGAGTAAGCCAGTTAGTTTATCAACACAGATAAAACCAAAGAGCTTAACGTATCCTCACCTCGTTAAGCTCTTTTTATTTGTCTCCCGTTTTCATCATTTCTCTCAATAGACCGCCCCTTAAGCCTCCTGTTTTGAAACAAGTTGTTACGCGTATAAAGCTAATTGGGCGATTTAATGAAGTACCTTCACATTCAGGTTCAACAAACGGTTTCATTTACAAGCTAGTATGCGTATCTTGCTAAGGAAGGTGCCAACGGGCGCCGTTTTTATTCGTACCGATGACTTTAGAATCAGATAAAAAGGAATGAAGCGTGCAAGCTAACTTTATTGATGGAACCACCCTGTATCGTCAGCACTCTTTTGAGTTGCCACTCGACTATCAAGCCAAAGATGGTCAACAGATCCAAGTTTTCGCACGTGAACTGGTTGATCTCGCTAAAGATGCGCAAGAACTGCCGTGGCTGATCTACTTTCAGGGCGGCCCAGGCTTTCCATCTCCACGAGTGAGCGGTCAATCAGGTTGGCTAAAGCGTGCATTACAAAACTATCGTGTTCTGCTTCTTGACCAACGTGGTACTGGCAACAGCACCGTGATCAGCCATGAAACCTTGGTCCATCTGTCTCCAGAGCAACAAGTCGAGTACTTAACGCATTTCAGAGCCGACAATATCGTTCGTGACGCTGAAGCGATTCGTGAACAATTCGCTGTTAAGCAATGGTCTACAATTGGTCAAAGCTTTGGTGGTTTCTGCACCTTGAGCTATTTGTCACTGTTCCCACAGAGCTTGCAACGTTGCTACGTGACGGGCGGCATTCCTTCTATTGAACGAGAAGCTGACGATGTTTATCGTGCGACTTACAAGCGTGTAGAAGACAAAAACAGAGCCTTCTTTGCTCAGTTCCCACAAGCACAAGCTATGTGTCGCGAGATCTCTGATTACCTGCTTAACAATGATGTGAGACTGCCAAACGGTCAGGTGTTTACAGTTGAACAGTTCCAGCTAATAGGTATTAATCTTGGTGGCGGCGAAGCAAACCTTCCAATGTATTTCACACTGGAGAGTGCGTTTGTTGAAGTGAACGGAAGCAAGCAGTTGAGCTACAGCTTCTTAAATCAAATGCAGCAAGAGCAGGGCTACCTAACGAACCCAATCTACGCTATTTTGCATGAATCGATTTACTGCCAAGGTGCAGCGTCTAACTGGTCTGCACACCGAGTACGCGAGCAGTACCCACACTTTAACTATCAATCGGGTAGCGAGTTCTGGTTTACCGGAGAAATGGTGTACCCATGGATGTTCGACCAACTAGAAACGCTTAAGCCATTACGTGAAGCGGCAAATATGTTGGCCGAGAAGTCGGACTGGGGCTCTTTGTACAACGCAGAGCAGCTGAGTAAGAATACGGTTCCAATGGCATGCGCAGTTTACGCGGATGACATGTATGTAGAGCTGGATTACAGCCGTGAAACGCTAGCGAACATTCCAAACTCAAAAGCGTGGATCACTAACGAGTATGAACACAATGGCTTGAGAGTCGATGGTGAACGAATTGTAGATAAATTAATGACGATGGTCGAAGCGTTAGAGAACCTGCCAAAATAGTCAAACTCTCTGCGTAGGTTATCTACGTTAGAAGCTATCGATGTTAGAAGCTCTCTACGTTAGAGACAAGATACGCTAGAAACAAGAAAACGCTGCATCCGTGCAGCGTTTTTTTATGTCATCAAACTCTGTTTTACTCAGTATCGTATTGATTACTAAAGCGAGTAAAACAGAGAGTTTAAGAACCGGGAGGGATAGTTCCTAAACTCATTATGGTTGGATGACGATATCTTGATTTTCAGTAGTCGATAAGCTGGCGCGGTTCTGTTCGATAAGTTGAGCCGCATAAGAGGGAGTCACAGCTTGAATTTCGCCTTTTGAACGAATAGTTAGTGCTTCCCACGCATGATCACGATATTTGCCTGTTTGTGTATATTCAATAAGTACTCTCATGATTCTTCAATCCGATGTGTGGTTAACGTGCTACTAACATTAGCGCCATTGTTGAGGTTGCACACCTGTTAAAAATGGAACATAAGATTAACCAAATGAGAATGCGTGTAACTTGAAAAACAGACCTAATTGAACTTATCTTAACTAACTGTATTTATCGTAACCAACGGTACTTATCGTAAATGGCATCCATAAAAAACGCTGCACAGTGGCAGCGTTAAAGTTGAGAGCGGTTGAAGATTACTTAGCTGTTTTCTAAGCCAACAATCTTGCGTGCAGACATCACTGCGCTATCCAAATCGGTCAATCTACCAGCACTTGCTGGACCAAGAACTGATGAATACAAAGCCAACTGCTTCTCAAATGATAAATCTAATTGGTTATATAGATTTTGGCGGATTTGAGCGTGTTGCTGTGGCTTTGCGCTCGACAGACCTTCCAATGTATCGTAGATGAGTGTAGTTGTATCCATATCTGTCCTCTGCTGCACCTTTATAAAATTTTGCGTATTATGCACCTGGTACTGTATTTGTTCTGCGAGATTGATCGCATTGTGTGCAGCTCTGCTTAATTGTGTAATCAGTTAGTTATAATTGTGTTGTGGTCTCAATCGTTGAGAGTGTCAGTTTGATAACAATTAAAAGGAGACACGCTGGTCTCCTTTTAATTGATTAAGCTGTGATAGAAGTAACGTATTGTGGCTGCTTACCGAGTAAATTGAATACGTACAGAACCTAGCGAATGTTAATGTTCTTATCTCGACTTTCGTACATTTCAGGTGTGGTGTGTAACCCTCCAGCGTAACCTGCAGCTTCAAGAGTTTCTCTTACCTCTCGAACGTGCTCTGCCGTTACTGGTTCCTCTCTATCTCCAAGGTGCAATCGCACGAAGGTGATCAACTCAGCCAACCTTTGATCCGACAGCACATCTTCAAAGCTTGCCATTGGCATGAAGTTTCTGTCTTTGTCGAGATAGGTGGGTTGTAGGCCACGGACGGTTACCGCGATGGTGTTGAATGGATCGCTGTGCATGATGATGCCGTTATTCAACAGAGTAGGGGCGATAGGGTCACGTCCCTTACCATCGTCACCATGACAGGCTCCACATGTCTGGCGATACGTGGTGTAAATGTCAGTCGCGTAAGAGTCTTCATCAAACCCTTTGGGCTGCAACGGAACGGCGTCACTGCTGATGGTGTTGTTGATGTCACCACTGAGTAGGTAATAGGACATCGACTCGATATCTTCACGCGTCATAAGGCTTAGACTGTTTTTCACTACGTCAGCCATGCCAGCAAAGGCAGTCCCTTTGTCTGAGTGACCTGTGTGTAAGAAATCAGTCAGTGTCGCTTCATCCCAACCATCGACATAAAGTTCGTTGGCCGTGATATCGGGCGCATTCCAACCGTCAATCAGGTTACCTTGGAAAATACGTTCAGGTATCAGAGCTTGAGCAATGTTTCGCGGGGTGTGGCACTCAGAGCAGTGTCCAAGACCAGCAACCCAATATTTCCCTTGTTGCCATTTCTCAACGTTTTCGACTTCCGTTTTAAGCTCTTCGGGCACTTGATAGTCAATCGGGTCGGTATCCATGAACACAATGTTCCACCCGAGCAGACCTAGACGTATATTCGATGGGAACATCATGCTGTTGTCGTCATTGCGGCGAGGCACCGCGGTGATTGACTGCATGTATTCCCACAAATCGAGCATGTCTTGGTCGGTGAGGTATTGATAAGAGGTGTAAGGCATTGCAGGGTACAGGTAACCATTCTTACCTTTACCTGCAACTAACGCGGCTCGGAAATCATCAAAATCGTAAGTACCAATACCTTCCGTTGTGTGGGGGGTAATATTGGTTGAATATACGGTGCCGAAAGGGGTCACAAACGGCAGGCCGCCAGCAAAAGGTTCGCCACCTTCGGCACTATGACACGCGACACAGTCACCGGCATAAGCGAGGTATTCACCACGCTCAACAGACTGAGCTTCTAGGTTCGCGAGTCTTTGCTGCTGCTCTGAGCCCGCATGTCGAATGTAAGCACCCAGTGCGAGTATCTCGTTTTCCGTAAGCTGTATATCAAACGCAGGCATCAGGTTGTTCAAGCCTTTGTTGATAGTGTGCTGAATCTCTTCAATACTGCCGCCATGCAGCCAAATATCGTCGGAAAGATCAGGGACGCCGATCGCCGGATTCGCGACAGAACCATCGGCGTGACAAGACGAACAGTATTTTGCAAACAGCTCTTTGCCGACTTTGACTTTCACCTCTGGAACATCGGTATGGCGTTGATTGAGCGAAGCTAAGTAGTAAGAAACCTTAGCCACTTCATCGGGGCGCATTATCTCGCTCCAACCCGGCATCGCGCCATTTCGCCCTTTGGCGATCGAATGAATGATCGCTTCATCACTACCACCATATAGCCATTCTTGGTCAATAAGGTTAGGGAAGTGTTTCTGACCTTGAGCGTTATCGCGGTGACAAGCCGCGCAGTGAGTTTGGAACAAGATTTGTCCGCTGTTTACTATTTCGGGTATGCCAGACAATCCTTCGAGGGAGGTTTCCGTTGTTTGAGAGAATTGCTCGTTTAACGTTGTGCTGGGTGAGCTGAGTTTGTCGTCACTTTGCTTCCAATCGACTAACCCTTCCCATTCACCAAGCCCGGGGTAGAGCACCAAATAACCAGCAGCCAATAGAAAGGCAATAGCATAGCTAACAAAGAGTAGTTTTGGCGGTGGTGCATCTTTTTCTTCAATCCCATCAAAAGTGCCCAAGGTGTGGTCTTGATCGGCTTGGTGATTGCTACGCCAATATTCAACGACAACAGACACCATCAGAATAAAGAAGATTAAGGTTAAAATTACCGCCCATAGATTCCAAAATGCACTCATTGTGATACCTCCTGTGACGTATCTTTACCAAGGCTTTGTAGATAGCGGATCAGAGCTTCACCTTTGGTTTTCCCTCTTACTTGTAATCGGGCGTCACCTATTTCTTGGTCAGTATAAGGAACGCCAAGTATGCGGAGGGTTTCCATTTTGTCGCTTATGTCGTCGCCAGACAGAGTCTGTTCAAATAACCAAGGGTAGGCGGGCATGATCGATGTCGGTACGACTTTTCGAGGGTCAATTAAGTGAATAGCATGCCACTGGTCAGAATACTTTCTCCCTAAATTAGTGAGGTCCGGACCCGTGCGCTTAGAACCCCACAAGTTAGGAAATTCATAGATGTCGTCTGCTTCTTTGTTTGGGCGACCATTACGTTTCACTTCTGGTTCTAGAGGGCGAACCATTTGTGTGTGACACACATGACAGCCTTCACTGATGTAAATGTCTCGTCCTGCCAACTCAAGAGGTGTGAGTGGCATCGCTAAGCTGCCTTTGGCAATATCGTCTCCACGGACAATGCTAGGCACTACCCAAACCAACAGAGAGAAGGAAGCGACGACAACGGTGGTCAAAATTAAAATGACGATTGAATGTGTAAAGTCTTTACTCATCATTTAAGCTCCCTCATTAACGGCGTGTTTAGCGTTATGTACTACTGGCATACGAACGGTTTTAAATAAGTTAAATGCCATTAGGAATAAACCGAGAACAAACAGCGCACCACCAAAGAATCGTAAGAACAACCAAGGTGCTTTAAAGTCCATAGCCTCTACAAAGCTGTATATCAGTTCGCCATTTTCATTTTGAGCGAGCCACATATAACCTTCACCGATACCCGCGACCCAAAGCGCAATCGCATAAATGGCGACGCCAGCATGAGCAAGCCAGAAGTGCCACTTAATCAGTCGTCGTGACCAAAGATCGGTTTGGCCCCATAGGCGCGGAATGAAGTAGTAAAAAACCGCTATTCCTGACATTCCCACCCATCCGAGTGCTGCGGAATGTACGTGGCCGATTATCCATTCGGTGTTGTGTGCCACCATGTTGAACCAGCGAATAGCAAGTAACGGGCCTTCGAATGTTGCCAAGCAGTAGTAAAGAATTGCTGAGAAAAAGAATAAAAGAATGTAGTCGGACTTCAGCTTTTCTTTGTTTTGTAGAAGGGTCATTGCGCTATTGAAAGCACCCGCCCAGGAAGGGAGCCACAGGATCAATGACATCACGATTCCGATGTTCTGAATCCAGATGGGAACGGAAGAGTAGACTAAGTGGTGCGTTCCGGCCCAGGTGTAAAAGCCGACCAACCCCCAGAAATGGATCACAGACAAGCGGTACGAGTAGATAGGTCGGTCCGCTGCTTTGGGTATGAAATAGTAATTCATACCAATCACACCAGCGGTCAGTAAGAAACCAACGGCATTATGTCCCCACCACCATTGAACAATCGCATCTTGAGCGCCTGCAAACACAGAGTAGGACTTCATCGCCGATACTGGCATCGCGAGGTTATTCACAATGAAAATCATGGCAACAACGATAATGAATGCTGCGAAGAACCAGTTAGCGACGAAGATATGGCTGACTTTACGCTTAGCAAGGGTGCCAAAGAACAACACTGCATAGAGCACCCACACCAGTACAATCATTAAGTCGATTGGCCATTCAAGTTCCGCATACTCTTTTGAGCTGGTGTGGCCCCCAGGCAAGGAGATGACCGCGAGTAGTAGAATAAATTGCCATCCCCAAAAGACCATCCACGACAGGCTTTTATTGAACAGTTCGCAATGGCCAGTTCGTTGGGCAATATAGAGTGAAGTCCCCATTAGAATATTCACCACAAACCCATAAATAACGCCTGAGGTATGCAGAGGGCGAAGACGACCAAATTGGAAATATTGAGAATCGAAATTGAGCACAGGCCAATATAATTGAGCGGCGAGGATCACGCCGATGATCATCCCCACAATCGCCCAAATTAAAGAGGCGATGATAAAGTACTTCACAACCTTAATGCTGTACTGCGTTGTCACTTGTTCCATAACAAGGCTCCTTGCCTACAGTTTTGATTTGCTGTCTGTTTTTGAGTCGCTAACTGAACTTGATTCCTTGCCGAGCATTGAATAGAAGTAGGAGATATCTCGGATGTCTTGATCTGAAAGTGTGTCGGCTTGTTGCTGCATGAGAATCGCCAAACCACTGGTTCTTTCCCTTGTCTGATAATCTTTCAGTGAAGATATGAGGTATCCCACTTTTTGACCGCGAAGGTTCGGGTAAGGGTCTTGTGTTGAGATACCATCAACGCCATGACAGGTCATACACACCTTGGCTTTTTGTTTTCCTAACTCGAACTGCTCGTCGTTGGATTCTGCGTAAACTGGATTCATGACAGCCGTCATTAGCAGAATGGAAAGTGCGGTTATGGGGTTAAACCTTAGCTTATTTAATCTCATTACGTATTCCCTTATCGAAGAAAAGAGCGAGTGCTTGATGACCCTCAGAAAACACTCAGCTTGGTGTAAAGGTTATGCATGCATAAGCGTTCTCGCTACTTACTGACTCATATTTATTGTCAATTTTGTTAGTCAGTACGTATTCAGTGGCAAGATTGGATTACTCATTGCCTTTAAAAAGCAGGGATTACTGGTATGAACGCTAATTAAAGTCTTATTTAGATAAGGGGAAGGTATTGTTCGCACCTGGTTACAGGAATGAAACATTATTTGAGAAAGATTCGAACTGCATCATTGAGAAAATAGGCAATGTCTAAGCAAGTCAAATGACCAATATGAACTAGACTCAAATTAGTGACCTTTTAAAATGGAGTTTAAAATGAGAGCTGCACTTCTGTTTATACTTTCACTGTGTTCATTTTCTATTTTTGCAGCATCGGAACTGACAATATTCGATCACTTAGGGCAAAAACATCAATTCAGTCGAGAACAGCTGTTATTGCTTCCTCAAAAAGAAATCACCACGTCATTACCTTGGCTGGATGGAGAATTGGTTTATAGTGGTGTGGCCTTACAAACGGTGCTTGAAACTATGGATTTACCCATGGCCTCGCAGGTAACTTTTGTTGCACTAAACGACTATAAAATAGCGGTGCCCAAAGAAGACTTTTACGACTACCAGCCGATCATTGCGATTAAACAAAACGGCCAATTTATGTCAGTCAGAGAAAAAGGCCCGTACTGGTTGATATATCCACTTTCTTCGACTCCAGACATTGATAACACTGACTTCCATGCCAAGATGATCTGGCAGATACGCGATATTCATTTGTAAGGATTTAGTATGAAAAAGCTGTTGTCATTGACTGCAATTAAAGTCGTCGTGTTATCTTTAGCGGCAGTGGTACTCACCATTAATATCTACAGTGTGACCCGCATTAACGATATCAATAAGAGTTTTTCCACCCGACAAAATGAGGCAACGTGGTTCGTTTTTCAATTGGTGAAAGAATACGCCAATTTCTTGATGGTAAGCCGTTCTGAAACTATTGATTATGATGAGTTATGGTTAGCGTACGATATTACGTGGAGCCGGTTTGACATATTAATTAACAGTACTGAGTCCTCCAATTTCATCAAGTCAGCAAACTTTAAACCTTATTTTAGTGCGGAATTTGACAAATTTAAGAGCTTGGAATCCTCAATTAAACTGGTCAGTCAAGGGTTGTTGCCCAAGGAATCTCTGCAGAAAAAAGTCGATATTTGCTACCACACACTCGTCGATTTTATTAATGACAAGTTTCGATTACAAAGCCCTGTGATTGAAGAAAACACCTCAATGGTTGATAACTTGGTTACTGTTCATCGGATCAGTAGCGTTTTTCTTGTTGGCATCTTGTTATTGACTGGGATTATTTTTTATATGGATTTTTCTATTAAAAGAAAGCTCTACTCTACGGATTTTATTACAGGATTTCGCAATCGAATTTCGTTGATGAAATTTGTTAAGAATAGCTACTCGAAGGACAAAAACTTTGATCTCTATTTTGTCCGAATCAGAAATCTTACCGAGATTAATCAAAAATATGGCCTTGAATATGGGGACCTTGTGGTGAGCTCGGCTGCTAAGTCTTTGACCACCAAGATCCCTGAAAGCACCATTTCGTTCCGTAGCAGTGGAAGCCAGTTCTTATTCTTCATTCCTGATCATTTGTACGCGAGTGATGAAATTCAGGACAAGTTTAACGACGTCCTTAGTGATTACATCTCTGCAGGTAACTTAGAATTGATGATTGACGCCGTAGTGAGGCACAAGAAGAACATAAGCTCTAAAGACATGATGGAGCTGTTGACCTCGATGCAAGGCTAAGCATCTAAAAGGTTTGGTCGTGGTTATTAACTAGTCATGCTTTCAAGATACGACTACTGTTTCTGATTAAGTGCCAGAATCCTTTCGTTAGAGCTTGGTTCTAAAAGGGCTTGCTGATCCAGAATAGTTTGCGGATTGTGGTCACGAACAAATTCAATGAACTCAATGTAAGTGAGTGGTTGGCTGAAAAAATAACCCTGTATTAAGTCGCAGTTGGCTTTTTTAAGGTGATGATATTGTTCGAGAGACTCGACACCTTCGCCAACAACGAAGGTGTCACAAGAGTGTCCTAAGTTAACCATGGATTCGACCATCTTTCGGTCAGCTTTGTCGTCGACGATATTATCGATAAAGCTTTTATCAATTTTAAGCTCATCGACAGGGTAGTGAAGAAGTTGGTTAAAAGCTGTATAGCCAGTACCGAAATCGTCAAGAGACACTTTTAAACCTAAGCTCCTGATACTTTCGATAGTCTGCACTGTAAGTTTACTGCTTTTAACGTAACTGGTTTCGGTAATTTCTATAATGATGTTGGCTGGTGGTACTTGATAACGCTCGATTACCTTTCGAATATTGTCTGCAAAGTTACGATTGTAAAGTTCCATCGCTGATATATTTATTGATAAGCTACCTGTGTACTTGTGAATTTCAGAGAGCTCTTTATAGCTTTTTATTGCGGTACTAATGACCCACATGTCGAGTTTGGATATCAAGTTACTTCTTTCGGCGACCGGAATAAACTCATCCGGGCCAGCCTTTATATCAAATAGAGCAGGGCAGCGAATCAGACATTCTGCTCCGTCAATCTGAAGTGTCTTAGCATTGAAAATAGGCATAAAGCGAAGTTCAAAGTTGTCGCTTTCACAACACTCCAATAGCCTTTTTTCGATAACGTCATGTCTTTCTAGTGAATGAAGTAGTTCTTCGCCGTAAACGATTCGGCTTTCTCCATCACTGTGTGCTTTGGCATTAATCAGCATCTCATCGATGCATCGGTGCCATATCTCCTCGAACTTAGGGGTATCGACGGGTAGTACACCTGTTGCAATTGAAAGCCTGAAACCATAGTAATCGAGGAAAGTCGTGCCTGTTAGGGTGTTGTTAATGTTCTCAATTTCTTCGTTTATTGATTGGTGCTCACCCATTTCCAATATGGCAATGAATTGGTTTCCTCCTAGCCTTGCAACTGAATAGTCGCTGCAACTGAAACCGAAAGAGGATTGTTGATTCTGCAGGGTTTCTCTTAGTGTTTTGGCCAGACTAACGAGTACATTGTCACCTACTTTTGCACCATATAAGTCATTGATTTTACGGAAGTCGATAATGTCCCAGCAAACCAGATAGCAATGAGGACTTATCGAGCTTTTTAGACGCACATCGAGGTGTCGGATGAACGAGCGTCGGTTGGCTAATTTGGTTAATTGATCAAATTCAGCTTCGAATTTCAATTCTGTTAATGAATCAATGTAGGCGTTTTTTAGACCATCAATTTCACTGTGCCCGGATGAACGTTTGAAATACCTCAGTTTAAGTCCGCCAATGGATATCTCGTGTAGTAGATCTTTGAGTGGACGTACTAATTGGTAGCGCACCACCATGTGTACGATGAGCATAATAATGAATAGTGTCGTCAAACCGCCAAGTAAGGTCTGCTGAGCTATGATAGATTTTTCCTGATTGAATTTTTTTTCGCGAATATTAACCTGAGCGAGGAAGTGACGGCTGTTCATCTCAACTTTGATTCTGTCTTTGGTTTGTTCAAACGATTTGATAACAAACTGCGTATTCTCTATGTGTGCAGTATTCGATGATGGCTCAATCAGAAGCTGCATATTGTCATCATCGTTGTATTTTATTAGTAAGTTGGATAGTTGTTTTAATGGACCATCTGCAATTAGTATGTATCGATTTAAGCTGTCGTTTGCACGTTTGTCTTGTGGGAGCAAGTAAGGGTCGATTGCAATAACGTAAGCGTATCTAAGTTCACCACTCACAGAGATATATGAGAAGCCTTTATGAGACAGCTCGTTTTTATTGATTAACGAGGTATAGATATCGAAGATTTTTTCATAGATGTTATCGGGGATCTTTAACCCTTCGAAAGGGTCTGCTCGTAACGTAGATAGCGTTAACTGAAACTTAGGATCAACGATATAGATGTTACGTTGACCAAATTGATTAACGTGACTTTGGTTTAAGACACGAAGCACTCTTTTTTCCAGCAGGGACAAGGTTGTGTAGTCACTAGGGTTTTGAATATATCGCAAGAACTGTAGCGATGAACCTATATCTTTTACAAGCAAAGATAGACCAAGTTGCTCGTATTCAGCCGCCACGAGCGCGGTGTTCACATCAGATTGTACTTCGTCTAAGTACATGTGTTTCGCGTGGTTAGAGGCTAAGTGGTAAGTAACCATTCCGCCTATTGCAAATACGAACAATAAAGTAGGAATGAGCACAAAGTAGAGCTTCTTTAATACTGGCATTAATTATCTCAAACTGTCGACAATGCGGTTACGAATTTGAATGCTATTGGGTTCGAGTTGCTGATACAGATAGCTGCGTTCTAAAACCTCTTTGCTAGGGAAAAGCTCCGGATCATTTTGGTACTCTTGCGTTGTTAAGGCTTTTGCTTTTGAGCTTGGAGTTGCAAACCATGAATCCATTGCGTTTTGAGCGGCGATCTCGGGTTGCGACAAGAATGATAGAATCGTTGTTGCTTGTGCAGACAACTCTCCGTTATTAATCGCAGCAATGCACTCTAACCATAACGTTGTGCCTTCTTGAGGTACGATGTAAACCCAAGAGGCATCAGGCTCCAAATCATTGAGTACATAACTGTCACCAGAATAACCGTAGGCAAGGTCGATGTTAGCAAGACGTTCGGGTTGGCGAATATAGTCGATGACGTATTCGTTGCTTTCTAGGTGTGGCTTTTGAGCTTGCAGGGTTTTATAGGCAACGCGAAGTTCCTGCTCATTATTGGTGAATGGATCAAATTGATTTGCTAACAGTGCAGTACTCACCAAATCCGTAGGTTCGTAATACATACTTATGCGGCCACTGCTGTTCGTGTCTGGTTCGAGAATAGCGTTCCAAGAGGTGGGAGCGTTTAGTTTGTCACTGCGATATAAGATTCCCGCAGTCCCCCAAGCGTAGGGAATGCCATACTCGCCACATCCTTCAACCCACCGTGAATCTATGTTACCAGCAATGGATTGTTGTAACTTACTGAGATTATGAAACAGGTTCTGCTTGGCTAACGCATTGAGCTTTACACTTTCTATAATGACTAGCTCAAATGCGCCACGACGTTCGCTTAATAGCACTTCATCTCTGATCGACTCATCAGAAAAAAACTGCTGTTTCAAAGAAATGCCGTACGTGTCACTTAGTTGGGTCACGACACTATTGGATAGAAATTCATCCCAATTGTAGAGATAAATATCATTTTGTTGGCTAAACGCTGTGCCAGTTAAAAAGGATGATGACGCAAGAACTGAAACATAAAATGCTTTCACTGACGGATTCCTTTCCTACTTTGCTTAACTAAATCGTAGCCCAAATTTTGCGACATAGCTCAAATTTAGGTCTCTAATTTCAGTTCAACCTAACGCAATGCATCTAGGTGTGAAAATCCTATGACCTAATTGGAACTAAAAGTAAGCTTTGAGCACAAAATCACTATGTTAAATCAAGGGGATATCAACCTTTGACCGACGAACGCCTGAATAAGTGCACGAATGACTCATCTACTTCTGATTTGGCACGACGAAAACACGGGATTTGTTTGATTATTAGGTTGCTAGTAAATATATATTCATCTACTTGAGCATTTTTTCGTTAGTTATGCAATAGTAGGGCATTAATTGAACGATAGGAGGTTGGTTTATGGATGCAGGTTTAGTTGGGATTTTTGTTACCGTGGCGATTGCTCACTTTTTGGCGCTATTGAGCCCCGGACCAGATTTTGTGATTGTGGTAAAGAGCGCTGTTAAAAATAAGGGAAGAAAAGCACTCGGCGTTGCATTCGGTATTGCCAGCGCCAATGCGGTTTATATTGCTTTATGTTTGGTTGGTGTCGGCTCGATCCTAGCGGCATCTGTTTCCGTTATGATTGCACTTAAGATAATTGGTGGTGTATTTCTTGTTTATCTTGCCGTTCAAGCGATAAGAGCGAAGAAATGTAACTACAGTAATATGGATGTTTCCGAAGGAGATAGCTTCAACCAAACGACTTTTCTTAAAGAATTCGTCACGGGTTTTCTATCTGGAATCCTTAATCCCAAAAACCTATTGTTCTATTTGAGCTTATTTACGGTTGTGTTGAACAATGACATTGGCTTCATGTTTAAGTTAGGCCTAGGTATTTGGATGACGGTGGTTGTCTTTATTTGGGATGCGGCGATCATCTTCCTGTTATCGACGCCTAAAGTGCGTCAAGAGTTTACGCGCGCTGCTTACTATATTGATAAAGTGACAGGAGTTATGTTGGGTCTGCTTGGCTTGACCATTGTGAAATCTGCTCTGGTACGTCAGTAGATTCAATAAAGTTACCATTGCTGAGTAACCCGTTTGTGGCACGATACAATGCCTATGTGCCGCGAATGTGTGCTTGTTTCCTACCAGGGCTGATACGTTTTATCTCTTATCTGCCCGATATTAAACCCTCAGCTTAATCCACCAACTCTTTTCATAACTGTTTGTTTATCATTCCTTAGTTCTTAAATAAGTATTAATAATGTTGCTGTTGAACACTTGTAGCTCGGGGTGTTTGTGCTTATTGTAGGCTGCAATGTCAATTCAATATCAGAGCTAGGAGCCATTGTGAATTTAGAGATATATCAAGTGGATTCGTTCACAACTAAAGCTTTTAAAGGAAACCCTGCAGGGGTTTGTATTTCACAAGAACCTTTAGAAGAGTCGTTGATGTATTCGATTGCTGAAGAGATGGCAGTATCAGAAACGGCATTCTTAGCCCTCAATACGATGACGTTGAAATGGTTCACACCAGAAGTTGAAGTCAAATTATGCGGCCACGGTACGTTGGCAACAGCGCATGTGATGAAGGAAAGAGGGTTAGTCAATGCGGGTGAGGTTGTGACGTTTGATACGCTTTCAGGGAAGCTATCTGCCACAGTTTGTGACTCCACAATCGAGCTTGACTTCCCAAGTACTGTGCTTGATCTTGGATTGGATGCTAATAAAGATTTGCTGGAATATTTAGGGCTGTGTGAAGACCAAGTCGTGTCATACAGTGAGTTCGATACCAAACAGTTTATTGAGGTTGTCAGCGAACAAGTTTTATTAGATTTAGCACCAAACTTTGATGCTCTAAAGCGTATTAAAGGTCGAGGCGTTGTTGTGACGGCATTGTCGTCGAACTCTGAGCTTGATTTTGTTTCGCGCTATTTTGCGCCGTGGGTGGGTGTTAACGAAGATCCCGTTACGGGTTCAGCACATTGCGCTCTCACACAGTACTGGTCCGAGAAACTAAACAAAGCGCGTTTCAATGCTTACCAAGCGTCGCGCCGCGGTGGGTATGTATCGACAGAGCTATTACCGAACGGTCGTATAAAACTGATAGGGTCTGCAACCACCGTAATCAGTGGTACTTTAAAAGTCTAAACTTCAATATCATTCATAAAACAGCAACGTCATAATTTAAATCTGCTAGGTCACTACTTAAGGAATAATCGTGTCAGCTTTTTATCTTTCTCAGGTATTAGTCGCAATTGCTATTTGTTTCGATCTTCTGTCTTTTCAATTTAAAGAGAGGAAGAAAATCGTCACATGCTTGTTTTTTGCAGGCGTTCTTATTTCTAGTCATTTCATTTTGCTCGAACAATGGACAGCGGCAAGTTTGATGATCATCGCGACCATTCGATATTTGACGAGCGTGTTTTCTACGTCACCAAAATTTAAATATTTGTTCAGTTCCATGTCAGTAGTCGCAACGGTTGTGACTTACTCGGGGCTCACTAGCATATTGAGTTGCTTTGCTTCCGTATTTCAAACCTTTGCAGCCTTCAATAAAGATGACCGTCGATTAAGAGAGTTGATGATTATCGGAACTAGCTTTTGGTTGGTTCACAATTACTTAGTTGGTTCTCCAACTGCTGTACTGATGGAAGCGCTATTTATCTGCAGTAACTTGGTTGGCTATTATCGTTTCTATTTCAGAAAAAGTGCTGTGGCTTAGGGCTTATAGCTTAGGAGCTCAGGAAGCTAGGCTTTAGATAAAACGATAAAACGATAAAGCAATGCACCATATTCATCTAATAAGGATTAGGAGAGAGCGATGTCAAATATCTACTCGGATGTGCCTTCGTCAATACCCGACGAAATCTTCAACGACATCATTACTACTGAGAATGTGCGGATTGAAAGAATAATATCTCATGGGCACAGTTCTCCAGAACAAGGTTGGTATGACCAAGATGAAAACGAATGGGTTATGGTGCTAGAGGGGCAAGGTGTTATTGAGTTTGAAGACGGACGTGTCGTTACCTTGTCTAAAGGGGATTACATCAATATTGCCGCGAGAGAGAAGCACAAGGTTGTTGGTACGGATAGAGACGTTGTGACTATTTGGCTAGCTGTGTTTTATCGTTAGTATTGCTATCAAGTAGTGAATAGGCAATCAGCAATACATGAAAGGACTGTGTCGTGGTTAGAATTCGAAATTACCAAGTTAGTGATGCCAAAGCATTATGGGAGATCTATTTCCATACTGTTCGAAATATTAATGTTCGTGACTATTCTCAAGAACAAGTTGAGGCTTGGGCACCAAGTGACTTTGACTCCGAGGTGTGGGAAAAGTGTCTGCATCGTATCCAACCTTTTGTAGCGGAGTTGGATGGCCACATTGTTGGCTATACTGACTTGCAACCGAATGGGTTGATAGATCACTTCTTTTGTCATCATGAATATCAAGGTAAAGGTGTAGGGCGAGCTTTGATGGCGCATGTATTCGAGATTGGTCGATTTCGTGGTGTATCGAGATACTTCTCTGAGGTGAGTATTACCGCTAGGCCTTTCTATGAGCACCTTGGCTTTAAGTTAGTGAATGAACAGGAAGTCGAAATACGTGGCGTTAAGCTGACTAATTACGTGATGGAGAAAACCACTAAGTAGCCATTAACGTTATGTCTAGTGTAGGTAAAATTGGATATGCTCAACGCTTAGCCCAGTAGGTTAAAAAGGGTGTGAACTGTCACACCCTCAAAGAGTTTGGTTTGCCTGAGACTTTCTTTCTATTTGATTATTTCGGGAGCAAGACCGTATCAATTACGTGGATTACACCATTGCTTGCTTCCACATCAGCCGCAATCACTTTCGCATTGTTAATCATAACCGTGCCATCGCTTACGCTTATCATCACGTTTTGACCTTGAATTGTTGTCGCTTTGTCTATTTTCATAACGTCTGCCGCCACCACTTTCCCTGCGACTACATGATAAGTTAGCACGGCGACTAATTTGTCTTTGTTTTCCGGTTTCAAAAGCATATCGACAGTACCATCTGGCAACTTGGCAAATGCTTCATCGGTTGGAGCGAAAACGGTAAAAGGTCCTTCTCCTTTCAAAGTATCTACAAGTCCACCCGCTTTAACAGCAGCAACAAGTGTATTGAAAGAGCCATTTCCTACTGCGACATCGACGATATCTTTTTTCATCTCATGATGATTGGCGTTAGCGAATGCACTAAAAAAAAGTGCAGCGACAAGAAGAGATAGAGACTTGCTAATTTTATTAATCATGTTGGAATCCTTTGAGTTTGTCAGTTATTTTCGTCAGGTATTACGAAAGGCTCAAAGCGATGGATCAATTTATACCAATCACAGTAAGTAAGTGATCAAAAATAGCGCAGGAAAAAAGCTTGAGAACAAGGCTGCTCTTTTCAATAAATAGTTTCGATAAGTAGTTATTCTACAATCAAAAAACCTAACGACGTTATCGAGATTTTTAACAAGCTAGGGTGAACAGTTATTTACTACGATTGGTATTATTATACCTTTGAGCTATTTGCTTCGAGAGCGAACTTTACTCTATGAACAGGCGAGTGAGGGCCTTCAATGGTGCATTTTTAGTATTTGAGTTTGTTATTTATGGGCTGTGGCGACTGTTTTATGGGCTATGACGATTATTCAATTATTTCTGTCACTTACGGTTGTAGCTACTCGTTGCTATCCGTAATATGAAAATTAGCTTAAGGATAGAAATAGACAGTAAGGAATCACTTTGGAAATACAAATTAGACATCTTGAAACCACAGACAACCAAGACATTTTTGATATTTATCGTCATTCATCAGTATCAGAAAATACCTCACAAAAACCTTTTCTTAGCTCTGATCAAGTGGAGCGATTGTTTGGTCATTCAGACCATTTCACTTTAGTCGCAGAAGTGTCAGGTAAAGTCGTTGGGCACATTACCTTATTCATGACGACTAAGGTGAGAGACCGACATAGTGCTGGCTTAGGGATTGCGATTCACCCTGATGCACACGGCAAAGGGGTTGGGAAGGCATTAATGAAAGAAGCGATTAATCAGGCTGATAATTGGCTTAATCTGGTCCGTCTGGAGCTAGAGGTTCATGCCGATAACAACGCTGCCATTGCTTTGTATGAACGAGTAGGTTTTCAGTTAGAAGGCACTAAAAGGCTGAGTACATTCAAAGGCGGGAAATACATTGATATGTTGTTGATGTCGAGGATTAGACCTGATTATCGTTGATTGTTACACCTATAACGTCCTATTTAGATGAAATCAAAGAAGCTGGCAGTGTGCCAGCTTCTTTGGTTTGAACGAGATATTTTATAGACTTGTTCGTAATCGAATCTACTTGTTCACGTAATCTTTGAATTTCTGCTTCGTTTCAGCATCGGCTTTTTCGTACCAAAAATACAACATTTCTTCAGCTGTGTTAGCCGCATTTCCATCAATTTTTGCTGGAAGTGTTACAGGTTGAACAACCGCCGCTGTTGCGCCTGCTGTTGTACCTATAGCTAGTGCAGCAATGCCGCCTTGCTGGTTGTATTCTTTTGCTTCTTGAGGGTATTTACGTCCAATTTGCATACCGTCTTTAACTAGCTTGTCTTGCTTAACGCTGATTTCATTCTGGTTCTCGTCAACAAGGCTCCACTCTAAGTTTTTAAACCCAGATTTTGCTTCTGCTGTGTTGCGGTATTTTGGCAGGTCGAAAGTCAGTGTGGTATCAGTCGCATCGAATGTTGCGATAACAGCGTCGCTGTCTACGAATTCACGATCGTTACCTTTATCAAATGCAAGTTGATATTGGAATACGATTTGGTTTTGGCCATCTGGTAACGTCAGTGTTTTATGAGAAGAGAATAAGCCGCCGTCTAAGTCAGGCTTAGCTTCGTTAACCGCTAGAATATCAACACTGGATGGAACTTGGATTTCAACGTCAGCTAATACTGAAGGTGCAGCAACGATAGCTGAGAGTAGGGCAATGCTTTGGATTGTCTTCATAATCATACAGTTGTTAGGGTGAGTTAAAATACAATCGCACGCATATCTCTGTATTTCAAGTGATGTCCGTGGGATTTGAAAAAATTTGCGTAATCTTAACGTAACGGTCATAAACGAGGCGAGCTACAAGGCTATGCGAGTAAATGTATGCGGATAACCTTGTTCGTCACTCGTTTGTTAAAGGCTTATGTGGGACAGTTTTCATTGTTGATATACTGAAAAGCCGTGATAGCGCTTGAGCTATCACGGCTTGGTTTCACTTTCCTAGGGTTGGTTAAGCTTTAGCTAATTATTTAGCTTGCGCTGCTGCCGCTTCTAGTTGCTTAAGTTTACCTTGAAGCATGTAAGCATTCTGGTTGAAGTTACCAGGGTTCAACACTTGGCTTTGCTGCATAGGGTAGTCAGGTAGCGTGTTCATGAACTCTTGTACTTTGCCGCCTACAGGTACGAATAGCCACATGTTGTCTGCCATCCAACGTAGGTACATGCCCGATTCGTGTGGTGCTTTTTCGAATGGATCAGCACGTAGGTGAACGACTTGAGGCCAGTTTGGTTGGAAACGCACGGCATCAACAATGTTACCGTCCATAACAGCGAATGAAATCTTGAAGTCATTCCAACGTACCGCATTTAGTTCAGCGTTAGCAGAGAAGTAAAGCATGCTGTCACGAGGGCCTTTCTCTTCTTTACCTTGGAAGTAAGGTAGGAAGTTGTAACCATCTAGGTGTACACGCCAGTTTTTACCGTTGTAAGTCGCACCTTTGTCAGAAGCCAGTTTATCAACCACTTTATCATCACCAGCGGCTGCTAGTAGAGTCGGGATCCAGTCTTGGTGACCCATGATGTCGTTGATCTTAGTTCCCGGCTTGATAGTACCAGGCCAGCGAACTAACTGAGGAACACGCATACCGCCTTCGTAAGTTGTACCTTTCTCCCCGTGGAAGTAAGTAGCACCGCCATCAGGCCAAGAAACTGTCTCTGCACCGTTATCGGTAGAGTAGATGACGATAGTGTTGTCTGCGATCTTAAGCTCATCAAGTTTGTCTAGGAGGATACCCACTTGGTCATCGTGCTCTAACATGCCATCTGCGTAGATGCTGATACCCGACGCGCCTTGGTATTTCTCTTGTAGACGAGTCCAAACGTGCATGCGAGTCGTGTTGTGCCAGATGAAGAATGGTTTGTCAGCTTTCACCGCTTTTTCCATGAATGCTAAAGATTCTTCTAGGAACTCTTCATCCGCATGCTCCATACGCTTACGCGTCATAGGGCCTGTATCTTCAATCTTACCGTCAGAAGTCGACTTGATTACACCACGAGGGCCAAAGTTCTTACGGAACTCAGGATCTTTAGGGTAGTAGTATGTCTCTGGCTCTTCTTCCGCATTTAGGTGATAAAGGTTACCAAAGAACTGGTCGAAACCGTGGTTCGTTGGAAGATGCTTATCTTGGTCACCCATGTGGTTTTTACCGAACTGAGCTGTCATGTAGCCCTGTTCTTTAAGAAGGTCTGCGATAGTTGGAGCCCAATCAGGGATACCATGGTCAGAGCCCGGCATACCGATAGTCAGTAGACCTGTACGGAAAGGTTCTTGGCCGGTTAGGAATGCAGCACGGCCAGCAGTACACGATTGTTGACCGTAGTGGTCAGTAAATAGTGCGCCTTCGTTAGCAATACGGTCGATGTTAGGTGTTTCGTAACCCATCATACCGTTGTTGTATGCACTGATGTTGAATACACCAATGTCATCACCCCAGATAGCAAGAATGTTTGGTTTTTCTGCTGCTATTGCCGCTGAAGAAGCTGCTAATAAGCCAACACCTAATGCTAGTTTATTAATTTTAGTACCCATAAGGACTCCGATTCACTTTTAAGATTAATGCGTTAGAACAACACATCGATGAGCAAATGTTATTCTCAAAATTCCGTTCCGTCCTTTTATAGTGCTTATAACCAATCGTTATGATGTCTAGTTAACTTATTGATTCATATCAGTTCCAGTGTGTTGCCAGAACAGCCCCTTAGTTTGTATGTGTGATCCTTATCATGTTTGTTGCCGTAAACCATATCGATGACTTCTGTATCCATATCTCGATAAAAATGACAAAAATATTAATAGCTTAGGTAATCTCGCGTATGCGCAAAAAATGAACTATACGTTGTAGGGCAGGATGCAAATAACTTACGAAGAGGTTTCTATGACAGCGAAGTATGG
The DNA here is from genome assembly GCF_041439695.1 of Vibrio sp. FF266. Taxonomy (NCBI): domain Bacteria; kingdom Pseudomonadati; phylum Pseudomonadota; class Gammaproteobacteria; order Vibrionales; family Vibrionaceae; genus Vibrio; species Vibrio sp. FF266. The sequence goes on from NZ_JBGOOO010000003.1 coordinate 248,936, forward strand.
CGCTAAACGTCGATTAGCGATTTTGGGTACAGCAATGATGGCCGCGTCTAGCGCCACTTTTGCAGCAGAAAAGCCAAATATATTGGTCATTTGGGGGGACGACATTGGTCAATCCAATGTGAGTGCGTACACATTTGGCTTAATGGGTTACCGCACTCCAAATATTGATAGCATCGCCAAAGAAGGCATGATGTTTACCGATTATTATGCGGAGCAGTCTTGTACCGCAGGTCGCTCAACGTTCATCACGGGTCAAAGTGTTCTTAGAACGGGTTTAAGTAAAGTTGGCCTTCCAGGAGCAGACATTGGTTTGCAAGCGGAGGATGCAACGATTGCAGAAATGCTTAAACCTATGGGGTACATGACAGGTCAATTTGGTAAAAACCACCTTGGCGATAAAGATGAATTCCTTCCAACAGCACACGGGTTTGACGAATTTTTTGGCAACCTTTACCACCTGAATGCTGAAGAAGAACCGGAGAATGAAGATTACCCAACTGACCCAGAGTTCCGTAAGAAATTTGGCCCTCGTGGTGTGATCAAATCATTCGCAGATGGCAAGATTGAAGATACAGGCCCACTAACGCGTAAGCGTATGGAAACGGTCGATGAAGAAACACTAGACGCGGCACTTGATTTCATGGATCGCGCAGTGAAAGCGGACAAACCATTCTTCGTTTGGTGGAACGCAACAAGAATGCACTTTAGAACGCACGTGCAGCCAGATAGCAAAGGTGTAACCGGCATCAGTAATTACGCTGATGGTATGGTTGAGCACGATCGACACGTTGGACAACTATTGAAGCAAGTGGATGAGTTGGGCATCAAAGACAACACCATCGTTTTCTACTCAACGGATAACGGTCCACACATGAACTCTTGGCCTGATGCCGGTACAACGCCGTTCCGTGGTGAGAAAAACACCAACTGGGAAGGCGCATACCGTGTACCAGCAATGGTTCGTTGGCCAGGAAAGATTGAACCGGGCAGTGTTTCAAATGAAATCATGCACCACATGGACTGGATGCCAACCTTCGTTGCAGCTGCTGGTGATGATCAGATCAAAGAGAAACTACTGAAAGGTCATACTGCGGGTGATAAAACGTTTAAAGTTCATCTAGATGGCTACAACTTCCTTCCTTACCTAACCGGTGAAGAAGAGAAAGGTCGTCGTTCGGAGATCTTCTACTTTACCGATGACGGTGACCTTGCGGCACTTCGTTACAACCAATGGAAAGCGGTGTTCATGGAGCAGCGTGCGACGGGTACCATGCAAATTTGGGCAGAACCGTTTGTAACGTTACGTCTTCCTAAGCTGTTTAACCTCCGAATGGACCCATACGAAAACGCAGATATCACATCGAATACGTACTATGACTGGTTGTTAGACCATGCCTATATGTTCGTTCCTGCGCAAGCGTATGTTGGCAAGTTCTTAGAAACCTTTGCTGAATATCCACCACGTCAAAAAGCAGCAAGCTTTAGCTTGGATCAGGTTATGGAAAAACTTCAAGAGAACCATAATAAGTAAGCTTTGGTTTATTGAAACTGATGTTTGATGAAACTGGTAACACGAAAGAGCTCTTCGGAGCTCTTTTTTTATGAGCATATCGATGAGTAGATATCAGTCGTGAATATGAATCACAACTATCGAGCCCACTGCCACTAAATAATTGTAATTTCGTTGTTTTTACGTCTACCTTATTAAGCATAAGGATGTATAAAAACAAGGAATGTTATGTCTGCATGGTTGTGCTCACTAGTGAACGGATTGAAACACCAGCGAGTTGCAGTATTATCCGCAATGTTGTCTTTACCTATGTTGTCGACACTCAGTGTCAATGTGTATGCGAATGAACAAGCTCCGACGACGACTGAAGCTTCGCTTATTGATTCAGAAACCTTAGATGCCAGCTCTACCAAGGCTACGTATGTTGGTTCTGAAGCATGCGTTGACTGTCACAGCGAAGAAGTGGAAGCGTGGCAAGGCTCTCATCATGATATGGCGATGAAACACGCGACTGATGAGTCCGTTTTGGGCGATTTCAACGATCAAACCGTGACTCATAAAGGAAAGCCCAACCGTTTTTTTCGCAAGGGAGAAGAGTTTTGGGTCAACATCGAAGGGCCGGATGGCCAATTCAAAGATTACAAAATCAGCTATACCTTCGCCTTTGAACCTCTACAACAGTACATGGTTGAGTTTGAAGACGGACGCGTACAGTTGATTCCTTTCGCTTGGGACTCTCGCACTGAGGGCGAAGGCGGTCAACGCTGGTTTAACCTCTACCCGGATACCACCAACACTGATGAATTCTACTGGACCAATAGCGGTCAAAACTGGAACTTCATGTGTGCCGATTGCCACTCAACGAACCTAGAGAAAAACTACGACAGCGCGAGTAATACCTATAACACTACTTGGTCTGAGATTAATGTCGGTTGTGAAGCCTGTCATGGCCCTGCAAGCGAGCACGTTGAGCAGGCCCAGTTAGCCAAAGCGAATGGCGAAAAGGATGTTCAAGCCTCCGCGCATTATGGCTTTGATCGCGACTTGTCGAAGTCGGTTAAAGAATGGGTCTACCAAGAGGGCAACTCAACCCTGCAACCAAAAGACATCATCCATACCAACCAAGTTCAAACCTGTGCTCAATGCCACAGCCGACGTACTCAGTTAAATGAAACGGGTGACCACGTGAACGGGTCTTTCTTCGATAAGTATCGCTTGAGCTTGATTACCCCTGAGCTTTACCACAACGACGGTCAAATCTACGATGAAGATTACGTTTACGGATCTTTCTTGCAATCAGTGATGGCTGAAAAAGGCGTCACATGTACTAACTGTCACGATCCACATACTGCAGAACTGAAAATTGCCGAAGAAGCGGTGTGTAGCCAATGTCACATTGCATCAGAGTACACGCCTGAAAAACACACCTTCCACGAGGCGAATACCGAAGCTTCACAATGTACGACTTGTCACATGCCAGAGACGACTTACATGGAGGTCGACCCAAGACGCGACCACAGTTGGCATATCCCGTGTCCTGATATTAGCCAACACATTAAAACGCCGAACGTGTGTACTAGCTGTCATGAAGATCAAACCGACCAGTGGGCAGATAAGCAAATTGGCGAATGGTTCCCAGATTCTAAGTATCGTAACCAACAACATTTTGCTGTTGCCTTTTATGCCGACTCAATAGGGCACAGAGGTGCAGAGGATGCGTTGGCATACTCGGCTCAGGACTCCAGCTTAAGCAATATCATTCGTGCATCGAGCTTAGAACGTTTGGGCGGCAATACGGGTAAGAATACGCTTATCTCGCTAGCAAGAGCGGTGAAACATGATGATGAAATGATCCGTTTGGGCGTTGTGCAAGGCTCGTCTGGTTTCCCATTCACTGACCGTTGGCAGATTCTAGAGCCGCTACTGAAAGACCCTGTATTATCGATTCGTTCAGAAACCGCAGGTGCATTGGTACGTTATTGGGGAGAAATGAATCCTCTGCAGAAAGACCAAATCAAGCCTGCATTGGAAGAGTACATTGAAATACAGCAATTTAATGCCGATAGAGGATTTGGACGTACTAACCTAGGCAACGTTTACCGAGATTTAGGTCAGCACGATAAAGCGATTGAGTTCTATCAAGGCGCTATCGAGATTGAGCCTTACTTCGAAAACAGCTACGCCAACTTGGCGGATTTGTATCGAGCGCAAGGTAACGAAGCAAAAGCGTTGTCGACCTTGAAGCAAGGTATTGAAGCTCAGCCTAAATCTAGTGTTTTGCCATACAGCACAGGGTTATCTCTGCTTCGTGTAAAAGATTACGAACAAGCAACGGAGTACCTTAAACAAGCTGCTGAAACTGCACAAACCGACCCACAATATTGGTATGTGTATGGATTGGCTTTGGAGAAATCGGATGTGCTTGCGGCAAGTCAATCACTGCACAAGGCTTACCAATTTAGCCGTAACCCACAGCCCCTGTATGCCCAGTGTGAAGTGTTGGCGCGAAACAGCCTTATACCGGGCGTACCAAAGGCGTTTGAGCAATGTATTTCATCACTGAGCAAGGTGGCACCGCCAGAGGCCATTAACCAATTGAAAGCTAAGTTTAAATAAAGCGATGAGGTGAGCTTGGCTACCGTGCTTGCTGCTTATTCCGCTTGTAACTAATTGTCGCGCTTATGAGCAATTATCACGTTTATAACTTATCGCGCTGATGAACAATTATCACGTGTATAACTAATAGTTATGGGGCTTGTGAGTAGGATGTACGCAGCCAGATTGAATTAAGGGAAGACCTATGAACCATGCGCAACAAGCAATTAACCAACTGATTGAACAAACAGAGAAAAGTGTTATCGGTCAGAGCCACGTCGTTCGGGCTCTGGTGATAGGGTTATTGACTAATGGGCATGTGCTTTTAGAGGGACTTCCCGGTACAGCGAAAACTCGTTCAGTGAAATCGCTGGCGAACCTACTGAACACCAGTTTTGGTCGAATTCAGTTTACGCCTGACCTGCTGCCATCAGATGTAACCGGTACAGAAGTGTATCAAGAGCTTGATGGAAAGCCTCAGTTGCACTTTCAACCGGGTCCTATTTTCAACAGTATTGTTTTAGCCGATGAAGTGAACCGTGCTCCTGCAAAGGTACAAGCGGCTCTGCTTGAAGCCATGGCGGAAGGAACGATTACGGTGGGTGGTCAAACTCATATCCTACCTGATCTATTCATGGTGCTCGCTACGCAAAACCCAGTTGAGCAAGAAGGTACGTATCCACTGCCTGAAGCACAGATGGACCGTTTCATTATGAAAGTCACGGTCGACTATCCAGAAGATGAAGCTGAACGCGACATCATTCGACTTGTGCGCAGTGAGGAACTCGGTAGCGAGACGAGTTCGGAATTAGTCACTCCAGAGCATATTGAACCTGAGTTGGTACTTGAAGCTCGCCGCCAACTTCCAGATATTGCCGTTTCCGACTTAGTTGAGAACTACATTGTGGCTTTGGTGATGGCGACTCGTAAGCCAGAGCGTTACCCAGAATCAAACCTATCAAAGTGGATTGAGATTGGCTCAAGCCCGCGTGCTTCTATTTCATTGGATAAATGCGCTCGCGCTTATGCGTGGTTGCAAGGGCGTGACCACGTCACGTTGGACGATGTGCGTGCCATGTTGCCGACCGTATTAGGCCACCGATTCTCGTTGTCTTACGATGCATTGGCCGATGGTATTGACCATCAAAGAGTGGTTGAAGAGCTGCTTGATAATGTTGAGATCGGATAACAAGGGGGCGTCATGGCGAAGCCAACACAAGCTCCCAAACCGCAAGGCCTTGATCCACGTTTGTACTGTGATTATTCAAGGTTAGTGCGAATACAGGCTCAAGCTGAGTCGTTTTCTCTGTTGCCTCATCTAAAGGCGGGCAGTGTATTGTCGGGCCGACATAATTCCCTGTTTCGTGGTCGTGGTTTGAATTTTGAGGAGTTACGACACTACCAACTGGGTGATGATATTCGTAACCTCGATTGGAAAGTTACGATGCGAACGGGTAAGCCTCATGTTCGTAGCTATACCAAAGAGAAAGACCGAAATGTAATGATCTGTGTCGATCAGCGCAGTTCGATGTTCTTTGCTTCTCAAAACACCATGAAATCGGTTGTTGCGGCCGAAGTCGCGGCACTGTGTGGATGGCGAGTCCTGAAAGATGGTGACCGTGTTGGCTTTGTTTTAGCTTCTCATCAAAAACTCTTCCACACCAAAGCACAGCGTTCACAGTCTGATTTACTGGCTCAGTTAAAGCACCTTACTAAAGCAAATCAAAGCTTAGGCGTAAGTGTAAGTGACAGCGAAGGAGTCGGGTTCAGCCAATGGATTGAACTGATAAAACGAATGAGATTAAAGCAGTCGACCTTAATTTTTATTAGCGATTGGCGCGACTGCCAAGAGCAACATCTAGACCGACTAAAGCAGTTACAGCAACACAACGACATCTTGGCCATAATGGTCACCGATCCATTGGAACAATCATTACCTCAAGATTTAGCAAGCGCAAATTGGGTGGTGGGTGATGGTCGCTTTCAACTTAATCTCGATAGCCAATCTAAGGTTAACCTCGCAAGTGAAAGCCTTGCTCAAAAGGCTGCACTTCAGAAACAGTCCCTTGCTAAATTGATGGCGATGAAAAACCTCCCTTATATCGAATTAGATACGTCTGGAACTCATATTTCTCAGCTTCAAAAGCTGGTGGGAGGGCGTTAGATGGCCGTTGAACATACGCCTCCAAGTACTTATATCCTTCGCGATCTGCACGACGTCGCCATTCCCGAGAGCGTGAGCTGGATGCCGCAAACTATTGGCTGGAAGATCCTTGGCGTCATTCTGTTATTGGTCGCTGTCTATCTGGCTTATCGTTTAGCGCTAAGGTGGTGGAATAACCGTTATCGCAAAGAAGCGCTTCAAGAACTCATGGTACTGGATGCAAGAGACAAGAACTCAACTGAACGAACCTTTAAAGTCCTCAAAGTGGTACTTCGTTACCTAGACAGCAGCAATGCAAAGCTGTTTGGAAAAGCCTATGTAAACCGTCTGAACGCTTATCTGCCTGTTAGCGCTAACACAAGTGAAAACAGCAATGCGTTCTTTGCCGATGAAGTTTCGGAATTATGGATGCAAAGCCTAATTGACCCTAATGTGCGTCTGAGCTTTGAACAGCGTTTAGAGGTGATTCAAACTGCGATGATGTGGCTAAAGCTTCATAAACCCGATGTACAAACAAAACCGAATGTACAGGTAATGGCTGAGGGGCAAGACAATGTTTGATGTTTTATCTGCCAGCTTTGAATTTGCGCACCCGCTATGGTTTATCGCGCTGCCTTTGCCGTTGTTAGTCTACTTTGCCGTGCCAGCTTACCGAACTAAGCAAATGGCTATTAAGGTGCCATTTTTTCGAGAATTGGTTGAAGCGATTGGCGAAGCACCGTCACAAGGTGCCAGCCAGTTAACACCAAGCTGGTGGCAACGGACCACGCTCATTATTACTTGGGTATTGGTCGTGTGTGCGTTAGCGAAACCAACCATTCTTGGTGAGCCACAAATTCGTGAACAATTGGGTCGTGATGTGATGGTGGTGGTCGATTTATCCGGCTCAATGGCGGAGCAAGATTTTACCTCTCAGCAAGGCGATAAAATCTCTCGCTTAGATGCGACCAAAGAGGTGTTAGCCGATTTCGCGAAAACCAGAAAAGGGGACCGACTCGGTTTGATCTTGTTTGGTGATGCAGCGTTTGTACAAACGCCATTTACCGCCGACCAAGATGTATGGTTTGAACTGCTTAATCAAACCGATGTCGCGATGGCAGGGCAAAGCACGCACTTAGGTGATGCGATTGGTCTTGCGATTAAGGTGTTTGAGCAAAGTGAGAAGCAAAGTGCTGCCGTTCAAGATTCAAGTGTTGATGCCAACGTGAAAGAGAAAGTCGTGATCGTATTAACCGACGGTAATGACACCGGAAGCTTTGTTGAACCTATCGATGCCGCCAAAGTCGCCAAGGCGAAAGGCGTTCGTATTCACGTTATCGCCATGGGTGATCCTCAAACCGTGGGAGAAGTGGCGTTGGATATGGAAACCATCAAACGAGTAGCGCAAGAATCCGGTGGTGAAGCCTTTGAGGCACTTAACCGCGACGAACTTACCAAAGCCTACGCTCAGATTGGTGAGCTAGAACCACAATTATATGAAAGTATCACTTATCGCCCTAAACAGGGGCTGCACCATTACTTAATGGCGATTGTTGTTGTGATGTATCTGACTGCCTTTAGTCTGGCGACTTTACGTAGAAGGTCGCTTTTGGCTTCTAAAACTAAAAAATTGAAAGGAGAGGATGATGCCTGATTCTCTCACTCTGCAACAGTTCTTTACCCAGTTTCATTTTATCCGACCTTTGTGGTTGTTGGCCTTTATTCCGATGTTCTTCCTGTTATGGGTTCGTTGGAGAGAAGAGACCAAACCAACGTGGAAAGACATTCTACCTGCACACTTACGTGATGCATTGACCATTGGTGAAACAGGCTGGCGTAGGCAGCTGCCATTGAAGCTATTGGTGGTGATTGTAACTATCGCCATCATTATCTGTTCTGGCCCAACATGGCAACGTGAAGCTTCACCTTTTGGGGAAGACAAAGCTTCGATGTTGGTTGTACTCGATAATAGTGAATCTATGCTCGCTAAAGATTTGCCTCCAAGTCGCTTGGAACGATCTAAGCAGAAAATTAGAGACTTATTGGCAGCTCGCAAGGGCGGTAACACAGGTTTGGTTGTGTATGCGGGCAGTGCCCACGTTGCGATGCCTGTGACTCAAGACAGCAAGGTATTCGAACCGTTTCTTGCGGCTATCACACCTGACATCATGCCGGTATCAGGTAAGTCAGCAGAAGAAGCGCTGCCACTCATAAATCAACAATTGTCTGGCGAGTTAGGTTCGTCAGTGTTGTTGGTATCGGATGGTGTAAATCCAAGTACCATCAGAGCGTTCGAGAGCTTCTTTAACGACAATCCGTATCAGTTGCTCATTCTAGCCGCAGGAAACAGTAATGTGGTGAGCGATAACCCTGTCGACCTAGATTCACTGCGTAACTTAGCGAGTAAGACAGGTGGACGACTGATCGAAGTGACCGTGGATGATTCGGATATCCAACAGCTCAACAACGCGGTTGAAAGAAACATGCAGCTCAACGGCGAATCTTCAATGCCTTGGAAAGACATGGGCTATGGACTGCTCATTCCAATGGCGATCATTATGTTGTTGTGGTTCAGAAAAGGGTGGTTGGTTCAGTGGTGTGTTGTTGGTTTGATGATCACAAGCAGCATCTATTCACCAGACACTTTGGCGAAAACAGTCAATTTAACCGCTGAGAAACCCGTTGTGGTGGAGTCGGTTACGGTTTGGGATAAAACAGTCCAATGGTGGTGGGATTTATGGTTAACGCCCGACCAGCAAGGTCAACGCCTGTTGAACCAGAAGGAATACCTTGAAGCGGCAAAACATTTTACTGACCCAATGAGAAAAGGCGCGGCTTACTACTATGCTCGCGATTTTAAGTTAGCTCACAGTGCCTTTTTACAAACCAAAACAGATCTTGGTTTGTATAACGCCGCGAGTGCTTTAGCTCGACAACGTGAATACCTTGCTGCGCGAGACCTTTTGAAGTCATTAAGCGAGAAAGAGGGTCTGTCACCAGAACTAAGAACGGATGTGGAGAACAATCTTGCTGTGCTTAGTGGGATTGTCGAAGAGGTTAACCGAACCAGTGAAAGTCAGTCCGGGACCACAGATGGCCCTGAAGAGTCTTTAGAACTCGAAGACGATCAGCCGCGAACGGGTGATGGCGCTGAAGAAGAAACGGTAGCGGAATTGATGCTCAAGGAAACGCTTAATGCCAATGAAATTTTGGGTAGCCAAGAGCTTGCCGATAAGTGGTTAAAACGAGTCGAAGCGGACCCTAAGTTCTTCTTAAAGTCCAAGTTCCAAATTCAATTAAGAGACCCTGCACCTTCCATCGAACAAGCGTCAAAACAGGAGCAAACCCAATGAGTCGATATCATTTAGCTCTTGAAGCCATTCAATCAAAGAGAGTGCGATTCAGAACCCATAAGTGGTTACTGTCGATGACTCTTATATTGAGTTGGTTTTCTCCTTTTGTTGCTTCTGCTGCCGATATCTTCGATCTCCAAAAAAGTGGTGACGTTGAGCTTATCGCTTGGGTAGGGGAAAAGCCAAAGTCAGGCGATAAGATAACGCCGACTAAAGTGAGCGTTAATGAGCAGGTAATTCTGAATATTGAGGTGGCGACGCCGCGTTGGTTAACGGGAGGGACTCGAATCGGCAGTATCGAAATCCCTAACGTGATCGCTAAGCAACGTAACCAACTCGCGACTAATTACACGGAACGGGTCAATGGCACTACATGGTCGCGTCAACGTTGGGAAGTGACGCTTTATCCGATGACTTCTGGCAAGTTTGTGATTCCAACCGTACCGGTTCGTATTCAAGTGTCAGCTCCTGATGGGTCAAACGTTGGTGGCACGCTTTATACGCAGCCGATTAAGTTTGAAGCCTCATTACCGTCTGGTTTGTTAAGCGATGAATCGCCTTGGTTTTCAGCGACAGACGTGGATGTTGAGCAGCAATGGCAACGTTCGAGCGAAGACTTAAAAGTGGGTGATGCGGTTACTCGAACCGTGACGATCAAAGCGAAAGACAGTTTGTCGGTGTTACTTCCCAATGTGTTGACCAATGAATCGACACAGCAATATCAAGCTTACCCGCAACCTAATCGTTTAGATGACACACAAGAACGTGGTGACTACCGTTCCAGTAGAATTGAAGAGACGGTTTATGTGATTCAGCAAGGTGGTGAATTTACCTTACCGGAGTTCACATTCCAGTGGTGGGACAGCAAAAATCAGCGTCTTGAGAGCGTGGTAATAAAAGGCGAAGTGTTTGAAGCAAAACACACATTCCAATTCTTCATCAAAGCTTACATGTCGGTCTTTATAAGCGTTGGTTTGGCAGTGGTCTTATGTGGCATGTTATTCGTTGCGGCGAAGCGCTATTACAAAAATCGACCAACACCAAGTTGGTTGGTATTGCGTCGTTTGCTTAAGCAAAATAATTGGCCCGCATTGAGAACCTTTATCTATCGTCAATTACGAAACGAAACCTCTCAGCTAGAACTGAATAAAGCGCAACTTGGTAAATTGAATGGACAGGAACGTTGGATAGAAGACAGTGAATCCCTCCAACAAGGGCGAGAAGACAAAAACGTATTTACTCGTTTGTGGAGAGGGTTACGTAACTTACCCAATGACACATCAAACTCAAGCAATTCTCGTTCAATTTTCGACCGCTTGAAAATCCCTAAAGCCTTGCCAGACTTAAAAGATAGAACTAAGTAGCAAACTTTAGTCATTCGCATCGAACAAAATCGGCAGGCTCTCTACTATAGGGAACCTGCTTCTTTAATATGGAACTGTATGAAAAGCACCGAACTCAATTTAATTCCTATATTTGTTGCTATCTATGAAGAGCAGAACTTATCTAGGGCTGCTAATCGCATGGATATAAGCCAACCTGCTGTGAGCAAAGCGCTTGCACGGTTGCGAGATATCTATGACGAGCCACTGTTTCACCGCACCACATCAGGCGTAGAGCCAACCACATTCGCTATTGATATCTATCCGGCAATGGCCGCTGCGCTTAAAAATTTTACGTCTACCTTATCTGCATCAAGAGATTTCGACCCCAAAACTTCAGGGCGCGTGTATTCAATTGCCTGCGTCTCGGCGGCAAGCTACGAAATGATGCCAAGAGTGATGCAGTTAATCAGTCAAGTTGCACCTGGTATCGCATTAGAAGTTCACCCTCTATTTACGGAAGATTACGAGTCTGATTTAAGGCTTCAAAGACACGATGTTATTATCGATATGACACCTAAAGGAAGAACCATGCTCAAGCATGAGGTGATTTCTAAAGAGGAACTGGTGGTGGTGTGCCGTAAGGACCATCCTACAATTGGTGATACGATCGATATGGAGCAGTTCCTATCAGTTGAGCATGTGGTTGTATCTCGTTGGCATGCACGTAAAAGCTTATTGAGTTCTGAACACTACAGTGACCTTGAAAAGCGCAGAATAGTCTATCGTGCTGCGGGTGTTGTTGAGATGCTGCCAGTTATTGAGGGCTCTGATTACATCGGAGTGTTACCTATGTCATCGGTGCGTTGTTTTTCTGAAAAGTACGCGGTTAAAACACTACCACTGCCATTCGAATTGGAAGACCTAGATATGTGTATGATTTGGCACCCGAGTCGCACTAATGAACCTAGCCACAAGTGGTTACGAGCTAAGATCAAAGCGGCAGCAAAAGACATATCAAGTTAGCCTCTAAAGGGGAATTAATGGAAAATGTTTGTGCTAATAGCCGTTATTCCCAGCACTAACATACGTTGATTGGATTTCGACCTAACTACAGGCAATCAAAAAGAGCCGCTTATCTGTTTTGACTAAATCAGTCTGAATTGATAAGTGGCTCTTTTACTTGGTGTGGGTTTCGACATTAAAACTAAGAAACCTTAATGACGTCTATTATTCGGTAATTTCTTGCAGAACTTTTCCAATTGAACCACTTGGTTGAGTGATACCCAGTTTATTCGAAAGCGTTGGTGCAATGTCGTATGGCGTGATTGCACGCGAGATTTTCTGAGCTTCAACGTCGTAGCCTGCGAAGATGACAGGGACATGTGTATCGTACTTCCATGGCGAGCCATGAGTCGAGGCGATTTGAAGGCCTTCCATGTCGTTAATGTAGCTACGTGGAGCAAATACCACATACACATCGCCAGAACGAGCAGGGTGGTAGTTGTTTTTAATTAGCTGCATCACATGCGTATCCGGTACTCGGTTAGCCGCAATGTCACTACTTGATACAGCAAACGCAACACCTTTCACTTTTGCAATCTCATCAGCAATGGCTTCTTGTACCTTAGCTAGATCAAGCTTCTTCTCAGCGATCAGATCATGATTCAGATAGATATAAGGTTGTGCGTACAAGCGAATCGCGTCTTTGGTTAAACCAAATTCATCCTTCAACCGTTTCTCAACACCACTCGAGAGTAGTGTGTCTTTATTGAAGTATTGAGCTTGATTGAAGCCAAGCGCATTTGCCGCAGGTGAAGATTCAGGTACACCGTGGTCGGCAGACAGCACAATCAATGTGTTTTCTAGCCCGACTTGGTTATCCACGGTTTTGAAAAGCTTAGCGAGAGTTTTATCAAGTCGGATAAGGTTGTCTTCTGTTTCTAGGCTTTCAGGGCCGTAAAGGTGCACCACGTAGTCGTTTGAAGAGAAACTCACTGACAGATAATCAGTCACGTCGCCTTGACCAAGCTTCTCTTGCATCAACAAGGTGCTAGCGAAGTTTTCCGTGATCTCGTCACCAGCAGGGCTCACGGTTAGGGTGGTGCTGTAGTACTTGTAACTTGCCGGGCCGTATGGGTGAGGGAAGGTGCGTTGGAAATCACCGAGTTTCACTTTGTGTTCGGTATCGTGCTCTTGCAGCGTGTAGTTTTCACGTGGTAATGAGAGCTCCCATTTCTGTTTCGAGTACTCTGCAGCAATCGCTTTCTCGTTCCAACGTGATACCCAATCTGGATACTCGTCGTAGTAATAGTTGCTGGTGACAAACTCAGATTGCGCTTTGGAGAACCAGAAGGCTTTACCACTGTGTCCCGCCAATGAGATTGCGCCGCGGTCTTTCACGGATACACCGAACACTTTTGATTTGCCACTATTGGAAATTGTCAGCTCGTCACCAAACGTGGTGGCAAGTATAGGCTCTGGAGATCGCCCATCACCTTGTGCTGTCTTCTGAGTTGGGTCGATCTCAGTTGCTTTATCGACACCCGCACCAGAGGTCAACATTTTGTAGTTACCGTCTTCTACGTTATACACCAAACGTTCTTCGCTACGGTCATACCAAACGTTACCTACCATGCCGTGTACGCTCGGTGAAGCGCCGGTTGCAAGCGACACATGGCCCACGATCGTTTCCGTGTTGCCATGTTGATAGTTCGCGTTGGTGTAGTAAGTACCGTCATCCATTAAGTACCGGAAACCACCTTCACCGAAGTTGTGCTTATATCGTTCGATAAGATCTGCGCGCAGGCCATCTACCGTGATTTGAAGGACTAGATTTGGCTTCTCTGCTGCTGAGACAGGGAAGGCACAGAGTAACGCGAGTGTAAGTCCTGAAAGCTTGGTGTATTGCATAGAAGTTCCTTATTCAGCGTTGCCGCAGAGTTCTAACGTTTTGGTCAGATTTCTAACGTGTGTCAAATTTCTAATGTGTGTATAGTGCAAGTCGTATTTTAGTATCGCTTGTGAAGGTTGTTGATTCATAACCGTTGGCACCTTTAGTTAGTTCATTCTTTAACTAGCTCACAGCTTTAGCTAGTTCGTATCCTTAACTAAACGCAGGCCCATATCTGACATAGTGATCGATTGGCTTGCGAAGTCGCGACGATAACTTTCAGATTCGTTTTCGTCATAAGCAAAGCTGCCACCGCGAACCGATTTATGTGATAAACCAACGTCGCTGTGTTTTGCGTTGTTAGGATTGTCTGTTGGACCGAATCGGTAGAAGGTGTCATCGAAGGCATCAATCACAAACTCACCCACGTTTCCGGTCATGTCATATAAGCCTAGTTCATTTGGCTTCTTTAGCCCGACTGGATGTGCGCTATTTTTAGAATTTGCTGAGTACCACGCAACATCATCTAAGTTATTGGAACCACTGTAAGTATAGCCTTTGCTCTTGTTGCCACCTTTCGCTGCAAATTCCCATTCAGCTTCAGTCGGCAGACGGTATTCTTCACCTGTAAGTTCGTTCAATTGTTCAACGAAGTAGTTCGCCTGTTGCCAACTTAAGTTATTGACCGGAACTTGTGGGTTTTGGAAATAACTGAGAGATGAACCCATCACCGATTCGAACAATTCTTGAGTCACCTCAAACTTCGCAATATAGAAACTATCTACAGTTACATTACGTGCAGGACGCTCTGCTTTGGTCGCTTCTGGATCGTTCGACCCCATGGTGAATGTGCCGCCTTCAACCAACACCATCTCTTGGTCAATTTGTTGGGCGATGGGGTGTGTAGGCACGCTCGCACAGCCGCTTAGGAAAATAGTCATGGTGACGCTGCTGATCGCCGCTATTTGTTTGTAATTAAAAAATTTCATCACGTGCCTCGAATGTTCGAAATAGAGGGCAATTTTAACGTTTAAGGTCATTCCTATTGGTTATAAAGGGTATAACATGCCACTGATTGAGATAGGTATTATGATGGCTACAGACACTAAGATAGGTAGATAAATCATGCACATTACTCAAGGTCCACAATACAATGGTAAAGCGTCTAAACGCTTGCATGTTATGGCTAAGCCAATTGGCGCAGCGTGCAACATCGACTGTAAATATTGTTATTACCTAAGTAAGCAAGATTTGTTGGAGTACAAGAAAGGCAGTTCTCCGAGAATGGATGATGAGACGTTAGAAACCTATATCCGACAATATATCGAAGGTCAAAACACGCCTGAAATTATCTTCTCATGGCAGGGCGGCGAGCCAACTATGCTGGGTTTAGCGTACTTTGAAAGAGTGGTTGAGCTACAAAAAAAGTACCAGCCTGAAGGTGTGTTGATTTCAAATGATCTACAAACCAATGGCACGCTGCTGAATGACGATTGGGGCCGATTCTTAGCAAAGAATAACTTCCTGATTGGCTTGAGTATTGATGGCCCTGAAATGCTGCACAATGCGTATCGTGTTAATAGAGCAGGCCGTGGCACATTCAAACAAGTGATGGCGGCGGTTGAGTTGCTGCACAAACATCAAGTTAAATTTGCAACGTTGACTTGTGTGAATAACCTCACCAGTCAAAATGCACTTGAGGTGTATCGCTTCCTACGTGATGTGGTGAAGTCTCCACAAATGCAGTTTATTCCTATCGTTGAACAGAAAACCTTTAGAACGGTTGCGCCACAAACATCCCAAGTGAGTGAGCAGCTAAAACAAGGCGACAAACGCCTGATCCCCGGCCATAAAGATTCGATCATGGAATCGTGGTGTGTGTCGGACTTGGCTTGGGGTAACTTCCTGATCTCTGTGTTTGATGAGTGGGCGAAGAACGACATCGGTAAAGTGTTCGTTCAGTATTTTGAAGCGAGCTTAGAAACGTGGATTGGTCGTCCGAATCCGCTTTGCACTCTGAATGAGATCTGCGGTAAAGGCCTAGCGATGGAGCCAAACGGTGATGTGTTCTCTTGTGACCACTACGTTTACCCTGAATACAAAATTGGCAATATCCACCACGAGAAGCTTGATGATTTAGCGTACAGCGCACCACAGCAAAAGTTTGGTTTTGCTAAATCACGCACAATGACCAGTCAATGTCAGCAGTGTGAGTACAAGTTTGCGTGTCATGGTGAATGTCCGAAAAACCGCTTTATCAAAACTCGTGCAGGCGAACCGGGCTTGAACTACTTATGTGCAGGCTGGCACAAGTTCTTTTCTCATGTCGACAAGTCGATGGCTTATATCGCTCGTGCGATGGGGCATCCGGTTGCTCATGGCAAATTCAGTGATTCAGTATTGATGGCACATCGTGCAAAACAGGCGCAACAAACTACGTTCGAGACCAAGTTTTAACTCGTTTTTTGGGTCAACAGGTCCAAGACAAATTTAATCAGATACGAGTCTAAGGACAGGCTAAGTTCTCCAGTTTAAGGTAATACTATGATGAAGAAGAGTTTAGCGACGGCTGTTGCTCTATTAGTTTCAACGTCCGCATTAGTTTCAACGTCCGCATTGATTTCAACGTCTGCGATGGCAGCGAATAGCGTTCAGCAAACTGTTGACGCACCGGCACAAAATATCAATCAAGTGCTCGAAATGACGGACACTCAAACCCGTATTCAACAGTTGTCTTACATGGCTCAAGATCAGAATCAATCCGTTGAAAATCGTACTGGTGCACTGCAAGAACTTGCTTCATACCCAAGCCAAAATGCGCTGGTGGCGGTGGCAAGAGGCTTAAAAGATCAAAACCCTGAAGTTCGTGAGGCTTCGATTATCGGTTCTTCGCCATATCAACTTGAGCATCGTTGGGCGTTAGTTTCGCCTTTGCTGAGCGATACAGACTCTATGGTTCGTCATTCAGCAACATCGAACTTAGTTCGTGATTACAATACGTTAGATAAAGAACAGAAAGCACAAATCGAACAACCTGTCGCTGAGTTAATAACATTCTTGGAATCACAAGAATCTGAAAAGTTTCAATTGTTGTTCGCTGACGTGCTCCGTTGGCACAATGAATGGGATAAAGCGGAAACGATTTATCTTGAGTTGATTAATACTCACCAGAAAGACCCTCAAGTTTGGCTGAGCTACGCGGATAACTTCCGAGCTCAGAATAAAGATCAACAAGCGGTCGAGGTGTTGGATCGTGGTTTGAAGAACGTGCCGGACAATGCAGCGATGCACTATTCTAAATCATTAACTTTGGTTCGCCTTGAAGACAAGGCAGCAGCAGCCAAAGAGATTGAAGTAGCAGCAGAACTTGCAAAAGATAACAGCTACTACTGGTACTTGAATGGGGTACTACAAGAAGAGCTGGATATCGACAAATCGACTAAATCGTTCGAGAAGGCGTATTTGATCTCTGGTTCTCCGGAGCAGTTATACGCGGTATGTGATATCTACGTGCGATACGGCAACGACAAGACCGATGATTGCTTAAGTGAGCTAGGTAAAGTGGCTCCTGACTATGTTATTGAGCAGCTGAAAGAGAAGCGAGTAGCGCCAAGCTCATAATATTTGAATGAGTAAATAGATAAGCCGCTTATGAAAAGCCAGTCGAAATATTCGACTGGCTTTTTTGGATCTTAATTGCTGCAAGTGACCATCGATTTGAATTCGAGCTAAAAAACAAAACTCAACATGATGGTGTAGAGCAATGCATCTTTATCGGTTTTAGGGGCGTCAATAAAGGCACCGTTTGACCTACGAGCTTCGAAGAATTGCATTTCACCATTGATAGATATATTTGACATCAAGTCGTAATCTACACCGACTAAGTAGCTATTCCCTTCTAAGTGCTCATTGGCGTTAAATTGCGCGCCGTATACTACGTAAGGTGTGAATACTCCTAAATGGTAACCTAGGCTGGCGTACATGGATGAAGAAACGTCACTGATTTGACCTTCGCTCGCCAATACCGCTTGGCCAAATTCATATTCAGCGCCTAGCGACCAAAGTTGGATGTGTTGGTTGTCTGCTGTTGGAAGCGTGCCAACGTTTTTAATTTTTGTCGTTTGATCGAAATTTGAATCAAGGAAAGATAAGTTCCAACGATAGTTATCACCACTTAATTGAAGGTTTGCACCAAACATTCGATTTGTTTCGAATTCCAGCTCGGTTGTCGAATTGAACTCTACTTCATTCTTATCTTTGATTCCGACAAATGGAGAGAGTTGTAGGGTAGCTTCATCGGTTACATCATGAGTCCAACTCACTTTGACACCGTTGAAAGCGGTAATACCAAGAACGCTGTTATACACCTCTGTCGGTGGTCTTGCCGTCATATAGGCTTGGCCAACATAATAGTATTCAGAGGCAAGGAATAGTGGCAGTCGTAATCGACCAATACTCACATCGAAGTCGTTAAATTCATAGCCCAAGTAAGCCCACTCGAGTTGAGGATCACTCCAATCATATTGGGGTGGTTTGACAACTTGTACGGAAGCTTTAAATGAGTTGTAAAAGTAATCGAGTTGAACTCCAAGTGTGGTATCACAGTCATAACAATTTTCATCGGTAAAACCATTGTTGATGATTAAAGGGGAGTCGTTATCTGATGTTGCCCAAGAAGTAGAACCAAATCCGCTTAACGAAAAATTATCGGTAAGTTCAATAATAGCTAAAGCCGGAGAGGCAATTGAAGCACATAGCACTGACGTAATTATTTTTTTCATATTATTTCTCCGAGCTTATAACGTATAGAATATTGGCATTTTCAGGGAGCGTCGAGAGCGGGGCGTACCCAATTCGATTGGGCTTGTCATCAAGCCAGTCAACCAAGGTTTCGGTGGACGCCGATTTAATCTCTCTTGGATAACGAGCTTTACCTGAGAAGGATAAGCTCGCCCAATGGGCATTCATTTGAGCTGCGTTTTTTCCAAGCAGTTGTTGGTAAAAAACTTCACGTTCGCTGCTGTTTTCAGGCCAATCAGAAAGTTCTACACGTTTACCATCGAGTCGTTTTGTTTTTCCTCTATACAGCTTCCTTGCTTTGTTTATCGATATTTCTTCAAATCCTGAATCTAAAGAGAATATGGCGTAATCTTCTGCGGCATGAGCTGGGCTGAGAAGAAGCAAGTTTCCTAATAGCCCTACCGCGACTGGCAATATGACTCTGCGTGGAAGTGTTTTTATTGTTTTAATCCAATCCATGGGTTTCTCCTAACAAGTCGCACTTTCTATTTGATGGAATAGCTTTTCTTTTCTTACGGGCTTCGCTACGTATCCATCCATGCCTGAATCAAAGCACTTTTGAATATCATCATCGATAACACTGGCGGTTAACGCGATGATAGGAGTTTTGCTTAAGCCTAGATTTTTCTCATGCTCCCGAATCTCCTTAGTTGCTGTGAAGCCGTCCATAACGGGCATCATGCAATCCATTAATATAATGTCGAAACTACTGTCGTTTTGGTACATATCAACGGCAATTTGACCATTCTCTGCAATTTCAAAAGCGTAACCAGCCCTTGTTAGCATGACCGAAGCGACTTTTTGGTTAACTCGATTGTCTTCGACGAGCAGTATTCTTTCAGATTTGCTCGGAACCGGGTTTTGTTCTATTTCCTCTGGTACTGTCCGTTTAGCTGCAGCATTAAGAATCGGCGTTACGGTCGCGGGTTTTTTCGTAGGTTTAGTTTTGTAGGCAACAGGAAGTGGCATTGCTTCAACGGCGGCAAGTACTTTTTCTTTTAACATTTCAAATTTGAATGGCTTTGGCACATAGTCATCCATGCCCACGTCGAAACACCTTTGAATATCGTCATCAATCACACTGGCGGTCAGGGCAATGATAGGGATACGACGCGTGGCATTGGTCTCTTTTTCAACGCGGCGAATATTACTTGTCGCTTCAAAGCCATCCATAACCGGCATCATGCAGTCCATGAGTATTGCTGCGTAGTGAGGGTTCGAGCTGAACATGTCCACGGCTTCCTGGCCATTATTCGCAAACTCGAATTCAAAACCACTTTTACCAACATGAAGTCCGGCAATTTTTTGGTTGACCTTGTTGTCTTCGACGATCAGAATTTTGTGTTGTATCTCTAGAGAAGGTTGGTTCGCTTCTGAAAGCTCAACCCGACCTTGTGTATCACAGAGCTCAACCGCTTTAATCAAACGTAAACCGAGTAGGGGCTGTGATACTTGAGCCGTAACACAATTGCCGATGTCAGCCGGCTCGCTCAAAAATGATCGAATCAAGCAGATAGTGATGCCGTTTTGGTGGAGCTTATCTAAGTCACTGGTATAGTCATTGGCTTGGAATGTGTTATCTTCAGCAAAGACAACTGTGATTGGGTTAGCGTGCTTTTGAATCGTGAGTTGTTGTGTAAGCTCAACTGTATCTCTCGTTCGTTGGGTTATTTCTAAACCATAGAGGTTAAGGTCCCATTCTATTCGTTTAGAGAGCATGTTCGCGTTACCTAGAACATAAATGTCGGCGGTTGCTGTGCTTGGTTTTGGCAACATTAAATCAATGGGTAATTCTAGATCGAAGTAGAAACAACTGCCTTCACCTTTGACGGAGTCGAGTTGGATCTGACCACCCATAAGTTCAACAAGCTGAGTACTGATCGCAAGGCCAAGACCAGTACCACCGAATTGTCTGGTCGTTGAATCATCTTCTTGAGCGAACGGTTCGAATATCTGTTTCTGTTGCTGTTTATCGATACCAATCCCCGTGTCTCGCACAGAAAACCTTAGGGTGACATTGTTTTCTGCTTTGTTTAGCGTTTGGATTGACAGGGTAACGCCACCTTTTGCTGTGAACTTCACCGCGTTCGACATAAAGTTCATCAAGATCTGTCTTAATCGGTGATCATCGATCATCACGCGTGCAGGTGTGTCTGGGCTGATATCAACGTTCACTGATATTTTTTGCTCTTTAGCTTTTGGCGCGACAATAGATGCGATGTCGTAAATGGATTCTCTAATCGATGCCGAATGCGGGCTGATTAATAGCATGCCAGATTCAATCTTAGAGAAGTCTAAGATGTCGTTGATCAGGCTTAGCAGTAGTTGGGATGAGGTCTCGATCGTATCTACATAATCACGTTGTGTTGGTGTAAGTGGTGTGTCTGACAGGATCTCCGAAATTCCGATAACGCCATTCAGTGGGGTTCGAATTTCATGAGACATATTGGCCAAGAAGCTACTTTTCGCTTTGCTAGCTTGTATTGCGTGGTCTTTGGCTTCTTCGGCGTCTTCTTTCGCTCGCTCTGCGTCTTCTTTCGCTATCGTTAACTTCTCTTTTGCATGTTCTCGTTCGATGGTCAGTCGCTCTACTTGCTGAGCAAATAGGCTGAGTTCGTCTTTGCCTTGAATCAGTTTGTCCAAAGAAGGGCGGGTATCATCATTTTCACTTTTTAAGAACCTAAGAACGAGCCCAAGATTGTTGGTGACTTGTTTCGCTAAACTCAAGGTCAACCCCATCACGATGGTAGCGAGTAAAGCGACGATAGAAATAAATAGTGTTCGCTCCATCTGAGCATCGGAGATAGCTTGACCTACTTCTGTTTGGAATTCTTGTTTGATGACATCTCCTAAATTCTGCAATAGGTTTAGTCGAGCACTCATCGCATTGAGTCCAATAGTGATTTCTTGTGGGGTAAGGGCGACTATTGTGGATGCGCTATGAAGCCCATGACGTATCTCTTGGCTTTTCATAAAAGCCTCATCTTTAAATACCTCAATCATGAGTGAAACTTGATGTGCATTGGCATTTAAGGATACAAATCTTTCTAAGAACAAAACTTGCCTAGCACTGAGGCTTTCAATCAACTCAGCAAGTTCAGAATCATATTCTTGATGGTCTTGGTAAATATCGAAGAGTGAAGCGCTGAGCTTAAACTCCTCATTAGACCAGAACATTAACCACTCTAATTGTTGAAGTGCGGATAAGTGCTGTTGAATTCCCCGTTTGGTATTTTCAAATGGGACTTTTTCTATTTCGAGGAGTAACTGTCTGTACAAATCGCTCTGCCACTCAAGGGCATCTAATTTGTCGTAGCTACCAGTGGCTTTCATCGTCGATAAGGTCGCTTCGCTGAAGTCGGCAACCAGTTGATTCATTTCATCAGAAGTATCTAAAAAAATGATTGGAGACAGGTTTTCTAATTCAGCCCTCACTTGACCGCTCTGTATCGCGAACTCTTCCGGGCTAGAGGCCAGAGTACTTCTATACAGAACCGAGATTTCTTGAAGATACACAGATAAATGATTGGTTCGTTCAAAATCGGTCAACTGAGTCGTTAAAATATAAGCTTGTCTACCTGCGAGGAAGAGTAGTAATGAAATGGGAAGTAGAACTAAGCCAAAGAGTTTATGTTTGACTGAAAGGTTATTCCAGACCGTAATCGCCATATAAGGATCCATCCAACTGTTTTTATATAAAAACAGTAGAATAAAAATGCCGATATGGAAACTTTGAAACTGTAAATTTAATGGAAGTGTGGGAGGGGTATAAGTTCTTGTGATTCCACAGCTTATTTTGAAATTGCTTCTCTTGCTAGCAACTTATAGCGTTTGGCGGTCGGTTTGATTTTGATGCTTATTGATGAGTATCTTAAAAAGCGAGTTAATTAAGGTGATTTTTATCGAGACTTAGTTCAAATAGAAGTTGCTCTAATACCGTTTTTGCAGAAGGTTCTAGTGCCCAAACACCGAGCATTCTGTTCAGTGCAGCGCGGTACACTCTGTTTTTGAGTAGGAAAGCGAGCGTACGCGTATCGTTGCTCAGAACATTTGATTGTACGACGGTTAACTCAGCTTTGTTCTCGATATCGATTTTCTGAAGATTGAAAGCGGGTAGAAAGGCACACTCATACCAAACTTCTATGATCTCTCGAAGTTCGATTTCTTCTTCAGGCACGTCACAGCCCTGAAATATATGATTCTCAGGAATTGCGGATAAGTAAGCAACATCAAGCTTGTCTGCAACGAATGTGTACATTTGTTTCCTTGTTACCTGTGGTATTGAGTCGAATCATCTCTCTCACTTATGATTTTGTCAATTACATCCATGTCGCGAAATGACGAATTGTGAGTAAGCGTTATGATTTAGCTCAAACTGTTTAAGTATTTGTCTGTTAAGCCAAAATATTTCAAGTTTCCATCTGGCTCTAGAACCAAACTCATGTTGGATGTGGCGATTAAGCCGGGATCATTGGTCGAAAAAATGACTGTCTTATTCAGCAACTTATCGCTGAACAAACGGTTAAAGTATTGCGCGTTTTCTTGCTCAGCACCGTTGAAGGGCTCATCAATAATTATCAGAGATTGCTCGCAGTTACCTAAACCAAGTGCCAAACGCAGCTTTTGTTGAATGCCATTGGGAAGACCTTTGCACTTATCGACACTCAATTGAGTCGCCAAGCCTTCTGGCAGCCATTCGTCTAGCTCGAAGAAGCTCACCATCTCCTGCATTTTCTCTGTCGGAATCAATCCATTGTGTAAAATGAAATTGGTCTCCAAAGAACCTTCGAAAATGTGCAAATTGAAAGGGATGTAGTTAATCGACGTGCGATAGCGATAACTGTTGAATTGCTTAATGTTATAGCCATCGACAGACACCGCGCCCTGATAACGATCTTCTAAACCAGCCATGATTGAAATGAGCGTGGTTTTTCCACAACCAGTCGGGCCACATATGACGACTTTTGCACTGGGAGGTATCTTGAAACCAAGGTTGGTTAACCCTGTTGCTGCCCCTGTGTAACGGTGGCTGACACCACTGCCCACAATATTTCCTTGGAACAGCCGAATAGGCGGGCTTTTTTCTAGCGTTAGCTTGTCGTCATTCATCGACATTAAATTGTTTATCTGTGCCGATGACGCCTTGATGGATTGAAACTTAGAAATTGAGTTATAGATACCCATGATCGGGCCTAGTGCTTTCCAAACGAGAATAACGGTCGCAAGCATCGCACCCGCATCAGAAGTGCCTTCCATGACTCCGATTACTGCGGTCACGATACTTGCAGTACCAATCACCTGAATCAAACTACCGCCTGCAGCCTGAATTTTACTGTTGGTTACAGCAACATTCTCCGCATCACTGGTGCTTTGCATATGGGAGGCACTAAAACGAGATTGAACCACGCGCAACAAAGGCAAGCCTTGAATGGTCTTGATACCACGAAGGATTTCATTCCATTGGTAAGAGACCATGGCGTTGGCGCGAGAGCTTTTAGATGTAGCTTGTGAGTAGATGTAACGAGAGTAAACACAGAACACCAACATTAATATTAAGCCACCCATCACCACAAGCGCTGCCGTGCCAGACATCAGAGCAATCGCAATGATGAATACAATCACAAACGGCATATCAAAGTAACTAAGGGTCGATTCTGCGGTCACTAAGCGGCGGAAGGTATCGATATCTTTCAAACGAGCCAACTGAGACGAAACCCCTGCGGTTGAAGTCATTGCGTAGGGCAGCCAAAGCAGTTTCGATGTTACGGCTTGGGATATGTGAACCGCGAGATCTTTACCTGAGGTGGCAATGATGTTGACCCGCATCTTTTTGAAGAAGTATTCCGAGAAGCCGACGATCACGGCAAATAGGGTCAACCAATAGAGCGTGGCTTGAGAGCTCGAAGTCAGTGCGAAGTTATAGACACTCATGATGAAGAATGGCTGCAATGCACCGAGAATACTAATGACGAAGCTCAGAATGATCAGGCTTTTAAGTTCATTGTTGTAACGATAGAAAGCGTATTTTATCCAATTGCTTCTGTCTTGCGATTCCGGAGGTGGTTCGCGGAACAGACGAGAATATTCGCTAATAGAAATCAGCAAGCAGGGCTTTTTACACATTGGGTATTCAATGGTGTTGTTGTTCGTGTAATCAAACAGCAGCAACTTCCCATCTTTTGTCCCTAAGAAGATGGCACTGAGGTTTTCTATCTCAATAAAGCACGGGTGAGGATATTTATCGATATTCTCGAGTGTCTTTAGTTTTGTCACATCACAGCGGTATCCAAGGCGCTCTATGGTTGCTGTAAAGCTATCACCGTCTTTGGGTTTTGGAATAAAAGCATCGCTGAGTATAGCGGGCGTGCCTTCCCATTCGAGTGCTATCAAGGTGTAGGCCAAACCACGAATAAGTGGCGATTGACTGTAACGTTCGTCGTATCCACTAGATTCAAAATCCAAGACACGTTGCGGCACATTATTGAAGTCTACTAGGATACTCATTGGTCACCTCCGGTAAGTTTTACGCGTTTGAGGCGGTGGTTGAGTTTGTCCATTTTATTGCTGGCGATGATTAAGATTTTGTCATTGGCACGATAGGCGGTACTGGTCAGCACGACGCGCGCAAATTCCTCATCAAAGACACAATCTATATCGTCGAATATTAATACACGTTTACTGGCGAGCAGGGCTCTGACTAATAACAGAGCATATCCCACTTGGCGAGAGAATGGATTGCGCATATGCCCTTTGAGTTCCGTATAAAAACCAGCAGGAAGTCCGTCAATTTGCGCCTTGATGTTCATGGTTTCACATAAGGCGAAAGCAGTGTTATTCAAGCTTGGACGGAAACAGGTGAGGTTATCAATAATGGTCCCTTCCACGAATGAACTTGTTTTATCAACCATCAGCACGCTGTTACGCCAAACGTTGTAGTTTACGTCACTCAGAGGCGTGCTATTAATCATGATGTCCAGTTTGTTATCATTGTTCTGACGTGTAATACAGTTAGCAAGGTGGGTCTTACCGGAGCCACTTTTCCCGGTAAGCAAATAGGTTTGTCCGAGTTCAAATTCGATACGCTGTTTTTCAGAATATTTAACAGAAATACGTTCTACTTCGGTCGTCTCATGTTGATGTTCAACCGATGCGGCCAGTTCAAGAAGCTCGGCGATGCGCTGTATATGGAGTTTGTTTAGTTCCCAACGGCTCGCGGTACGCATCACTTGTTGGTAGGGCGCAAAGTAACGGTTGGTCAGCATGATTATCGCGGCCATGATGCCTTGGCTTGACTCCATATTGATCACGGCTGTTGCCAATACCACCACAACACAAGCAATTGAGAGTTGTTGGATGAGCGCTAAGATCAAGCCAAAATTCGATTCAATCTGTTCGTATTTGATGTTTTCAACTTCACGTTCCTCGACCATTTGTGTCATCAGGCTTTCAACGCGGTATTCCATGTTTCGTGCTTTGATATCCAGCGGGCTAGAAATGATTTCAATGATCTTGGACGTCGTTAATCCCTCTATATCGGACTTGTTTTGTAAGCTTCCAATCTTTTGCTTAGAAAGGCTCCAAGCGAAAATAGCTAAAATGAGCGAGGCAATCAGAAGCGTCACGCCAGCCCATATGTTGATAAGGCCGATGATGAGGATGGTTATGACGCTGACGGCAAGGTTGATCAGCGCTCGAACCGATTCCCCACCAAAGAAGGTTTTCAGCTCAGGAATGGTTGAGATTCGTTCGAGGTATTCGCCCGGTTCTAAGCGGCGAAATTTAGAGATTTCAGCCAAACAGATTGATTGGAACACCTTGTTGGTTAAGTTGGTCTCAAACTGCCTCATGATGACAGAGGAAATCTTTTCTTCCTGATTTTTCAGGTGGTAGTCGAGGAAGATAGAAATCAAGATAATCGCGAATAATAAGAACAACGTATCTTGTGCTTGGTTGGGTAATACTCGGTCGAAAATGATGAGTATAGAGAAGGGCAGTACCAAGCCAAATAGAGTGGAAATTATCGTAGAGAAAGTCAGATAACACTTATCTGCCATATTGATCTTTTGAGAAAACTGCTCAGTTTGCATTACGACCTCCTGTTTTCAACGACTCAGTTGAGAGAAGGTGTTTCGGCACTAATTCTTGATTGTTTCGTCCTTCGATATCACTCATCAATTGCATGATGCTTTCTATCGATTGAATCGAGAGCACGCCCTTAACTTGCTCAAGCTTGATGGTTTCGATGATGTAGTCGTATCGTGCGCTTTCATAATCTCTTAAGGCGCTGAAGAGCTTACTTTCTGCGGCAAGCAAATCGGTGATCGTACGGGTGCCTAACTGGTATGCCCTTTGAATGCCTTTGTAAGAGGCATAGTTGGCGCGAATGATGTTCTCGTAACTGCTTATAGATTGCGAAAAATCGTTGATGTTGAGCACAGAGGTGTTCACGCTGTTGCGCGTGGTGTAAAGCGAGTCTTGATAAAGCAGCTCGGTACGTTCAATCGCCGTCGAGGATTTTTGATATCCGTAGTAATCAGAGCCACCCGACAAGATAGGCAAGGCTAGGTTCAAGCCAACGCTAGTTGAGTTGCTTTCGCCTGTCGCTGTGATGTCGGTTTTATCGTAGTTATTGGCGTCATCGTGACGATAGCTGGCTGAAAGCGACACGGTAGGCAAGAAGTTCGTACCGCTCTCTTTTAAGCTTCTACGGCTTCTCTCGACGTTTTTCTTTGCCACCAACAAGTCGTTATTCAGCTTTAACGCCTGATCCATGATCGTGCGTTGCTCGGTTTCGTTGATCTCTTTTAACGGCACGCTTTCGTATATATCTTGCGACGGAGTGATAGGGTATTGAATTTGAATAGAGAGCCCGTTGAGAATGACACGGCGATCTTTCTGCAAGGTTCTTAATCGATTCGACACGCCTTCTTTTTGAGCGATAACTTCGTACAGCTCGCTGGCGGCTGTGTTTCCCAATTCTACGTTGCGTCGCATCTGATGTTCACGAGTCTCAGACGACTTAAGTTCGACCTTGGTCGCTTTTATTTGCGCATTGTTTTTCAAATACTCGAAGTATTGAGAGCCGATTTCAGAAATGGTGCTCTGGATTTTGTTCTCGTGTTTAATCTCTTCGATATTAAAGTCGAGTTTTGCCGTGCCATATTTAAAAATATCACCCAGATTGAATATCGATTGGGAAAGGGAAAGGCTGTAGCTGTTTGAGTTATAGCTAGAGGTTTCGTCGGGCACGCTCGATAACAAGGTTTCATTCTCATTCCATGTAGTATCAGCTGCACCATTGAGTGAAGGAAGAAACTTAGAGCGGCTGATCCCAATGTTGTATTCGTTCTCTTCCACACCTTTATCACTGGCGCGAAGAGACAGGCTGTTTTGCAGGCCGAGTTCTACCGCCTCAAGCAGGGTCGTCGCCGATGCTGAAGGTGTTGTGCTAAATGCAAGCGCAGCCATAATGCTGCTAGTTAAGTTTCTGTACCGCCACATACTTGTTGATCACCTTGATGATTTGGTCGCTTTTGTAAGGTTTGCTGATCACGTAATCCATTCCGGCTTCAATACAAGCCTGGTGTTCGTTACTGCTGGTCAATGCGGTTGCCCCTATGATGGTACAAGGGTTTTTCTCGTTCTCTTGTTCAAACTGGCGAATGCGTTTGGTCGCTTCAATGCCGCCCATACCCGGCATGATGCAGTCCATGAAGATGATGTCAGAACGTTTATTCATGAAGTGCTCAACTGCGTCAGCGCCATCGCCAACCGTGTCTGGTTCATACTCTTGTTTGGTGAGGATTCGTTTAAGTAAGATTTGCTGAACTCGGTCATCCTCTACGATAAGGAATGAACTGTTTTCCATCTGCTCTTCTGATGCTTCTGCTTCCATAATGGTGAGCAAGTTGGGAATAAACTCATAAGGAATCGCAGGGGAGTTGATGATCTTATCGACGAAGCTGTGACACTCTTGCGCATGCTGAGTATTGGTTACTGACAGCAACAACTTGGTATTTGGGTGATTCTTAAGTTGAGATTTCACCGTTTTACTCAGTGACGGTAACTTGTTGGGTTCAAAGGTATCGGTGAGCATAATCGCATCGTAATCACCAAAGGTCTTCGCCGCTGAAAATAACTCATTGGCGGTACGAATCTCGGTGATGTCCAGCCCCAAATTACTGAGCATTTTCTTCATCACATCGATGCGAACTTGAGTATTGGCGCACAGCAGTAAACGCTTACCGTCGAAGCGAGTCTTTTCTGTGTGGAAATTCTTCGCCTTGAGATCAAGCTCAATCTGAAAACGTTCCTGCGTACCCGATTGGAACCAGTGACTTTCGTAATACCCGTAATCTTTTAATACGCTTTTTGCTAAGTCGTCTGTGCTTGCGGTGTGGTCCTTGTGACTGCTCCAATGGAGTTTATTGAGCTTGGCTACAGAGACATCTAACGTTGAAAGGAAGTTTAGATTGATGGTAACTCGGGTATTTTCCATGTCTGAAGCCGCCCCAGATTCAATCGTCACAAATAGTTTCTTATTTGATTTGAGTTGAATGGCATTGGAAAGCTGCAGGAACAATATCCAGAACAAGCTGGTGGATTGGCCTTCTACGCGATTGGGTAAGTTGTCGGAAATAAAGCAGTCCAGTTGGCTTTCATTACGTTGTACTTTGGCACTGATATGAATCATTAATTCAGATAACACGCTCAATAACGAGAACTCTTTCGACTTGCTTTCCGTACCCTGTGAAATCAATCGATTATAGTTTTCTGCTAGCTCAGATAGGGTGCTACATGCAGACGTAATATCCTTCGCCATCAACACGCCGTTTTCATCGGTTTCTTGAACGAGGTACTGGACACCACCGTTAATGGTGTTGGTGATCCCACGAATCTCATAGCCGATGAGTGCATACAACTGTTTGTAGAGATCGTTATTGCGCTTTTGGTCTTCCAATTTACTGAAGATCAGTTTGAGATGAGAGTAGATCTGACGCTGTTTGGGATTGATGCTCACTTCATTAAGAAGCTCTTCAAGCCTTTGTAAATCTAACTGTTTTAGTTCTTGATACAGTGCATCGAACTCATAGTCGATTTCGCGTTCGTTAGAGCTGGATTTCTTCAGTTTCAACATGGCGACAGCGTTAGATAGAACCGTTATCACGGCCAGTATTACGACCACCATAAACAACCAAACGAAGAACTCGTTTTTCTCAGACATCAAATCGCTCGCATGGTTGTTAAACATGGTGCGATAGTTGTCATCCATCTGCAGATAGTTGTTGGTCAGTGAGAGATATAAATCGAGTACATCGGCACGTGCTTTAGCGCTATCGGTGAAACGGTTAATCGCTAATTCAAGTTGAGTGTATTCAATAGCGCCAACCAAGCTGAACTCAGTTTTGTTCAAAGAGGCTAAAGATCGAAATTCATCTATTTCACGCTTCAAGTTAACTAGATTGAATTCGTTAGTACCACAAGTGTCGTTACTTAAGCACTGCTGCAGAGTTTGAATATCTTGTTCGATGGTCTGATTAAGCCTCTGAGCTTGTATGAGCAGTGGGGCACTTTGCACTTGCGCGACTGAATCTACTTTCGACCAAGAAAAGTATAAATAGAAAGCGAGCGCAGCCAGTACAATGCTAAACAATATGCTCAGTCGTAGGGCGGGTACAGAAATATTGTATGAAGGTTTTCCGCTCATTGATTACCTCTCATCGAAAGCATCTTCGATGGCTGACATCACCGGCTTCGCTGCGTATTCGATCACGCGACGCGAGCCTGTTTTTACATCGGCGGTAAATTCCATATAAGGTGATAATTTGTATTGAGTGCCTCCTCGTTCAAGAAAGTTTCGGTCAATTTCAATCTCTGCTAAATAGAATTCGGCGTCTTCTTCTTCATAAGACGAGCGGCTGATTGAGGCGATGGTTCCCTCAACAAACCCGTATTTTGCAAAGTTATAGGTATCCATTTTTACTTTCACTGCCTGACCAATTTCGACAAATCCCATGTCTTTACGTGGGATCTTCGCTTCACCGTGTAACGAATTATTTATTGGGGCAATATCGGCGATACTCTCGCCTGGCGGAATCACAGCTGAACGGAAATTGAAGTGCAGTTTGTCGACCACGCCATCGACTGGTGAGTAGACAACCAGTCGATCAACCTTGTCGGAATGTTGTGGTTGTAAGATACGTTTTAGCTTGAGATCTTTATTCGCTTGAATGATTTGCGCTTGATACTCAGAGTTTCGGTTCTCAACCAAGTCACGGTGTTGTTTTTCCAGTTTGTCGAGCTGAAAACGTTCGTTCATGACCGACTCATCGAGATTTTCAATCTCACGTACCATATTGGATTCTTGTACTTTCATGTTGAGAACGTCGACATAAGACGCCATCTCTTCTTTATAAAGCGTATTTTTGATGTTGAGTTGTTTGCGAATGAGCGATAGTTGGTTCTCTGAACTTTTACGACGCTTAAGCATTGACCTAATCAGGGAGTTTTTGTGTTTAATATCGTGGGTAATGAGCTCTTCATTTGAACGGTTTTTAGAGAACTCTTGTCGCCATGTATTCATGTTGACCTGAACTTGTTCTGGAAATTTTTCGATATAAGAAGCGAAGTTGGGTTCTACCATGTCGCGTAAGCTTTCATAACGAATCTTATCGAGCTCTATCTGAATAATCTCAGTATTCACGGTATCGAGTTGTGTGTTGCGGTCTAGTGAGCGAATTCGTGCGATCGGCTGACCTTCATAAACGACTTCTCCTTTTCGGACTAACATCTCTTCCAATATGCCGCCTTCTAGGTGTTGAACCTTCTCAACGTCAGATTCCAACAACAGTTCACCACGTACAGAAACGACGATGTCGATACGCGCTTGTGATGCCACGGCAATAGCGACTAAAGCGAGTAGGAATATGATGAGCAACGTTTTGTGAACACTGGTCATGGCACTTGCAAGCACAATGGTGTCATCAGCTGTGACCTTAGAAGCCTCATTATTAGAAACGAGCGCTTTTCTTAAGTGATGTTCTATTTGGTTATTGCTCATGACTACCTCGATGACTTGTCATCTATTACTTCCTTAATGTCCAACAAGTGATTGATTTGTCGATTGACGTTGTGCAATTCAGTTTTTACATCCTCTAAAAGATCTTCTGGTGCAGGGAATTCGTGCTTACTCAAATGTTCCAATTTGGCCATTTTGGGTGGCAAGTCTTGATCGCACAGTAAAGTTAAGATGGTCTTTAATCTCTTTGAGTAGTTGTTGAGCTCATCAAAACGGTCACTTTTATGGAGCGTCTCTATGTTGTTCGCTGCGTCTGAAAAGTCCTTATAAAAATCGCCTAATAGCAATTGAAGCCCTTTGTGGTTGTTGTCGATTGAACGCAGCAAACTCGTCATGTCTATCATCATTCCACCGCCGTAATTGCTTTAATCACAATAACTAAGGATGTTTAAAGGTAGTTTTCAAATTTTTTTTGATTCTTTATGCATAAAAAGAAAAATATGAAAAATGTTGTATAAAAACTTGGTTTTTCAAAATGGTGTCCTTTAATGCCTCTAAATACGATCAGTTAGCTAGTAGCAACGGAGGCTGTAATGGCAGGCGAAAATAACCAAAACAACCAAAATGAAGATCTCAATGACGCGGTAGAACAAACGGACACGAACGACGCGGGTACGCCCTCCCAACAGCAGAATCAACAAAATCAACAAAATACGATTGCGTCGACAATAGCGACGGGTGCTGAAAACACGGATGCGGCTGACGAGGTTAACCAGGCTTTAGAAGACAATCCGAGTGGCGCAGGTAATGCTGAAGATGCGTCGGCTTCTGGTGCGGCTGTTCAAGACGAGACGCCAGAAAGCGATGGAGATTCAGACGCAGCACAATCCAATGTAGTCGGTGGTGCGGCTTCGGAAGCTGGCTCGGACAATGCTGCTGGCAGTGGTGGCGGAGCAGGTGCTGGCGCTCAAGCAGTAGGTGGCGATAACGCAGAGTCTGCGACAGGTGGAGCAGACGCTGAAGGTAATGAAGAACAAGGCCAAGCTGCACGTACCTCTGCAGCGTCGAGTTCTACATCTTCTGAATCGGGTGAGCAACAAGTCGGTGACGACCTCGATTCACAGACAGTCGAAGAGACATTTGCCGTTGATGTTCAAGCTTCAGATGAAGAGACCATCAGTGAAGTAGAGGATGACTTTGATTCTGAAACAGTAAGCGAAACGTTCAAAATCCAAGTAGAAAGTGAAAATGATGCGCCAGAAGCTGAACAAGATCTGGCTTACATCATGGATGAAGATGGCTCCATAACATTCACTCAAGAACAATTACTCGAATACGCAAGTGATGTAGATGGGGACGAGCTTGTTGCTTCCAACGTTCAAGTTGGTGCAGATGCAACCGTTCAAGATAATGGTGATGGTACTTTCACCGTTGTTCCTTCAGCTGACTTTAATGGTGAACTTGGCCTTACTTTCGACATCAGTGATGGCCAAGAAACGATTAGTAGCGCAATTGATTTAACGGTACGTCCTATTAATGACGCGCCGGTTCCTGAAGATAAAACGTTTGAAATTGAGGAAGACGGAACTCTTGTCTTCACCGACGCTGATCTTCTTTCTGGTGCGACGGACATTGAAGGTGACAACCTTACTGTTGAAGGTGTGACTTACGATGGCGGCGACGGCATTCTTACCGACAACGGTAATGGTACTTACACCTTTGCGCCGAATGAAAACTTCAATGGCGATGTAAACTTCGGTTTTGATGTGTCAGATGGCACTGATACGGTAGCTGCAAACATCGACGTAAGCGTAACAGCAGTCGATGATGCACCAGTATCTGGCGACCTTGCTTACTCAGTCGATGAAGACGGTTCGATTCGTTTAAGCCAAGAGCAATTACTATCACAAGCATCTGACGTAGAAGGCGATGATCTAACTGCTAGTGGCCTAACGGTTGGTGGTGATGCGACAGTTACTCAAAACGACGATGGCAGCTTTACCATCACGCCAGATGCGAACTTCAATGGTGACATCGATATCAGCTTTGATATCTCAGATGGCACTAACACGGTTCAAGCTTCTGCCGATTTAACCGTTAACCCAATCAATGACTTGCCAGTCCCTCAAAATCAACAATTCAGCGTTGAAGAAGATGGCACGTTAATCTTCACCGATGCAGACTTGTTAACAGGTGCAACGGACATTGAAGGCGATAACCTTACGGTTGAAGGTGTGACCTACGATGGCGGCGACGGTATCCTTACTGACAACGGCAATGGTACGTACACCTTCGCACCGAACGAGAACTTCAATGGTGATGTAAGCTTCGGTTTCGATGTATCTGACGGTACCGATACAGTGTCAGCGAACATCGACGTAAGCGTAACAGCGGTTGATGATGCGCCTGTATCGGGTGACCTAGCGTACTCAATCGACGAAGACGGTTCGATTCGCCTAAGCCAAGAGCAGTTGCTTTCTCAAGCATCTGACGTAGAAGGCGATGACCTGACGGCCAGCGGCCTAACGGTTGGTGGTGATGCAACGGTTGTTGCTAACGACGATGGCAGCTTTACCATCACGCCAGATGAGAACTTCAATGGCGACATCGATATCAGCTTTGATATCTCAGATGGCACTAATACGGTTCAAGCATCGGCTGACCTAACGGTTAACCCAGTAAATGATTTACCAGTTCCTCAAGATCAGCAGTTCAGCGTTGAAGAAGACGGTACACTTATCTTCACCGATGCAGACCTGTTAACAGGCGCTACCGACATCGAAGGTGACAACCTTACTGTTGAAGGTGTGACCTACGATGGTGGCGACGGTATCCTTACCGACAACGGTAATGGTACATACACCTTTGCGCCGAACGAGAACTTCAATGGCGATGTAAACTTCGGTTTCGATGTATCTGACGGTACCGATACAGTGTCAGCGAACATCGACGTAAGCGTAACAGCGGTTGATGATGCACCAGTGTCTGGCGACCTAGCGTACTCAATCGACGAAGACGGTTCGATTCGTCTAAGCCAAGAGCAACTTTTATCACAAGCATCAGATGTTGAAGGCGATGACCTTACGGCTAGCGGCCTAACGGTTGGTGGTGATGCAACGGTTGTAGCTAACGATGACGGCAGCTTCACCATCACGCCAGATGAGAACTTCAACGGTGACATCGATATCAGCTTCGATATCTCTGATGGTACCAATACGGTTCAAGCATCGGCTGACCTAACCGTTAACCCAGTAAATGATTTACCAGCACCTCAAGATCAACAGTTCAGCGTTGAAGAAGACGGTACACTTATCTTCACCGATGCAGACCTGTTAACAGGCGCGACTGACATCGAAGGTGACAACCTTACTGTTGAAGGTGTGACCTACGACGGTGGCGACGGTATTCTTACCGACAACGGCAATGGCACGTATACCTTTGCTCCGAATGAAAACTTCAATGGCGATGTAAACTTCGGCTTCGATGTGTATGACGGTACCGATACGGTATCTGCCAATATCGATGTGAGTGTTACAGCGGTTGATGATGCACCTGTATCGGGTGACCTAGCGTACTCTGTGGACGAAGACGGTTCTATCCGCCTAAGCCAAGAGCAGCTGCTTTCTCAAGCGTCAGATGTTGAGGGCGATGACCTGACAGCCAGCGACCTGACGGTTGACGGCGATGCAACAGTCGTTGCTAACGATGACGGCAGTTTTACCATCACGCCAGATGAGAACTTCAATGGTGACATCGATATCAGCTTCGATATTTCTGATGGTACCAATACCGTTCAAGCTTCAGCAGATTTAACCGTTAACCCAATCAATGACCTGCCAGTACCTCAAGATCAACAGTTCAGTATTGCAGAAGACGGTACTTTACTGTTCACAGACGCGGATCTGCTTACAGGCGCGACAGACATTGAAGGTGATAACCTGACGGTTGAAGGTATCACTTATGAAGGCACTGATGGCGTACTGACTGACTTGGGTGAGGGCTCATATAGCTTTGCGCCAAACGAAAACTTCAATGGTGATGTGAGCTTTAGCTTCGATGTGTCAGACGGTACAGATACGGTGTCTGCAAACATTGATGTTAGCGTGACTCCTGAGAACGATCCGCCAGTTGCGGGCTCAACGTCTTACACGGTGAATGAAGACAATTCGATTACCATTTCTGATGCACAACTATTGGCAACATCTTCAGATATTGAAGGTGATGTATCCATAGACAGCGTGACTTACTCTGGTAGTGACGGTGTCCTCGAAATTAATGGTAACGGCACTTACACCTTCTCGCCAAATGAGAACTTCAGCGGTGAAATTGCACTGGATGTGGTTGTTGCTGATGAAAGTGGTGCGACTGACGCGACGACAGCGGGTATCAATGTTCTTGAAGTGAACGATCCGCCGGTTGCAGGACCAACGTCTTACACCATTGATGAAGATTCAGTACTGACCTTCAGCGAGTCTCAAGTGTTGCTTAATGCCTCAGATGTAGAAGGGGATGTTGAGCTTGTTGGTATTAGCTACGATGGCCCTGAGGGCATCTTCTCAGTAAATGGTGATGGCACTTGTAGCTTCGCTCCGAATGAGAACTTTAATGGCCAAGTTCAGCTTGATGTCACCATTCGTGATGAAGATGGTGCAGAGGTTGAAACCGTCATCAATGTTGACGTACTGCCAATCAATGATGCGCCAGTATCGGGTGATTTGGCTTACAACGTTAACGAAGATGGTTCAATCACATTGAGCCAAGAACAGCTGTTGTCTCAAGCGTCCGATGTTGAAGGCGAAGACCTAACCGCGAGCGACTTAACGGTTGGTCGTGATGCGACGGTTGTAGCTAACGATGACGGCAGCTTCACGATTACGCCAGATGAGAACTTCAATGGTGACATTGATATTCAATTCAACATCACTGATGGTACTGACACAGTTCAAGCAACCGCCGATCTTACTGTTAACCCAGTTAATGACTTGCCGGTTCCTCAAGATCAACAATTCAGTATTGCAGAAGACGGTACGCTGCAATTTACAGATGCCGACTTACTTACCGGTGCCACCGATATTGATGGCGACGACTTAACCGTTGAAGGTATTAGCTATACAGGTGGTGATGGCGTACTGACCGACCACGGTGATGGTACTTATACCTTTGCGCCAAATGAAAACTTCAATGGCGATGTGAACTTTAGTTTCGATGTGTCTGATGGCACAGAAACGGTCAGCGCTAACATTGATGTCAGTGTGACGCCTGAGAACGATCCGCCAGTTGCGGGTTCAACCTCATACATGGTCAACGAAGACAATGCCATCACAATCTCTGATGAGCAGTTGCTAGCAAACTCTTCTGACGTTGAAGGTGCCGTGTCGGTTGACAGCGTCACTTACAGCGGCACAGATGGTGTGTTCCAAGATAATGGTGACGGCAGTTACACCTTCCTTCCTAATGAAAACTTCAATGGTGATATCAGCCTTGATGTTATTGTTGCCGATGAAGACGGTTCGATTGATGAAACCACTGCGGGCATCACCGTTCTAGAAGTGAATGATCCACCGGTTGCGGGTCCAACGTCATACACCATTGACGAAGATTCGGTTCTGACGTTCAGTGAATCTCAGATTCTTGTGAATGCTTCGGATATCGAAGGCGATGTAGAACTCGTTGGCATTAACTACGATGGCTCTGACGGTATCTTCACTGTAAATGGTGATGGTACATGCAGCTTTGCACCCAACGAAAACTTCAATGGTCAGGTTCAACTGGGTGTGACCATTCAAGATGAAGATGGCGCAACGGTTGAAACACACATTAACGTTGATGTATTGCCAATCAATGATGCGCCAGTATCGGGCGATTTGGCTTACACCATCAATGAAGATAGCTCTATCACGCTAAGCCAAGAGCAATTGCTAGCACGAGCAGGTGATATCGATAGCGACAACTTAGAAGCTATCAATCTATCTACTGATGAAAATGCGACCATCCAACACAATGGTGATGGCAGCTACACCATTACACCTAACGCCGACTACAACGGTGACCTAGACCTGAACTTCGATATCATCGATAACGATGGTGGTTCAGTTCAAGTTGGCCTAGACATTACCGTGAATCCGGTTAATGACTTGCCACAAGTGCAAGATCAACAGTTCACGATTGAAGAAGACGGTACCTTACTCTTCACCGATGCTGACCTGCTTGCCGGCGCGTCAGATATTGATGGTGACGAGCTGTCGATTGAAAACGTGCTCTACACAGGTGCAGATGGTGTTCTTAGCGATAATGGCGACGGCACATACAGCTTTGCACCAAACGAGAACTTCAATGGTGATGTTCAATTCTCATTCGATGTCTCTGACGGTACTGATTCAACATCAGCTGTTATTGATGTCAGCGTAACGCCTGAGAATGATCCACCGGTAGCTGGCTCGACATCTTACACCGTTCAAGAAGATGGCCAAATCACGATCAGTGATGAGCAACTATTGGCAAACTCTTCCGATGTAGAAGGCGATGTATCACTGTCAGGAGTATCGTACTCCGGTGATGACGGCTCTTTTGTTGATAATGGCAATGGTACTTACACCTTTACGCCAAATGAAAACTTCGATGGTGATATTTCACTAGACGTTGTTGTCGTTGACGAAGACGGCGCAACCGCAACCACAAACGCTGGCATTGATGTTATTGCTGTGAATGACGGTCCTGAAACGTCTGGCATTCAGGCAGAGGTAGACGAAGATAATTCCATCACTATTACTCAAGAGCAGTTGCTTGCAAACGCAACCGACATTGAAGGTGATGAGTTAACGGCATCTAACCTACAAACCAACGATCCTGACGCGACAATTGTTACTAATGACGATGGTTCATTCACCATAACGCACACAGAAAACTTCAATGGCGAGTTGGACTTCACATACAACATCAGTGATGGTGAGAATGAAGTTCTGACGACACTCGACTTGACGGTTAATCCTGTCAACGATGCGCCGGAAGCGGGCGATGAAATATTCATCCAAGCGCAAGAAGACCAAACGGTTGGTGTGACGCTTCGTGAAGAACCTGCACTACGTTTAGATCAAGCGCCAGAAAACGGCATCATTGAAGCGAATGTCAATGACGAATGGGTGGTGCTGGAGGTAGGACAAGAAGTTCCTGCAGATACCGAAGTACGCTTTGTTCCTAGTGAAGATGCTCTTGCTGAAGGTACGCACACCACACAAATCGGTACATTTGACGATAACGCGAGTGTGGATGATTGGGGTACAGAAGTTGACCCTTATACGCGTGAGTTCTCGGATGGCGACTTAACGGTAACTGTTCAAAGTAACGATGACCCTCTTGGTGCCTGGAATGGTAACACCCACATAGGTCATGGTATCGGTGATACAGACCGCCAAGGCCTAAGTGGTGATGAGAAACTGACAGTTTCGGTTGAAGGTCAAGACATCAATGAAATCAGCTTCCACCTTGATGGTTTGGGTGGCTGGTTCATGGAAGAGTCTCGTCACTTTACAGAAGTAGAAATCAAAGCGTTCAATGAGGATGGCGACCTAATTGACTCGATGACTTACCACAAAGAAGACCGTGGTACTTTCGAGACAGATTACACGCTAACGGTTGATCAACCGGTGTCTTACTTTGAGCTTGGTACCGTGCAAGGTAATGGTACTTACGTCGTTCAAAACATGACAGTGTCACAAACTTTTCATGATGAAGCTGTGTTTACATCGATTGGTGTAGACGGTTCAGAAATCACCGAAACGGTTGAGTTGAACATCCATGCGGGTGACAACGAAATCGAACTAACGGCTGATCTTCCGAATATTACTGTCGATACCGATGGTTCTGCCCAGTTTGCTTCGGTTGTGATTACCGAAGAGCAACTACTGGCGCAAGCATCTGATATTGATGGCGACGACCTTGATATTGAAAATCTAGAACTAGTGGGTGAAAACTCAGAGCATGCAACACTCACCGATAATGGTGATGGCACTTGGACGGTAACACCGGATGAAAACTTCCATGGTGAAATCGAACTTGGTTACCAAGTTACCGATGGTGAGCTGACAGACAGCAATATCATCAACATCAACTTCGAATCAGTAAATGATGCGCCAATCGTTTCTGGCCCGATTGTTTTATCGACAGATGAAGATCAAGGTATCACGTTCAGTGCAGATGACTTGCTAGCGAACACCACAGATGTGGAAGGCGATACGCTGTCTATTTCTGACATCACTTACGGTGGTGATAACGGTGACTTGGTCGACAACGGCGATGGTACGTTTACCTTCATGCCGAATGAAAACTTCAATGGTGAAATCGACATCGACTACAAGGTATTTGATGGTACTGATGAAGTTGCAACGCATCTAGACCTAACGGTTGTACCGGTCAATGATGTGCCAGTTCCGGGCGAACCATTGCACACCCAAATGCTTGAAAACGGCTCCATGATCATCGAAGCGAAAGACCTATTGTCTGGTGCTACCGATGTTGATGGCGACATTCTTCACGTCGAAAACCTATTACTCGCAGACCAAACGCAAGGTACGTTAACGGATAATGGCGATAACACGTTCACCTTCGAGCCTGCAGAGAACTTCTCTGGTGAAGTGAATCTGACCTTCGATATCAGTGATGGTCAAGCAAGCGCGCCAAGCACTGCAAGAGTTGACGTTGAAATTGTCAACGATGGCCCAGAGGTTAGTGGCCCAATTGAAGCCGCTGTTGATGAAGATGGGTCAATCACTATCACTCAAGAGGATCTGTTAGCGAATGCAACCGATGTGGATGGCGATAACCTTGAAGCGGTTAACTTTGCGACCAACGATCCAAATGCGGTTGTTGTAGAAAATCCAGACGGTAGCTTCACGATTACACCAAGTGCAGATTTCTTTGGTGAGATTGAATTTACTTACGATGTCACTGACGCGATTGAGACCGTGGCTGCCGACCTCAACCTAACCGTAAACCCAATCAATGATGCACCAGACGTGCCTGACATGTCTTTCGCTACGGAAGATGGTCAAGCGATTACTATTACCGAAGCTGAGTTACTAGCACAAGCGACAGACGTTGAAGGTGATGAACTGTCTGTGGTGAATGTGACGAGCGCAAGCGACACGGTAGAAGTCACAGACAATGGCGATGGAACATACACATTAACACCAGAGCAGGGCTTCTTCGGTAATGTCGACTTAGCGTTTGATGTGAGCGATGGCACTGATGTAGTTGCCGCAAACATCGACCTAAAAGTTGAGTTCGTCAACGATGCGCCAGAAGCGACGCCAATGGTGGCAGATGTCGACGAAGATGGTTCAATCCTCGTTACACAAGAAATGCTGTTGGAGAATGCGAGCGACCAAGATGGCGATCAGCTATTTGCTTCTTTGCTTGAAACCAACGATCCGAACGCCAGCATTGTAGACAATGGTGATGGCACGTACACAGTGACACCTTCTGAAAACTTCAATGGTGATATTGCATTCACTTATGAGGTGAGCGACGGTGAGCTGAGCACGTCTAATGATATGACATTGACCGTGAATCCGGTGAATGACATTCCAATTGTTGCTCCAGGCATGTACCACATTGAAGAAGATGGCAGCATCCTGTTTACTCAAGAGGATCTGTTGAGTGGTGCGATTGATATTGATGGCGATGACCTCAGTGTTACTAGCATCAATTACTCTGGCGATGAAGGTACAGTCACCGATAACGGCGATGGCACGTTCAGCTTCGTTCCTGAAGAGCATTTCAGTGGTGATCTGCAGTTCAGCTTTACTGTGACGGACGGTACGGATGAGGTTGAACAAGACCTTAACGTTCATATTGAAGCAGTTG
The DNA here is from genome assembly GCF_041439695.1 of Vibrio sp. FF266. Taxonomy (NCBI): domain Bacteria; kingdom Pseudomonadati; phylum Pseudomonadota; class Gammaproteobacteria; order Vibrionales; family Vibrionaceae; genus Vibrio; species Vibrio sp. FF266. Next base: position 290,431 of record NZ_JBGOOO010000003.1, read on the forward strand.
CGGATGCGCCTGACCTAGTGATAACCGATGGCGACGGCGTTAACGTTGATGACCAAGCTATTTTGGTTGAGCCCGGCGGCATTGTTGAGCTTAATATTGCGGCTGCGCTAGTAGACCAAGATCTATCAGAAACACTGACGGTAACAGTAGATGGTGTACCAGAAGGGTCGGTTATCCAATACGATAACGAAGGCGTTCTGAATGACCAAGAAAACGGTATCACCAGTTACAACGATACTGAAATCACAGTAACGTTTGAAGGCGAAACCGCGGGATACCAAAACGCAGCGGGTTACTACAAAGTCGATGAAGACGGCAACATCACAGGTGTTGAAGTTGTCTACGAGAATGCATCACAAGTGGGTGGCGGCGGTGACCTTGTCCCTGGACAAGATCAGTTCAGCTTCCAAGTCGAGGAAGGTGAGAGCTTTAACCTGTTCTTAATTCCAAACGGACATCAGCACAATGACTTTGATGCGATGCAAGACGGTCAGTACGAGTTCCGTGCTGAGGATGGTTCGCCTGCGAACATGGATACGGTTGATCCTCAACTTGTCTTTGTTGCGGTAGATGGCACTGAGACCGTGGTTCAAGGCCAGAATGGTGACGCGATCTTCCATGGTGGTTCAAGCTCTCAGCTAAACCAAGATGGTATCGAACATACTCGCACTACGGTTAATGAAGACGGCGAGCTGGTTTACGGCTTTGAAGATTTGTATGGCGGCGGTGATGCTGACTACACAGATTTCAACTTCACAATCGATGTGGGTGAAGTGAACAGCCAAATCTACAGCGGTGAAGTGACCGTTGGCCCTGATGGTACGGTGAACTTACCGACAACGGCTATCGAAAATTCACTACAAATCCAGTTACCAGAAGACTTCAACGAACAGCTTGAAGTTCATGTAACTGCAACCGCAACAGAGCTATCGAATGATGATTCTGAAACGGTCTCTCAAACCATCTACATTAACGCGACAGGCGCGCACATTGAGCACGCACCTGAAGCGCTGCCTGTTGCAGCAACAGTAGAAGAAGATGGTTCTATCACCATTACGCAAGAAGACTTGTTAGCTAATGCTCGTGATCTCGATGGCGATCAGCTGACGGCTCTGAATTTAGCAACCGATGATGAGAGCGTTACGATTACCGATAACGGTGATGGAACGTACACATTAACGCCAGAAGCTGATTTCAATGGCGATGTTAACTTTACGTTTGATGTGTCTGATGGTGATGATGTTGTCTCTACCAACCTAGAGCTAACAGTTTCACCAGTGAACGATGGTCCAGAAGCACAAGACCAGGCATTCACAGTTGGTGAAGATGGCGTGTTAACTTTCAATGACCAAGACCTATTAACGGGCGCGACGGACATTGAAGGGGACGACCTAAGTGTTGAAGGTGTAACTTACACTGGCGCAGATGGTGTCCTAACCGACAATGGCGATGGCACATACAGCTTCGCGCCAAACGAAAACTTCAATGGCGATGTGAACTTCTCGTTCAATGTATCAGATGGTACCGATACGGTAACCGCTAACATTGATGTGAACGTTACGCCAGAGAATGACCCTCCGGTTGCGGGTAGTACGTCTTACACGGTTCATGAAGACAACTCTATTACAATCAGTAACGAACAACTGCTAGCGAACTCTTCGGATATTGAAGGCGAAGTCGCAATTGATAACGTTACTTACAGTGGTAGCGACGGTGTTCTGGAAATCAACGGTGACGGTACATACACCTTCTCGCCAAACGAGAACTTTAATGGCGAAGTTAGCCTAGATGTTGTCGTGACGGATGAAGATGGAGCGACCGAAGCAACAACGGCGGGCATTACTGTCCTTGAGGTGAACGATCCGCCAGTTGCTGGCCCAACGTCATACACCATCGATGAAGATTCAGTACTGACTTTCAATGAGTCTCAAGTTCTGCTGAACGCTTCTGATATTGAAGGTGATGTTGAGCTTGTTGAGATCAACTACGATGGCCCAGACGGTATCTTCTCAATCAATGGTGACGGTACATGTAGCTTCGCTCCGAATGAAAACTTCAACGGCCAAGTTCAATTGGATGTAACCATTCAAGATGAAGACGGCGCTCAAGTTGATACTCATATTACGGTTGATGTCCTACCAATCAATGATGTTCCAGTATCAGGAGACTTGGCATACAGCGTAGAGGAAGACGGTTCGATTACCTTGAGCCAAGAGCAGCTTCTTTCTCAAGCAAGCGATGTAGATGGCGACGACCTGACTGCTTCTAACTTGATTGTTGATGGAGACGCGACGGTTGTTGCTAACGATGACGGCAGCTTTACCATTACGCCAGATGCGAACTTCAATGGTGACATTGACCTAACGTTCGACATTAGCGACGGTACAGACACGCTGGTTGCGACGGCTGACCTCACCGTTAATCCAGTTAATGACCTTCCACAACCACAAGACCAAACGTTCAGCATCGGTGAAGACGGCATCTTGAACTTCACTGATGAAGACTTGCTAACAGGGGCGACCGATATCGATGGGGATGACCTATCGGTTGAAGGTGTGACTTACACAGGTGCCGACGGTGTTCTTACTGACAATGGCGACGGAAGCTACAGCTTTGCGCCAAACGAGAACTTCAATGGTGATGTGAACTTCAGTTTTGATGTGTCAGATGGCACGGATACCGTTCAGGCCAACATTGATGTCAGCGTGACACCAGAGAACGATCCGCCTGTTGCGGGTAGCACGTCTTACACAGTTCATGAAGACAACTCAATTACCATCAGCGATGAGCAGCTTCTAGCTAACTCTTCGGATATTGAAGGTGATGTGGCAGTCGATAGCGTTACTTACACTGGCGCTGATGGTGTCTTTGAAGACAACGGTGACGGCACTTATACTTTCTCGCCAAACGAGAACTTCAATGGTGATGTGAGCTTAGCGGTTATTGTTACCGATGAAGAAGGGGCAACAGAAGCGACCACAGCGGGAATCACTGTACTTGAGGTGAACGATCCGCCAATCGCAGGCTCAACCAGTTACTCAGTAAATGAAGATGAAGTTATCACCATCAGTGCAGAGCAACTGTTGACGAACTCTTCGGATATTGAAGGCGAAGTGGCGATTGATAGCGTTACTTACACAGGCGCTGACGGTATATTTACCGACAATGGTGACGGAACATTCAGCTTCGCACCAAACGCTAACTTCGATGGCGATGTAAGCCTTGATGTTGTCGTTACTGATGAAGAAGGCGCAACCGTAGCAACCAACGCAAGCATTGATGTTCTGCCTGTTAACGATGCTCCGGTATCGGGCGACTTGGCGTACAGCGTGGACGAAGATGGTTCAATTACCTTGAGCCAAGAGCAATTACTTGCTCAAGCGAACGATGTTGACGGCGATGACTTAACAGCGGCTAATCTAACTGTTGGTGGTGATGCGATAGTCACTGCAAACGATGATGGTAGTTTCACTATCACGCCAGATGCGAACTTCAATGGCGACATTGATTTGAACTTCGACATTACCGATGGTGATGCGACGCTTCAAGCAACGGCTGATCTAACGGTTAACCCAGTTAATGACTTGCCAACAGTCGGTGAGCCACAATTTGTGACTCAAGAAGACACCAGCTTTACCTTCACTGAAGAACAACTGCTGCAAAATGCGGGCGACATTGATGGCGATAACCTATCGGTTGAAAATGTTGCTTCAAATAGCGGTACTTTGGTTGATAACGGCGACGGCACTTACACATTCGCACCGAATGAAAACTTCGACGGTAATGTGAATGTGACGTTCGATGTGAATGACGGTACCGCGACAGTACCAGCAGAAGCGACAATTGATGTTCAATCTGCGGTTGATATGCCAGAGCTGTCGATTGCGTCTGACTTGGTCATTGCTTCAGACAACTTCGAGTCTGGCTCAAACGGTTGGAATACCGGTACTGAAAGCTCACAAGGCTTCGAATCAGGTGACATGCTAGGTCGTATTGGTGGAACTGGTGGCGATGAAGCTGTCAGCAAAACTTACGACATTCCAAGTGATGTGAGCGAAGTTAATATCTCGTTCAGTTTCTACGAAATTGATTCTTGGGATGGTGAGTCATTCCAAATCTTTGTCGGCGGCGAAGAGCTTACTTCGTTAGATAACTCGGCGTTCCAAACTCAAGATGGCACTACAACGTTGTACGATTCAGCGGGCAATGAAGTCGGTGAAGTTGTTCACGGCGTGTCGCAAGGTGAAGGCTTCAGTGGTTGGAACGACCAAGCACACCAAATCAACCTAACGGTACCCGTTGAAGACGGCCAACTTGAGTTAGGCTTCGGTTCAACCTTGAATCAAGGTGTAAGTGATGAGTCGTTTGGCATCGATAACATTGAAATCACAGTGTCTGACGCGGATTACCAAATCATTGGTACCGAAGATACACCTGTACCACTTGATATTGATGCGGCGCTTACTGATACCGATGGTTCAGAAAACCTTGCTATTTTGATTGAAGATGTGCCGGAAGGCAGCTCGCTTTCTGCAGGTACCGATAACGGTGATGGCACATGGTCATTGCAACCAGGCGAGCTAGAAGGGCTAGAGTTTATCCCTTCAGGTGACTTCAATGGTGATGTGGTTCTAACTGTAAATGCGACATCGACTGATGTTGATACGGGCACCACCGCGACGGCAACCCAAGATGTGACGATTCATATCTCGCCAGCGAATGATGCTCCAGAAGTTGATGGTGACATCAGTGCTGTGACAGCCGAAGACAACAGCATCACGCTAACTCAAGAGCAGTTGCTAGAGCACGCTGTTGACATTGATGGTGATGATTTATCAGCAATCAACCTAACTACCAATGATGAAAATGCGACCGTTCAAATGAACGACGATGGCAGCTTCACCATTACACCGAGTGAAAACTTCAACGGTAATATCGAATTTAGTTACGATGTAACCGATGGAGAAGACATGGTCGCGGCTGGCCTAGACTTGACGGTAACACCTGTCAATGATGCGCCAGAGCCACAAGACCAAGCATTCACTATTGGTGAAGATGGGGTTCTTAACTTCACTGACGCTGACCTGTTAACGGGTGCGACGGATGTTGAAGGTGATGACCTAACAGTCGAAGGTGTGACATACACTGGTGCTGATGGTGTGCTTACCGACAATGGTGACGGAAGCTACAGCTTTGCGCCAAACGAGAACTTCAATGGTGATGTGAACTTCAGCTTTGATGTGTCAGATGGCACGGATACGGTTCAAGCCAACATTGATGTGAGCGTGACGCCTGAGAACGATCCACCAGTGGCGGGTAGCACGTCTTACACTGTGCATGAAGACAACTCAATCACGATCAGTAACGAACAGCTATTAGCCAACTCTTCAGATATTGAAGGTGAGGTTGCGATTAATAGCGTGACTTACACTGGCAGTGACGGTGTGTTCGAAGACAACGGTGACGGCACTTACACCTTCTCGCCAAACGAGAACTTCAATGGTGATGTGAGCTTAGCGGTTGTTGTTACCGATGAAGAAGGGGCAACAGAAGCGACCACCGCGGGAATCACCGTACTTGAGGTGAACGATCCGCCAATCGCAGGCTCAACCAGCTACTCAGTCAACGAAGATGAAGTTATCACCATCAGTGCAGAGCAACTGTTGGCGAACTCTTCTGATATTGAAGGTGAAGTGGCGATTGATAGTGTTACTTACACAGGCGCTGACGGTATCTTTACTGACAACGGCAACGGCACATTCAGCTTTGCACCGAACGCAAACTTCGATGGCGATGTTAGCCTAGATGTAGTGGTGACAGATGAAGACGGTGCGACAGTAGCCACCAGCGCAAGTATTGATGTTCTTCCAATTAATGATCCACCAGTATCGGGTGACTTGGCATACAGCATTGATGAAGATGGTTCGATTACTCTGACTCAAGAGCAGTTGCTGTCTCAAGCATCTGATGTGGATGGCGATGATCTGACCGCAAGCAACTTAAGCGCAGGCGATAATGCAACCGTTGTTGATAATGGCGATGGCACCTTTACGGTAACGCCAGATGCGAACTTCAATGGCGATATCGACCTAAGCTTTGATATTTCGGACGGCACCGAGTCGATTGTGGCGAACGCCGATCTGACGGTAAACCCAGTCAACGACTTGCCAACGACATCTGATGTTTATGCGAACGTTGATGAAGATAATGTCATCACTATCACACAGGAGCAGTTACTTGCGAATGCCGCTGATATTGAGGGCGATGACCTTGTCGCTTCCGACTTAACCCTAGTGGGCGACGATGCAACGATTGTCGACAATGGCGATGGCACGTTCTCAATCACTCCAAGCGAAAACTTCAATGGCTACATCGATGTTGCCTACAGCATCAGCGATGGCGACACACCAATTGCCGCTAACTTAGGCTTAACCGTTGACCCAGTTAACGACGCGCCCATTGTTTCTGCTGATGTGGCGATAACCATTGAAGAAGACGGTTCATACACCATTACTCAAGAAGAGCTCCTGCAATTCGCGACTGACATCGAAGACGATGACATGACCGCAATTATTGGAGAGCAAGGCGATGAAACGACCGTTACCGGTACTGTGTTGGATGCTGAAACTGGTAATCCAATCGCAGGTGCGGATGTTACGCTAACCGACAACGCAGGTCATTCTTACACGGCGGAGACGGATCAATCCGGCAACTACTCTGTGAGCGGTCCTGTTGTTGACCAAGGTACCGTCACTATTGAACAAGAAGGCTCTATTACTAGCAGCTTCCTAGTTCCAGCAGGCGAAGATACCAACGGTGGCGTAACCGCTATATCCGAAGTACTTGAAGAAACAGATATGCGTATCGTGGTCACATGGGGTGACAGCCCACGTGATATGGACAACCACCTATGGCTCTACGATACAGAGAATGGCAGTGAGCTAGACCATATTTACTATCGCGACATGAGCCATGATTTGGGTGAAGGTAATGTCGTTCAGCAAGATGTAGATGACACGAATGGCGGTGGTCCTGAAACCATCACTATTCCAAATTATCAAGATGCTGACATGCACTATTCAGTACACAACTACACCAGCAGAAGTTGGGATGTAGATGGTGTTGAAGATGTACAGGTTCAGGTATTTGTTGGCGATACATTGGTTGAAACCTTTAGCCCTGATTTATCTGAAAGCCCATCGGGTGACCACTGGCATGTATTCGATATCGTGAACGGCGTTATTGTTCCAAGCCAAGATGTAGGCACTCAAAATGCATTCGACTTGCCAACGGCAGAAGAAGCGCTCGCGAATGAAAACGGCATTGATATCTCTGAATTGCTAACGGGCGATGAAGGTGATGACTCTGGTGATACGGGTGGAAACGAACCAAGTGTTGGAGATGTTTCCATTGAGAACGCTCTTATCACTGACAATGGTGATGGTACTTACACCATTACACCGGAAGAGAACTTCAATGGTGAATTCTCGATTAGCTACAACGTAGACGATGGCAACGGTGGGGTTACGCCTGCGGAACTAGACGTGACCGTAACAGCAGTTAACGACCTTTCTGTAATTTACGACCACGACTACACCATTAATGAAGATGGCTCGCTGACTTTTACCGATGAACAGCTACTGACTGGTGCAACGGATATTGACGGCGATGATCTTTCTGTCGAGTCGGTTAACTACGAAGGCGCAGACGGTGTGTTCACGGATAACGGTGACGGTACTTATACCTTTGCTCCAAACGAGAACTTCAATGGTAATGTCGACCTAACTTACGATGTGAGCGATGGTACAGATGTTGTATCGGCGAATATTGATGTTCAAGTGGTTCCAATCAACGACGTACCGGTAGCAGGTTCTACAACTTACAGCGTTGAAGAAGACGGCAGTATTACCCTAAGCGATGCACAACTTCTGGCGAACAGCTCGGACGTTGAAGGGGAAGTGTTTGTCAGCGATGTAAGCTACAGCGGCACTGATGGTGTATTCACTGATAATGGTGATGGTACTTACACCTTTGCTCCAAACGAAAACTTTAACGGTGACATCAGTCTTGATGTATCTGTTATGGATGAAGATGGCGCAACCGCTGAAACAACCGCAGGTATCGACGTCATTGCTGTTAATGACTTGCCGGTTGCAGGTTCAACGACCTACAGCGTTGACGAAGATAACGTGATTACCATCTCTGAAGCACAGCTTCTTGCGAACAGCTCAGACATTGAAGGTGATGTATCCGTTAGCGACGTTTCCTACTCAGGCGCAGACGGTATATTTACTGACAATGGTGATGGTACATACAGCTTTGCTCCAAATGAAAACTTCAACGGCAATGTCAGCCTAGATGTCACCGTTGCTGATGAAGAGGGTGCAACGGCTGAAACCACTGCGGGTATTGAAGTTATCGCGGTTAACGACGCGCCAGTGTCAAGTGACTTGGCTTACTCTGTGGATGAAGACGGTTCAATCACACTAAGCCAAGAGCAGCTGCTTGCTCAAGCATTGGATGTGGACGGCGATGATCTTACCGCTGCCAACCTAACTGCGGGTGATAACGCTACCGTTACGGCAAACGATGATGGTTCATTTACCATTACTCCGGATGCCGACTTCAATGGCGACATTGACCTTAGCTTCGACCTTTCTGATGGTACTGAAACGGTTGTTGCAACGGCCGACCTTACTGTGAATCCAGTGAATGATATTGCGGTTGTAGAAGATGTCGCTTACACCGTTGAAGAAGACGGTTCACTTACCTTTACAGACGAGCAACTGCTAGCGGGTGCCTCTGATATTGATGGTGACGAGCTTTCAGTTGCCGATGTGTCTTACACTGGCTCAGAGGGTGTGTTCACCGACAATGGCGATGGCACTTACACCTTTGCTCCAAACGAAAACTTCAATGGTGAAGTAAGTCTGGACTTCTCAGTATCTGACGGTACAGAGACGGTTGATGCAAACATCGACGTAACGGTAACAGACGTTAACGATGCACCAGTGGCAGGCGCAACGTCTTACCAAATGAACGAAGATGGCACTATTACATTGAGCCCTGAGCAGTTGATTGCTAATAGCTCCGATGTGGACGGTGAAGTGTCGCTTGATAGCGTGAGCTACTCAGGTGCAGACGGTATCTTGGTTCAAAATGAAGATGGTTCGGTAACGTTCGCACCAAACGAAAACTTTAACGGCGACATCAACCTTGATGTGACGGTTATTGATGACGACGGTGCGACGGCTCAGACTACCGCTGGTATTGAAGTTATTGCAGTTAACGACGCACCAGTGGCCGGAAACGTGGCTTACTCGGTTGATGAAGATGGTTCAATTACGCTATCTCAAGAGCAGTTGCTGGCTAACGCATCCGATGTTGATGGTGATGCACTAACCGCAAGCAACCTATCTGCGGGTGATAATGCGACTGTAACAGCGAACGAAGATGGTTCATTTACTATCACTCCGGAAGCTGACTTCAACGGCGACATAGACCTAAGCTTCGATGTTTCAGACGGTATCGAGACAGTCCAAGCTGGCGTCGACCTAACGGTTAACCCAGTCAATGACCTACCAACAGCAGAAGACCAAAACTTTACTGTTGAGGAAGATGGAACGCTAATCTTCACGGATGCAGACCTACTAGCAGGTGCTGCAGACATTGACGGCGATGACCTATCTATCGCTGATGTGTCTTACACGGGCGCAGAGGGTGTGTTCACTGACAACGGTGATGGCACTTACAGCTTTGCTCCAAACGAGAACTTCAATGGCGATGTAAACCTTGGCTTCACAGTGTCTGATGGCACTGAGACCGTCGATGCCAATATTGATGTAACGGTAACGGATGTTAATGATGCGCCGGTAGCGGGTTCTACGTCTTACCAAATGAACGAAGATGGCACGATTACTATTAGTCCTGAGCAGTTGATTGCTAATAGCTCTGACGTTGATGGTGAAGTGTCGCTTGAAAGCGTGACTTACTCAGGCTCTGACGGCACCTTGGTTCAAAACGATAACGGGTCTGTGACCTTCACGCCAAACGAGAACTTTAACGGTGATATCAGCCTAGATGTGGTCGTGACCGATGATGACGGTGCAACTGCAACAACAACGGCAGGTATCGAAGTTCTGGCTGTGAACGATGGACCAGAGTCTGAGGAAGTGGAACTAACCACAGCCGAAGACAGCACCATTCTTATCACACAAGACATGTTGTTAGCTCAAGCTACCGACATCGATAACACCGCAGACGAGCTGTCAGCTTCTGGTCTACAAATCGATCCTAGCTTAGGTGAGTTGCTAGATAACGAAGATGGCACTTGGTCATTTACGCCAAACGAAAACTTCAATGGCGATGTGCCAATGACGTTTAACGTTAGCGATGGCCAAGAGACAATTTCAGTCGACGGCAACATCGATGTCACGCCAGTGAATGATGCACCTGAAGCACCAATGATTGAGATGCAAGGCGAAGAAGATGTGGTCATGGTGATTGACCCAGCTTACATCGCGGATCAAGTTACAGACCTTGATGGCGATGAGATCAGCATTGAAAGCATCACAGTTCGAGCTCCAGCGAATGCGGCCTTAACTCAGCAACCAGACGGCATGTATCACTTAGTGACTACTCAAGACTTTAATGGCTTAGTAGAACTGGGTTATCAAGCGACTGACGGTGAAGAAGTGGTTGATGGCTCGCTGAATGTGGATGTCATTCCGGTTAACGACGCACCATTCAATGTCGGCAACGCAATGATGACCACAGACGAAGATGGCGCGTTCACTTTCGATGCTGGCGATTTGATGAACTTGTTCGGTGACATTGATACCGCTGACCTTGTTGTTTCTCGCATTATCACCGCAGACGGTGAAGATGGCGGAGAAGTAACAGACAACGGAGATGGTACTTGGACATTCACACCAACAGGCGACTTTGCGGGTGTTTCTGACCTACAAGTTGTCGTGAGTGACGGTGAGTTTGAAACCGTTCTCGATGTTCCTGTGTTCGTACGTCCTGTCGCAGATGGCGCGGTTATTTCAACTGACCATGACGGTCCATTGGTGTTCGGTGAGGATGAAACCGGTCACTTAGGACTGAATGTTGGCCTAGTCGATGATTCAGAAACACTAAGTAATCTAGTGATGACAGGTTTCCCTGTTGGATTCGAGGTAACAGATGGTGTGAATACCGTGATGATCACCGAGCCGGGTCAATACATCGACCTGTTCGATTGGGATATCTCAAACATTCAAATGACGCCTCCTGAAGATTTCCATGGTGAGTTCTTCGTAACCGTAAGTGCAACAACGGTTGATTACGGAGATGAGCCGGAAGCGTTTGATGATGGTATCGATTCAGGTGATTTCGAAACTGTAGCGGGTGATTCCATCATCCTAACGGCGGACGACCTAATCGGTTTGGCTGAGAATGTGGATGCTGACAGCGATGATGAAGTGAAACTGGTTCATCTTGCCGACCGCAGCCAAGGTGAGATTGTCGATAATGGCGATGGCACTTGGACGTTCACACCAGCACCAGGCTTCACCGGCGAAGCAGATATAGCTTACGTGGTTGATAAAGATGGCGTGCTTCATGACGAGCAAACTGGCGTAGTCGTGAAAGAAGGCGACTCGCAAGAGAATACAGCACCAGAAGTTAACAGTATCATGACGACGGAAATCGCAGCGGATGCAACCTTGTCGTTCACTGATGAAGACATGTTAGCGAACCTGAGCGATGCAGAAAGCGATAGCTTGAGCATTGAGTCAGTAAGCTTGATGGAAGGTCAGGGTGTAATTGAGAGCGATAACCAAGGTAACTATCAATTCACACCTGCTGAAGACTATACCGGCGATGTTCAAGTTGGGTTTATCGCGACCGATGGCGAAAATCGCATCGAAAGCTTCTTCAATGTGGATATCCAAGGTGGCGATGAAGCAGCGGCGAGTGAAGGTTATGCCTTAGCTGATGATGGTTCACTAACTATCACCGAGTCACAGCTGGTGGATGAGTTAGGCGTGAGTGATTCTGCACAAGTTGTTGATGTTGCAGACGCGAACGATGCAGGCTTCTTTGCGGAATCTGGTGAAGGTGAGTGGACTTATTGGCCGAACGAGGACTTCGATGGCAATTTAGCGATGAATGTTGACGTTAACGATGGTGGTGAGGTGTCGAGCCATAGCTTAAGTATCCAAGTAGCCGATGATTCAGTACAAAGTGATGAACCACAAGTTCAAGCTGCTCAAGTAACAGAAGACCAGCAAGTGGAAGTGGCTCAACAAGCTGATGACCAAGCTCAAGATGCTGAAACTGAAGACAGTACAGCAGATGTAACCGCGGCACCGGGCGATACCATCTCTATCTCGATTCCAGATGAGGTGAGTGGTAACGAATCGGTTGATTACGCTGATATGTCGGGCTTACCTGAGGGTTCCACTGTGAGCAACGCACTGGATAACGGTGATGGTAGCTTCACAATCAGTGGCAACTTAGAGCAACCGGTATCCGTTGAACTTCCAGAAGGTTACGAAGGGACTAGCGAAATCCAATTCCAAGGTTACGACGAGTTGGGTAGCTCAATAGACGGAGCAAGCGGTTCTGTTGAAGTTGAGGTCGATGATCAATACACCATGCAAGGTTCTACTCAAGAGCAGCAACCGGACATGGCAGGTATGGAATCTGGAGGCAGCGACTGGACAAGTTCAGGTGGTCAAGATCAAGGTGTTGACTTCACGGATGACTCTGGAAGCTTCGATTCAGATTCTCAAACTGGAACCGATCAAGGCAATGACTTCGACCAAAGCTCGATTTAATCGAGAGGGCTTAGTTTTAGTCTGAACCGACATTTAGTCTAAACCAACAAGTAGATAGGGCGGCGTAAAGTTGCCCTCATTAAAGCCATGTAGAGTTATTGATGCATGGCTTTTTTATTTGTTTTGTTTCGCTAAATAAACTTGAGAACAGATAAAAATGTCCTTAATTATTAGAAGAGTTAGTTAGAAAGGAGGGACGACATGTATCGTTATGTCAGTTCACCGCAAGCGTCGAAGTACATCGTACCACCACCTCAACATCGTGAGTTGTCGAGTGTGGATGTGCCTGAGTCCGAATTAGAGATGCGAGAAATATTGAATAATTGGTTTACTGATGGTTTAGCACCCATTATTGAAAGTGAAGATGACTACATCTCTGCGATCGATCACGTTCGATTTGAAAAGCTCAGCGGCACTGTTGGGATGCTGTTGAGAAACAAAGATTATTATTTTGCGGCTAAGCGGATTTTATCTGTGTGGGAACAAGATTGCCTTGAAACCACTTACATCAATTATCTCATTTTACGCAGTGAGCGAGTCACTTCTTTAAGGTAAGTGAATGCTGTGGCATTTGCCAATAGCGATTAGCCATTTAGGGTTCGTGTGCTTACGATCTTTTTGTTTTTCTACCGAATTAGGCAAACAAAAAGGGCAAGCTTTGAGGCTCACCCTTAAGGTTCTTTCTTTAATTAACGTTGTTGCTCTCAATTAACGATGCTTTTGTCTAACGTTATTGTTCTTTCCTGTCGTTATAACTTATCAGTAGGGTTGAGACTTACACCCAACCATCAAATTTGAGTCGTTTTTGAATTCTCTCGACTGCTTCTTTCTGCATTTGTCTAACACGCTCATTAGAAACATTCACATCTTGCATTTGTCCCACCTCAGACAGTGTTTTCACCTTGTTATCAAAGAAACCAAAACGGTGAATGAGAACCTTCTGTAATTTGGGTGGCAGTGTGTTTATTATTTGCTCTAGAGCTTGGGTAAAAGACTGATCTTCACAATCTTTTTGCGGGTCAGGGATATACTCACTTTCACACTGTTCAAGTACTATTGGTGCGTGGCTGATACCAACCGTTGTTGTCACGTCAATAAACCCGCTAAGCGCCACGAGTTGGTCGACACGTTTTGCCTTAACGCCAGAGCTGTCTGACAACTCTGAAATAGAAATCTCTTTACTCATTTTTTTACTTACATCGAGCTTCTTGGACGCGAGGCTATTTATTTCTTTGCATACGTGGGCGGGCAATCGGACAGTACGACCTTTATTCATCAATGCCGCTTCAATATTCTCTCGAATCCACCATACGGCGTAAGTCGAAAAGCGATAACCGGGTTCGGGGTCGTATTTATCGATTGCTTTGATTAAGCCGATGTTACCTTCCTCGATCAGGTCGAGCAGCGTGAAGTTGTTGCCTTTACGTTTTAGGTAACTCTTTGCGATTTTTACAACAAGTCGCAGGTTTGATTCGATCATGATGTCACGTGCTTGCTTGTCACCAGCGCGATTCAATTTTGCGTAATACACCTCATCTTCACGCGACAGCAGATCAATCCCCACGATATCCTTTAGATAGTGAGCATAAGGTTCTGCAGTGGTAGAAAATGATTCTTTAATGGGTGTGTCATCCGTGAGCCCCTGAAACGCAGCAAAACTGTCATTGTTCATTTCCTTGTCCTTTTTTAGCCGACTGAACGTTTTATTTATTTTATTATTATGCCACCAAGTGATTAACGCTTGGTTTCATTAGAGTGTAGATAACAGTTTCTTCTTTACCAATAAATAAAATGCAATTTCGTATACTTACGTCACAAAAAGATCTACAAGTATTTAACCATTTTACATCTCATCGAACGTGTCGGTTTTTCATAGGAAACATGAACATGCATAGCTTATAAAGTATGTGTTATGCATTGGCGTATGTAGATAAACCGAGTGAATTTATAGGAGCGGGCGGCTATATAATTGATAGGGAAAATGAGGAGAACGTGGCAAGAGTCGAGGTTCCATGTTGCCAAAGTACCTCAGCTCTTTAACCTGTTCAGCTGACATTGTTTGCTGCGTAAAACTATAAAACTATTAGTGGAGACTAAAAGCTGTTACGGAATACTAAAAGCTCAGTGAGTTGACTAATAAGTGCTGAGCACCTCATCGATTTGTTTGTTGATGATCTTCATTTCGCTGTAGATAACAGAAAGATCATCATCTTGAGGTGCAAGCTTATTAAGTGTGTTTTGCTCGACTCTTTCTAAGGCCACGGTGGCGGTTTCTTCGCCGAAGCTGGCTAATATGCCTTTTAATGTGTGCACGGTAAAATGAAGCTTGCCCCAATCCTGTTGCTGTACCAGTTCTTGTATCTCTTCTAATGAATTGCCATGGTCTTCTTGATACACAGACAACACAGCGAAAATCACTTCTTTGTCATTATCTAAGTAGGCATTTAAGGCATCAAAATCTAGCATATAGACTCCTGTCGGCTGTATGTTGAAAATGGGCTGGGCGGCTTAGTAGAAAAACCAGATCTTAATGAATCACTGAGCCATTGGCTCCATCTTGGTGGAAGCTCTAGCTGTGCGAGCTGTTTCAAGTATTCGTGTCTAAGGTTTTCTTCTATATGAGCTTTATGGACGGCATATATATAGTCAAGTTTCGCCGCAATTGAATATGGGTAATTGTGAATGTAGTCCTTTAGTTCTTGGATGGAATCGGAATTTTCGATATTTACACAAGTAGAAGGGTCTACATCTTGTGATTCGAGTTGATGGTTTATTGTCTCCCCTCGAGCTTTTAAGCACTCAGCAACTAAGTGGTACAGGGAGTACTCGCCAAAGTGAGTTAAAAGATGCAGCAATTGAAGCAATAAGTGAGTGGGTTGGTTGTAAAAGTTATTTGCTAACAGTGTCGAGGCTCGAATCACTTTCTTGTGAGCAACTTGAGGGCTGTTCTCAATGAGTAAAATATTACTTTGAAATAGGGCAAGGCTGGCCAGAACTTGTTGCTGTTGTTTTACCGGAAGTTTGAGGTTTACCAACTCTGTGAATTGATTAGCATGTTCCAACAGAATACGTTTGTACTTTAATTGTGTCTCACGTTGGTAGGTCGCCTTTAATGAACTGAAGTGAGCGCTAATGGAATGAATAATATCAATGTCGGCAGACGATATATGCGTCGCGTACATCTCACCAAGCTTGATAAGCATCAGGGTGTTGTCGACGTTTTCTGCCAAGTCGATTGCTCTTATCGCACGGTGACTGATGCTAGGCGTCATTTCAAACGCTCTTATGGCCAGTTTAAGTGCGGGCAGTAACATATTATGTTTTTCATAAATGCAGCTTAAACAATCAATAACGTTTAATGACAACGGCTGAGCAATCAGGTAATTGTGGAGCTTTTCTATGGCTAGGTTCGGTTTACCCAAGCTGTCTAGAATTAATGCCTCTGCGACTAATTTAGTCGGGTGCATTTTCGTGTTCGAGTTGTTGATTGTGCTTGAAAGCAAATCCCATTCTTTGCCTCCAATTAAGTGTTCAATCAACGTCGCTTCAAACTGAACGCTATTGCCATTAGGGGAGATCGCCAACGCTTGTGTCAATCGTTCCAGATTAGTGACCGGATATAAGTCATTCAGTTGAGTGAGTTTCTTCGAAACGGACACAGCACTTTGAATCTTCTTGCCTAAAGATTGAGTATTGATCGGTTTAGAAACAAAGTGATGTGCTTCGCCAGAAAGGGCGGTCAATACGGTTTCCTGACGCATATCCCCAGAAACAAGAATCGTGGCGACTGTATGATCGATGAGCCTGTTTCGATACAGAATCCCCAACAGCTCAAAGCCAGTAAAAGACTGTTCTAAGTGGTAATCGATGAGGAGTACATGAAAAGAGTGCGTCTCAACCGCCTTGATGGCTTGTCGATAATCGGTCGCAATAAAGATGCAATCATGTGAAATGCCCAAGCTCGAGAGTTGCTGCTTAATAAGTATTGTTGCGCTCTTAGAGTCGTCGACAATCAAAACCCGCAGGTCTGTTGGTAAGGTCAAATCCATTTTCCTCAATACCAAATGTTATGTTTAATTTAGGTGTCAGGTTGCACATTGTCAAGGTGCCTATATCACATACAAACACTCAATAAACTATTGGTAATTAAAGAGTATTCGATAACATTTATGAAAGCCTTCAAACGCAGTCTACGTTTACCTTGTTTTTGTGGGGTTATCCGTGTTTTAGAAATAAAAAAGAGGTAAGCCGATAAGCTTACCTCTCTGTTTTCTTACTCGATTTTTTATCCGAAATGTAGCCTTTTTTGAAGCTTTACTAACTAAAAAACTAGCGCTAATCACGCATGCTCAAAATCAATACTGCAGCTAGAGCTAAGAACGCCGTCATCATTAAGAACACATCGTTGTAAGCCATGATGGCAGCGTCACGTTGCATTGTACCAAGTAAGCTTGCTTGCGCTTGTTGCATCGCCGTTGCGGCATCACTTCCTGACTGAATGAAAAATGCTTGTTGTTGCTGAAGCGTCTGCCAACCAAGTTGACTCACGGAAGGTAACGACTCCTTGATGTGAGCCAGATGCTCACGGGTTTTGTTGTCGAGTAGCGTAGCGATAATCGCGATGCTGAAAGCACCCCCTAGGTTGCGCATTACGTTGGTTAACGTTGATGCGTCTGGCGTGTCCATTTTACTGATGTTTTTCATGGCAACCAAAGACAGCGGAACCATAATAAATGGGCTACCGATAGCACGCAGAACCATAGACAAAATCAGCTGTTGGCCACCAAAATCGATTGTCATGTGCGTATTCACGTAACAACTGAAACCGAACATTGCGAAGCCAAAGGTCACCAAGTACTTAGGCTTAATGATCTGTGTTAGCTTGGGCACAATTGGGAATATCAGAAGTTGTGGGAAACCCATCCACATTAGCACTTCACCAATTTCCATCGCGTTATATTGCTGAATTTGAGTGAGATACATCGGCAGCACATAGATAGAGCCAAGCAACGCCATCCCCAAAATCAAATAGGCGATACAAGACATAGCAAACTGCCCATCCCGCAATAGCCGCAGGTTAACCAATGGCTTTTTGTGTTGGAGTTCGTTTATCACGAAGTAAACCAAACTCACCGCCGACACGATACTCAAGCCAATAATAAAGCTCGAACTGAACCACTCTTCCCGGTTACCTTCTTCTAGTACCACTTCTAAACAACCTAGCCCTAACGCCATGGTGGCGATACCAAACCAATCGGCTTTTTTCAACGTGCCAAGGTCGAGCTTTTCATCATCCAAGCCATATCGGATCATGGTGATCACAAGCAAAGCAGGCGGAATATTAATGTAGAAAATATAGTGCCACGAGAAGTTCTCCGTCAACCAACCACCAAATGTTGGGCCGATCGATGGAGCAAAGGTCGCGGTTACGCCAAACAGTGCCATACCCACAGCACGTTTGTTAACAGGTAATAACTGAATCACTAACGAGAAAGCAAGCGGGATTAAAGCGCCACCACTGAAGCCTTGCATCGCTCGGAATACGATCATCGAGGTCATATTCCAAGAGAACGAACATAACAAAGATGAAATGGTGAAAATGGCCGTCGTCCACGTGATATAACGGCGTTTACCGAGCGCTTTAGAAAGCCAACCACTGAGTGGGATAGCGATCATCTCTGCGACTAGGTAAGACGTAGAAATCCACGAGCTTTCATCCAAGGTGGCAGATAGCGCACCTTGAATGTCTTTGAGAGACGAGTTGGTGATCTGAATATCCAAGATCGCCATAAACGCGCCGATTAAGCCGCCAAATAGGGCGATCCAATGGCGTCTCGAAACCTCGTCATCATCATTAGTTTGGGTGACTACCCCAGCGTTACTCATGGTCTAGCCTCGTTTATCGATGGTCGCTACCACAGACAAACCAGGAAGCAGTCGACCTTTCAACTCTTGCTGATCTGGAATCGTAATTTTCACCGGCACACGTTGAACGATTTTAGTGAAGTTACCGGTCGCGTTTTCTGGCGGCAGTAGCGCAAACTTTGCACCAGTTGCAGGGGAGAAGCTGTCGACAACGCCTTCGAGTGGTTGTCCCGGAAAGGCATCCAGTTCGACTTCTACCGTTTGGCCTTTGTGAATGCCGCTTAGCTGTGTTTCTTTGAAGTTAGCTTCAATCCACACTTGGTTGTTTGGTACCAAACTCATAAGTGGCGCGCCTGCTTGAATCAGCAAGCCTTCACGGACGCTACGTTTACCAATCACGCCATCCGCTGGCGCGTAAACCTTGGTGTAATCAAGGTTAAGTTGTGCTTGATCTCTTTGTGCTTGAGCTTCAGTCACGGATGCGTTTGCTTGTTCGATTTCACTCGCAATCACGATTAGTTGATCATTACTTGCGACAAGGTTTGCTTTCGCTTCTTCAAGTTCTGCTTGGGTGACTTTTTGTTGTGCGACCATGCTGTCGACTTCATCTTGCGAAGCATAGTTACGCTTTAATAAGCTACGAGAACGCACTACTTGTTGGATTGCACGCTCGTATTCAGCTTGTGCGGAATCAACACGGCTCTCGGCTTGATTTATTTGGCTACGTTGTAACGTTTGTTGAGCGATAAGGTTGTGTACGCTTGATTGAACGACGCTTAAATGCGCATTCGCCTGAGCAAGTGCCGATTGGTAATCACGATCATCAATTTGAACCAACAAGTCACCTTGTTTAACCGATTGGTTATCACTCACGTAAGACTTAACAATATAACCCGACACCTTCGGACTTATATTCGTGATGTCGCCTTGTAGGTAGGCATTGTCGGTAGATTCAAAGTATTGGCCATAGCCGTACCAATATCCGGCGCCAGCTAGGCCTAATGACAGCATGATCGCAGTAGCAATAAGCGGAGCTTTTTTACGTTTTTTTGTGCTTACTGATTGCGAAGCGTTGTTGTTCTCTGTCATTTTTTATTTCTCATTTTGTTTTTATTTAGATGTAACGAATTGTAAATGAATTCGATTGATTGATAAGATAGGAAAAAAGGGAAACACTGTTGCGTGAATCTTACTAATAGGGCTTTGGGAGAAGTACGATGGACTTAAATGCTGTGACTGTTTTTACACAAGTTGTTGATTGTGGGAGTTTCACGCACGCAGCTGAAGCATTGAACATGACCAAGTCGACCGTCAGCCGAAAGCTAGACGAGCTGGAACAGCACCTAGGTGTGAGGTTGATCACTCGTTCGACACGAAGTTTAGTTTTAACGCCAGAGGGTGAGCGCTTTTATCAGTCGAGCATGCAGATGCAAGAGATCATGAACCAAGCTGAGTTAGAGGTTTCTGCCAATCAGGATTTGATCCGAGGGCAGTTGAATGTTGTGTTGCCTGTCGAATTGGGGCATCAAGTATTAGCCACATACATCCACAGTTTCCTAAAAGAGCACCCAAACGTGACTTTGAACTTAGAACTATCGAATCGAGAAGTCGACATCATTGCGGAGGGGATCGATCTTTACGCACAAATTGGTGAGCTAGTGGACTCGAGCTTGGTTTCTCGTTACCTCACAACATCGAAGCGTGTATTGGTAGCCAGCCCTGAGTATTTAGAACAGTTCGGTGAAATCTCTTCACCCGATGACCTTAAGCCTCCATTTAGGATGATTGAGGTCGTGAACAAGGCGGCACGTCTACCTAAGTGGCATTTGCAATTAGAAGGCGGTGAGTCGATTTTGATCGATCTACCGTGTCAGTTGCGGGTGAATACCATCACGGCATGCCTAACAGCGTGTGTGGATGGGCTCGGCTTGGCGGTGCTTCCTGAATTCATTTGTCGGGAACACTTCAAGACAGGTAAGCTGATTCGCTTGTTACCTGAATATGAGATGCCAGAAGTTTCAGTAAGCCTAGTGTATGCAGACAGACAGTTGATGCCGAAACGTAAGAAGGTCTTTATCGACTATCTACTGACTGCTTTTCAAAATAGGAAGCACAAGTAACGGGCTGAACATTAGCGGTTAAATAAGTGCTTAAGCTTCCTATTATTCGTTTTTGTCTAAACCGTATCGAAGCTAACTATGATTGGGCTGCCAGTCGACGACTTGCCCATTCGCCAATATAGCTTTGACCGATAGGGCAGCAATATCGATACCGTTGTAACGAAATGCCTTGTTAGAGAAGTTGGCAATGATCTTACTCCCGTCACTGAACTCGGTTTGTTGAACTTCGCCGCTTTTGTCTAACCATATGAAATCGACTAATTGTTTATCCCATAGCTGCTCATGTATTGGCTCAAATCCATCTTGATAGTGCTTCAAAGCCTTAAGCCTTGGACTTGAGCTCGATAACGCTTCATCTCGTGTTAAGTGAACCATGGCTGGCGTGTTGTAAAGCATGGCAGTCAAATCACGATGGGCTTTCACATTGGTGAATTTCAAGCTGTCTGAATGCCAGTGGTGTGTGTTAATCACTTCGTCGTGAAATACGGTTTGGTATAGTGGAATTCGGTATTGAGGCGAAAACAGCAATGACTTGTAGGGTTCTTTGACCTTAGCTGACTTGAAGAAAAAGTCAGGTTTATGGTCTGGATACCAACGACCCAAGTAATAAGGTGATTGTAGGTCTTCTTTCATCTCTTTGTCTGACCAACCAAAGCCGACCGTTTCTAAGCCGTGTGCAAAAGCGATGCCTTTTGTCGTCAGGCTATTACCATCTTCAGAACCAAGCACCAAATCGGGTTGATCGCTTAACCACTGCATTCGGTTATTGAAGGCAGAAAGCATATCCGTCTCACTGCTATTATCGCTGTAGTCCTCACGCGCCATCGCAGTCGCATCAACATCTAGGAACAGGCTATTGAAGTGACCAAAACGCATGATGTCTACGGCGCGCTGTTTTACATAATCCAAATGGCAATTCGGGTTCAAGTAAAAACCGTTTCCTCGAAACCCTTTTTTTAGGCTGCCATCCGCCATTTCAATCGCACAACTTTCACGCATCGGTTTTGGTAATTGGGCGGTTAGCCAGTTGTCATTGAGCTTCGCAGGGATGGCTGTGTTGTAGGAGTCATAGGTTCCAACCAGATAACCAGATTGCTTAGCCAGTTCTACTGCATTCGGTTGATAGAATGCTGGCATCCAGTTATCAAAACCTAACCAAAGCTTATTCAAGCCCGCTTTGTTTAGATTGTTGACCATGCCTGATGACAAGGCTTGTCCCCAAGTATCCGGTGCATTGAGATAAGAAGAGGCATGCTTAATCAACCAGCTTTTCTTGCTCTGAGCAGCGGTGTGTTGAGCTTTTATGGTGTTATCAGACAGTGTTGGCGTTGCAACAGGATACAAGCTTTGTAATGACTGGTTAATAGAGTCCAACAACAGTTGTTTGTGATACTGGCTAAACCAATCTTTGCCTTTAGACAGAGGGGATAACTCACGCTTCGCTTCACTTGAAATGTTTAATTGTGAGTCCTCTAGATACCAAGCGTTTAATCCCCACCAGTCGCTCACATCTTGGATACTCAAAGGGTCTTTACCAAACAAGTAGACGTGGCTTGCGCCGATTAGCTTATTCACATCTGGGTTACGCTTTTGCTTTTCGACAAGCGATTCAGAGAGACCATTCTCAATACGCCAATCACGGTATAGTTTAGCGCCATCTAACCAAGAACCTCCAAGTGTTATCCGAACCGTAAAAGGCTGTGATTGATTCAGCGTTGTAAATTGGTGTGAAGCGCTCATATCAATCTTGGTTTTCTCATCAGAGGACGTATCCGACGATACATCAGAAAAGAACAATTGGTTGTTTGTCGGGTTAATCAACTGATAACTGATGAATTGATCATTCTGTTGTACCGTCCAAAATGGCATTTTTAAGTCTTGAGTGGTGTTACTTCCTGAATGGTTGTCGACTAGATAACTACCCCAAAGCTTGTTATTTGTAGGTACACGCATGCCTTCGCTAAAAGGAAGAAATAGGGTCTGAGTTTGTTGTTCTGCAAGATCAAACCACGCCAACTCTACGGGCTGGTTACGTTTCACCTGTATATTTGAAGGGAAGCTGAACTGAAAAGTGAGTTGATCTTGATTTAGTTCTGCCTCAATGTTTATCCCACTAGGTACTAAGGTCCAAGTTGCGGTCTTTGCTGAGTTAGTTTTATCGGAAAGACCAATGACTAGATTCGTCACTTTCTGTGGTTGGTTATCAACGGTGAGAGCGCCGCTGTTAACGCTTAAGCCGTTCCAATCTATCTCTAAAGTATTCGATGAAATAGAGACTGTATTGCTGGTAGTGGTGTTAGCGCTAACGCTGCTATTACTGGTGAGCGTTATTTGGCTCGCTTGTGCATTGGATGAAAACAGACAAGCTGTTGTTAAAGCTACAATGGCACAAGTAGAAAGATTGAGTGGGTGACGTACGCTGAGCATATCTAGATTCCGTAAAGGGTAAGTACGGTTATTACACCCAAGTAGCGCTAGTGCTTTGTCACCTATATGTCTCTATTTTCTGCATTACCTAGTTTCTAATCTTCTTCTGAAAGCATTCCATTAGAAAGGCACCGTGACACGCTGCACATATTGGACTTCAATCGTACCTTGGTATTCAAACATTTCAACCGAAGCACTCAAGTGTTTAGCATTAGTCCCTAGTGGGCTTTCTGTGGGAACGGGTGCTTGCGCTGTCTTGATTGGCACTTTGTAGCCTAACAGGTTGTAGTTCTCATCGAACCATTGCCAACTCACATTGGCGTTAGGGCAGTTGTCGATCACCTTCGGTGGCGTGATCACGATATGTGGTTCGCTGAGTTTACTTTCGAGTGTTAACCATCGCTTGCTGTTGTCTAAAGCGACAACAATAGGATAGTGGTTCGAACCTATCCTTAGTTGATAAACACCAGATTCGGGTTTGATAAACATTTCACCGGTCTCAATCTCTTGATACTCATTGTTAGAAGCGAGTTGTCCATCGAGAAGGACTTTACCTTTAGGGGAGACCAGAGAGATAGGTTGTGTTTGGGTTTTCATGTCTTCACTGAGTTGTTCTGCAGCGACTTTGATTTGATAACCTTGCGATGAAAGGCCGTAGCGTCGAATGAAGCTAACTTGAATGTGATGTTTCGTCTCAGTGTCTTGTCTTAGTGAAGTTCCGCATTGAGTTTGGCTCAGTATCTCTTGTTTAACTGGCAACCAAAGCTCACTATCGAGTGTTTGTTGATCGAGTGCGATTTGTAGCTCTTGCCACGCAACTTGAGGTTGACCATCAAGCAACGATTGATAGGTGTGCTGCAATAGCGTGTCAGTAAACCAAGCCGCATGACTTGCGAGCGGCAATGTGCAGATCAGTGCGGCTAACGAAGTAACTTTCATTATGATTCCCCGGCCAAGCGGTAACCAACGCCGCGATGTGTTTCGATATTCAATGTTGGCAGCTTCTGGCGTAAGCGCAGTATGTGATTATCAATAGTTCGGGTACTAGGAAAGGCCTGATACCCCCAAATTTTATTGAGTAATTCATCTCGGTGAAACACACGACTTTGGTTCTGAACAAACAGTACCAATAGCTGAAACTCCTTAGGTTTCAACGTGATTGGGCTTTCATCCAGATAAGCGATCCGTTCCGACAAGTTGATCTGGATATTTGCGTAATTTAAGAGGCTCACACCTAGCGGACGAAGCTGGGTAATGACTCGAGCGAGCAATTCGTCGTTCGAAAATGGCTTAGTCACGTAATCTTTCGCACCCGCCATTAAGCCTTCTACGCGTTGCTGGACTTCCACTTTAGCGGTTAACACAATCACAGGAAGCGCTTTGAGGAGTAGCCAGTTCGGCAGGTGTCGCAAGCTGTCACCGTCTTCGAGTTGTCGATCCAGTATCACTAGATCGGCGCGGAACCATTGCTGACTGGCACTCTCTGAATCCTTCTCCCAAAGGCATTGGTAACCATTGGATTCAAAGAAGCTGACGAGGCCTTGTCCAAGCAGTTGGTCGTCTTCAATCAGCAGTAGGGTGTTCATAAGCAATTTCCAGAATACATCGGGTTGGGTTACGAAGAATAATGAGACGGCCATTCGCTTGTTTCATCAAGTGTTCGACAATAGTCAGGCCAATGCCCATGTTGTCTTGTCTGTGATTGATATTCGGTGTTGCTCGAGATACAAACCGTTGCAGAAAAGAAGGGAAGTGACCTTCGTCTTGCACCTCAATCCTGAGCTTATCAGCGAGTTCTACCTTGACCAAAACCTCACCTATACCGTGCTGTTTAGCGTTCTTAATCAAGTTATCTAAGCAGATGGTTAGCCAGTAATACGGTAGGTTAAGTTCAGCATCACTTGAATCACATTGATACTCGATATTGTGCTTTTCACATACATGATCGAGCCACTCTTCTAATGATGCATTTTGCTTCAACAAAGGCTCTGACTGATCCGAACTTAGATACACTTTGCTGTTTTCGGTGAGTTGAGAGAGCCTTTGATAGTCAGAGATTAAACGCCAAACCGCACTTTGAGTTTCATCAGAAAACTCATCGTAGCGATTTCTAAACATTTCGACGGTTAGACCTAGGCTAGTAATGGGCGTGCGCAGTTCATGAGTAAGAAGCTGTAAAACGAACTGCCTCTCTTTTCGTTGTTTTGTTCTTAGGTATAAGACTCTACCGAGTCCGGAAAGCAACGTTAACAGCAATGTAAAGATCAAGGTTTTCATGATCAGATTGTCATTGCTAGGCTCGCTTAAGCACACGTTGCTGTAACGAAAAGTACAGGTTTCACCCGTCAAAGATACCTCTTGCCGCTCTGCAATAGGTTGCCAAACATCTAAGGGAATGGCTTTCCAGCCTTGCTCGCCACTTAACCAAAGCACATCGTCCTGTTGCCAAGCTCGGTATCCACTGAGCAGTGCTTCTCTGCCTTGTGCACTTAGGTTTTCTAGCTTGCTATATAAAGGATGCTGAGGGTTGGTAAGACTCAAAAATGGGCGTATCTGCTCGGTCACATCTGGGTAAGCGGCTAAATAACGATCAGCAAAACTGCCACCTGCAGGGTGTCGTTTGGAGTGTGCTGCAAACCAAATGGAATCCAATGCTTGTTGCTGACACAAAGCGAGCTCAAACTCGATGGCGTCATCTAATGAAGGGTTATTGCTTTCAATCGCTCGGCAGTGATCTTGTATTGACGCTAACGCTGCGATGTCGTCCCAACTGAATTGGTTGAAATCAGGATAGCGGCTACGTTCATGAAGCAGAACTTTCGGATACTGAGCCAACTCTTGTTGAGATACTAGGATTGGGGATGATTGCCAGCTCAGTTGATACAGGGTTTGCCACTTATCTTGCAAACTTTGGGCATTGGCTAGAGTTGGGAGCCAAAAGATCAAGCCAAGGGCTAAGGTAAACCTGCGCATCCAATCATTCTCGTTAAAAGTCGTGGGGCGAGTCTAAAGAGTTTTGGACGTGATTTGTAACCTGAATGTCAACAAGTGTTCCTTTAACAACAAATTGTCGAGTGGGTCATGTTTTAAAATAATAAATTAAAAATACAGTAAGTATCATTTGAATGGATTAAACTAGATAATTGTGTACTTATTGTCATTTTTGGGCGGATGGAGGGGACTATACTGGGCTCATACCTAATCAGAGGAACCACCATGAAAACACTCATTAAATCAGTATTGGCACTTAGTATCTTAACAGCTGGCTCGGCTCAGGCATTCGAACTAACGAGTAATGATATTCAAGAAGGTCACCCAATGGCGAAGACGTTTGAATATTCAAGTTGGGGCTGTGATGGCGAGAACTTGTCACCGCAGTTGATGTGGAAAGATGCTCCAGCAGGAACCAAAAGCTTTGCAATCACGGCTTATGATCCAGATGCACCAACTGAAAGTGGTTTCTGGCACTGGGTGGCGTTTGATATTCCAGCAACAGTGAGCGAGCTACCTCGCGGTGTCGATATCTCTAAAGTGGGTGGCAAAGAAGGCCGCATCGATTATGGAACGGTAGGTTTCGGTGGCGCTTGTCCTCCAGAAAAAGATGGTATGCACCGTTATCAATTCACGGTTTGGGCATTGCCAACGGATAAGCTCAACCTAGACGAAAACACGCCATCGGCTGTGGTTGGATTCACGTTGAACAGCATGGCTTTAGACAAAGCGAAACTGACGGCAACTTATACACGCTAATAGCTTATGTACGTTAAAAGCTTATACACCTACATAATAAGCAAATAAGCAAATAAGCAAATAAGGGGATGAGATGAATCATCAATATCAAGTGACGATCTTTCGTGCAGAGCAGTTACAAAAACTGCGTAATGTGAGGATACTATCCCCTAGTATTATTCAGATCATTACAGGCAGTAAGCGCCTGTTTTGGAAAGACTCAGCGGCAGAACTCTCACATTCTGAGCTGCTGTTGTGTGAGGCATCAGCGTCATTGAGTTTTGAGAACATGCCCCACAAAGGACGTTTCCTTTCGCGTGTATTCAGTTTTCATTTCCAACCGACGCAAGCAATGCTCGATCTCAGTGAGGATCGAGCAAATGAACTGGATTTACCCACCGTGGAAGCAGAGCGAGGTTTGCAAGATTCTCTCAATGCGTTGTTTTCGTTTGATCGTCAGAGCATGAGTGAACAAACCCAACAATTTTGGTTGCAGGGTTTGTATCAGCAATTAGCCGAGAAGGGCGTGTTGCATCGATTGTTTATTAGCTCAAACGTTTCGTTTAGCCAGAAACTTAGCCACTACCTTTCGCATTCACCGGACGAGAAACATCCGTTAGAGTCGGTAGCAGAGCGCTTTGCGATGAGTCGCGCCACGCTTATCCGAAAGCTCAAACTGGAAGGTATGCAATATCGTGAGGTGTTGGCTGAAGTTCGGTTGAGTCACGCACTTTATCTGATGCAAAACGGACAGCAGAATGTGGCGATGTTGGCTCAGTCTTGCGGTTACCAATCGGAAGGACGTTTTAGTCAGCGCTTTAAAGGAAAATTTGGTTTATCGCCTAGTGAATACATCAAGACAGTGGTGAGCAATTAAGTCGCAAGGCGTATCGAGCAAAGCAAGCCTAGTTAATTACAGGTCATTGAATAATGGTATAAATACCGTTTTAATAGGTTCAAAACCAAATGTTTGTACGAGCGCAGATTGCTGAGTACCAGAGATGATGGCGCTATACCAGAGAAGGTCACCCATGACTGATTTGAACCCAAAAAGTGAATTAAATATAGAGAAGATCACCAACGATTTCCCGTTGTTAAGACAACTTATAGCGCTAGAAGAAGTGAGTTGGTTTAACCCAAACATCACGACGTTAGAGCAAGGTTTGCCCTATGTGGGATTAAGTGAAGAGGACATTCAAGATGCAAGCGTCCGATTACAAAGGTTTGCCCCTTATCTGGCGAAGGCATTCCCTGAAACACAAGCGACCAATGGCATCATCGAGTCTGAGCTTGTTGACATTCCATCTATGAAATCAGTATTGCAAGCGCATTATCAGCAGCCTATCAAAGGGCGTTTGATGATGAAAAAAGACAGTCACTTGCCGATTTCAGGTTCAATCAAAGCCCGTGGTGGCATTTATGAAGTACTAACGCATGCCGAGAAGCTTTCCATTAAAGCTGGGTTACTGTGTGAGAGCGATGACTACAGTAAGTTGCTCGAACCTGAATTTCGTAACTTCTTCCAACAATACAGCATTGCGGTAGGATCTACGGGTAACTTAGGCATGTCGATTGGCATCATGAGTGCCAAGTTAGGCTTTACAGTGTCGGTTCACATGCCTGCTGATGCGAGAGCGTGGAAGAAAAACAAACTGCGTGAGCATGGTGTCAACGTCGTTGAGTATGAACAAGATTATGGTGTTGCGGTAGAGCAAGGGCGCAAAGAAGCAGAACAAGATTCACGATGCTTTTTCATTGATGATGAAAACTCTCAAACTCTATTTCTTGGTTACTCGGTGGCAGGACAAAGGCTCAAACAGCAATTTGATCAGCAACAGATTGTCGTCGACAAAGAACACCCACTGTTCGTTTACTTGCCATGTGGAGTCGGTGGCGGCACCGGTGGTGTGGCATTTGGCTTGAAGATGGCTTTTGGTGACCATGTACACTGTATTTTTGCTGAGCCGACCCATTCGCCTTGTATGTTGTTGGGTGTCCATACCGGCTTGCATGACGAAATCGCAGTCCAAGATCTCGGTATTGATAATCTAACCGCAGCAGACGGCTTGGCGGTGGGTCGGGCTTCAGGTTTTGTGGGGCGCGCGATGGAGCGTTTACTTGATGGTTATTACACATTAACCGATGAACGCATGTACCAATTGTTAGGCGAACTGAACCAAGCAGAGAGCATTCAACTTGAGCCTTCTGCACTAGCAGGTATGCCGGGTGCGATTCATGTTGAACAAAATAGTGAATACCTTACTCGTCTAGAAATTGATGAGTCGACGCTAGCGAATGCAACACACCTTGTGTGGGCGACAGGCGGAGGCATGGTGCCACCACAAGAAATGGCAGCCTACTTAGCGAAGTCATCGGCTTAACCCTGAATCTTTTATCGTTTAATTGTTTGTAAATATCAGTTGTTGCAAATATAAGCTGCTAAAAAGATAAGTCATGATAGAAGAGTGTTGTTTATAGCTTGAACACACTCTTTCTCACCTCTAAATCCCACCGTAATTCAAACAATAATTTGCGCAGATCGTTATCCAAAACACACATTTTATAAATTAAGCTTCTTAGATGTTCTAACTATCAGTTAGGTTGAGTGGCATTCAACTTGATAGGGATTGAGCAATGCAGACGGACAAAGTGATACAGACAAGACATATAAACACACCAGAAAAATTACTACAGCGTTTAGATGCGATTGGGGAGTCTTTGGAAGCATCGGGTAAGGCTCATGCTTTACTGGGATTGGGCTCGGTAGGTATTGAAACAGAACGACTTGATCAGTATTCAGATGTCGATTTTTTCGCGATAGTACAAACGGGGCATAAGCAGTATTTCTTAGACAGCTTGCATTGGCTCTCAGACATTCACCCAATCGACTACGCGGTGAGAAATACCGTCGATGGCTATAAAGTCCTGTACGCTGACGGAATCTTTTGCGAATTTGCGGTGTTTGAATCCCACGAGTTAGCGCATATTCCATTTGCTGAAGGGCGCATTGTTTGGCAGCAACCTGAATTTGATACTCAGTGCTGTATCCCACCAGTAAAAGGGGAGGCAGATACTAACTCCGAAGAGTGGATCATTGGTGAGGCTCTAACCAATCTTTATGTCGGCATGTCTCGTTATAATCGAGGCGAAAAGCTGTCGGGCAGTCGGTTCGTTCAATCTTACGCACTTGATCGTTTGATCGATCTTGTGGATCAAACTGAGCATTCTGAGCCTGAATTCGTTGATGAATTTATGTCGGATAGAAGGCTAGAAGCACGCTTTCCTAAGTTTGCTCAATTGCTACCAACCTTTACCCAAGGTTACGAGCGCACGGCTGAATCGGCACTTGCCCAACTAGCGTTCCTCAACACCCACTTCACAGTTAACCAAGCCATGTGTGACCGAATCACTGAACTGTGTTCCAGTAAAGATTAAGCCTATAACCTGTTAATCTTAAGACCTATTTTCTTGGTGCGCGTAAATAACAGTTGTCGCTCGTCTGTATTGTTGATAGGTTTTAACCATGAAATTTAATTCTGCTTCAACTTCAATTTTCTTTTGGTGGTGCTCTCAATAGAGCAGCACGGAATACTTACATTCTTTAGCTGCTGGACGGTAGCTAAGAATGTCATCAAAAATGTCGCCTCTTTTTATCTCCAGTAGCCTTTTTAACTTGGAGATACACCATGAATACCAACTCAAACAGCCATACCGACAACAATAATATTGGCAGTAAGAACAATACCAACAAGCCTGAAATCACTCTGACTGGCGATAGAGCTACTGGGCCTTTGCATTTGGGTCATTACGTCGGTTCACTTAAACAAAGAGTCTCTTTGCAGCATATTCACGACCAAACGATATTGGTCGCTGACATGCAAGGGCTTACCGACAACGCCCATAATCCTTCGAAGGTTTCTTCCAACATTCTTAATGTGGTCGCTGATTATCTTGCGGTGGGTATTGACCCGACCAAGACCACGATTTGCCTACAATCACAGTTACCTGTGTTGGCTGAGCTCACCATGTTCTATAGCAACCTTGTGTCTATCGCTCGTTTGGAACGTAACCCAACCGTTAAAAGTGAGATTCAGAACAAAGAGTTTGGCCGTTCAATTCCAGCAGGCTTTCTCACTTATCCAATCTCACAAGCGGCTGATATCACCGCTTTCAACGCAACGTTGATTCCTGTCGGTGACGACCAACTGCCGATGTTAGAACAAACCAATGAGATAGTGAGAAAAATAAACTCTCTAGCTGGCAAATCAATTCTGAATGAGTGCAAACCACTGCTTAGCAATGCCTCTCGTCTCCCAAGCACGGATGGCAAAAACAAAATGTCAAAGTCGATGGGAAATGCGATTAATTTAGGTGCGACAGAGAAAGAGATCAGAGCCGCAGTCAAATCTATGTATACCGACCCAAACCATCTAAGAATTGAAGATCCTGGCAAAGTAGAAGGGAACATCGTTTTCACCTATCTCGATGCATTCCACACTGACGCTCACTACGTCAATGAACTAAAAGATCACTACCGCAGAGGCGGGTTAGGGGACGGGCAGACTAAGAAAGTGTTGGAAGAGTGCTTACAAGAGATGATCCGACCGATTAGATCGCGCAGAGCTGAATTGTTAGATGATAAAGCACAGCTCATTGATATTTTGCGCAAAGGAACTCAGGTATCGAGAGAAAGAACAGAGACCGTATTGTTTGATGTTAAAGAGCTATTTGGTCTGAACATCTTGTAAGCCTTCTGATTAATCTAAAAAGGGAGCGCAATCGGTGCTCTCTTTAATCACTAAAGTGAGAAGTAGGGCTGCTTGCTTATCTTGTGTTGGCACGTCCAACATTAGAGTATGTGGCTTAGCGTTAATTAGCACTTAGTATGCAATATTCAGTAACGACGAAACAAGGATGATTAAATTGGAAATCAGTCATTTAGATCACTTGGTGTTAACCGTTAAAGACTTAACCGTGACGGTGGATTTTTATCAGCGCGTGTTAGGCATGAAACCCATCCAATTCGGTGAAGGCCGCTTGGCGTTGTCGTTCGGCAATCAAAAGATAAACCTTCACCAATTCGGTAATGAGTTCGAACCAAAGGCTAGATGTGTGCAAGTCGGCGGTGCGGATCTATGTTTTATATCTAACACGCCTCTCGTTGAAGTTATTGAGCTCGTTGAGAGCCAAGGCGTTGTAATAGAGGAAGGCCCAATAGCTAGAACAGGTGCGATGGGAAAGATTCAATCTATTTATATTCGAGACCCTGACGGTAACTTGATTGAGATTTCAAATTACTAGATTTGAGTCTTAAATTGCTTCCGCTTACGATCGCCTTAATCCTTAATCTCTGGCACTGGATATGGGAATTCAAATAAACTACAATCGAACAATGTTTTATTGAAGTCATATTTATCATTATGGTGAGACACTTACTCACATTCATCGTTAGCCTGTTTTTTTTAACCGCTTGCTCTTCAACGAGTAATAATCAGCTAGACGACAATACATTGAGCAACGAAGACGCAATGTCGA
Source organism: Vibrio sp. FF266 (assembly GCF_041439695.1). NCBI lineage: Bacteria > Pseudomonadati > Pseudomonadota > Gammaproteobacteria > Vibrionales > Vibrionaceae > Vibrio > Vibrio sp. FF266. Next base: position 322,931 of record NZ_JBGOOO010000003.1, read on the forward strand.
AAAGCTTGGAAGAAGAGAGTAATATCGATGTCGCAATTGATACAAGTGCTGAGACCAACGTTGAACCTTCCCATGAATCGTTCGTTAATCATCAACCAATAACTGATCATGAATCAAACTCAAACCTTGATTCAAATAAAGACACGATAACTCGCGCCAATGCAGAGCCAGAATCTGTGGAACCCTCTCAAATAGCAGCGACGGAAACAACTGAAAGCGATGCTAACAGTAGCGGTGAAAAAGGCATCGGAAGCTATTTTATTCGTCATAACCAACCGACTAAGACCGTGATTAAATCACTAGAGGGCGTGACAGATGCATTAAACGTCATGACGTTTGGGATATTTGCCACCGGTAATGGTTAAACCGTTAACCAAGAACACCAATCTAATAGATAGAATGAGACGTGAAGGCGAGCCAAGTGGTTCGCCTTTTTGATCTTACAAACCTTGTCGTTGTTGCATTTTATATGCATTGATCGCTTATCAAGCCGCTGAGTCAGGGGACAGTTAACAAAGTAGGAAATTACTCGTTCTGGAAGGGAGTAGCCGTATTTACTGTGTTTGACTTGTTCTATACATCGAGGGTTCTAATACTCATCCCAAAGTAAGCAATGAAATCTAATCTTACAAAGACAACTCTTATACTCACTTGTGAGCATAGTAATATATTTGCCGCTACATCCGGTGTTTAGGTTTTATTATCAATATTCTAGGGAAGAAATATGAACAACAAGAGTGTGTTTTTAAGCGTCGCGATGGTGATGTTATCTGCTCAAGCAAATGCATCTGACGTAATCCATGAAGCTGTCTCAGATGGTGTTATCGCAAAACAAAGAGCGAAGCTTTCTGAAAATACCCAAGGGCAAGGTTTTGGCCCGCAAGCCCCACGAGATTTGGGTTCATTGAAAGGAACAAATACCAGACTGTTTTCGGATGCACCAGATTCAACAGCCATGAATTTATGTAATATTCACTTCCATAAAAACGCTGAGCACAAAGGTGGTGAGTTTACCCAATACGCTGGTAATGGTGATGGAAAGGGCTTCCAAAGTGGCTTTAAGTACACTGGTAAGTTGAGTTCAGCTGAGCTGAAACCATTTGAGGGCAAGGTTTGTCCGAGCGATCATGGCTCTTTGCATTCCGGCGACACCATTGAAGTTCACTATGTTTATTCAACGGCGCAAGTTGAACCGGGTGAAACACTGGGCGCTTGTTTTAACGATGCAATTACCAACCCGCAACTGCGTGTAGAAACCCAAGTTTATGTATTAGTAAATGATGACAAAGCACTCGATTTCGAAGCATTGACTAAGCACTCTAAAGTGGATGGTTTGCACCAAGCAACCAACATTCCACAAAATACGGGTTCAGCGATTCAATATGCAGGTTCTACAACGGGTCCTGGTTACAATGAGAAAGGTTCACCTTTCCAAGTAACATGGAGCGTTAGACCACAAGTCGCGAAAGTAAATATCGCGACAGTGGGTAGCTGGTGTGAAGGTAATGACTTTAACGAAGACCACGCCCACGGTGTAAGAAATATAGTCGTAAACCCAGAGTTACTGTCTCCAATCGCTAACTAATCTTGTCACGTTGATTTTCTATCATTGTTTTCGAAGGCGAGCCTCTAGGTTCGCCTTTTTTGTGTCTTAACGAAAAACACTTTGGTGACTGGTTCAAGTTCAAGTTTAAGTTTATGTTTGGGGCTGGTGGGGCTGGTGGGGAAATTACGTGTCACACTTATTCAAAACATGAGTTGTGTTAAACGCGCTTAGTCAAAAATGTTCTTTACCCGAATCGAAACTCCATGATACGTTCATGATCAATTATGTTCGGTTATAGATAAGGACAGTCTAATGTCACTAGAAGGTGCGATTACATTCTTTATTGCCATGTTTATATTTGGTATTACTCCGGGGCCTGGCGTATTTGCCATTTTAGCTCGAGGCATGGTTAATGGTTGGCGAAAGTGCATCACGCTATCGTTAGGTATGATTTGCAGTGACCTTATTTATCTTGCGCTTGCCTGTTTTGGCCTAGCGACGATTGCTGAGAACTGGTCGTTTGCTTTTGAGGTGATTCGTTACCTTGGTGCTGCTTATCTGATTTACTTGGGCTACAAGATGTTTAAGAGCCTACCTGAAGTGCAAGGTTCAGCGGAGCTCGCTGCCAAACAAAGTCAGAAATCAGAACTCGCTAGTTTCGCGCAAGGCTTTTTGATTTCAGCCTCAAACCCGAAAGTGATTCTGTTCTATATTTCATTCTTGCCGACGTTCATTGACCTGACGGTTTTACGTTCACAAGATATCGTCTTGGTTTCTGTTTTAGCGGCGGTTGCTCTGATGTCCGGTTTAATGCTGATTGCGATGGGGGCTGGCAGAATGGCGAGTTTACTTAAAACGCCACGCGCACATAAACGACTAAATCAAAGTGCTGGTGGAATAATGATTGTGGCTGGTTCATATTTGGCGATAAACAGATAAATACAGTCCAATTTAAAAAGAAAAAGCGCGTTATTGCCTAGTGGCAGTAACGCGCTTTTTTGTATTTACTTTCCGGTGTGGTATTGGCTTACAAGTCCAGTATTATCGAATTACTGCGTTAATTGAAGGCAGTAAATCGCGCTTCTTAATCACGTATCGTAAGCGAATTAACATCAGCGTCGCTGAAACGCTCAAGCCCGTTAGAATACCAATACAAAAGCCTTCTTCACCCATTGCTGGAACAATGTGGTCTGTTAGCCCGAGCACCATGCCCAGTGGTAATGCTAAGCCCCAGTATGAAGCGATGGCTAACATTATCGGGATCTGAGTATCTTTATAGCCACGTAATGCGCCGTTAGCAGAGGTTTGCAGAGCATCACTGAATTGATACATAGCAGTAAAGGTCAACAATACCGCTGCCGTTGCGCTTATCGCAGGATCGGTAGTGTAAAGCCTGATGATCCACTCAGGGAACAAAAGGAACATCGCAACTGAAAGCAATGAAATTAACGCTGCAACTAAGATACCGACTTTACTGCGTTCAATTGCACCTAGTTCGTCTTTCTCACCCAAAGCATGTCCAACACGAATCGTAATGCCAAACGAAATACTCATTGGAATCACGTAAGTTAGGCTCGAGATGTTAAGTGCAATTTGTGCGGCTGCTACGTTCTCTGCACCAATACGACCAATCATCAGTGCGATTACCGCAAAGATACTGCCACATACAGCGATGTTCATCCCGATAGGTAAACCTAATCTTAGAAGGTGAAGCATCTCTTTTGCTTTTGGTTTAGCGTCTGCAAAACTAATAATGGTTTTGTAGTGGTGATGACCTTTAATGTAGGAATACAGCATTCCTGACATTAACCAATAAACCAAGCTTGTCGCCCAGCCACAACCCACAGCACCCATTTCAGGGAAGCCGAACTTACCGTAGATAAGCACGTAGTTGACCGGAATGTTCACCAACAAACCAACTACCGAAATGATCATTGGTACTTTGGTGTTGTTCATACCCTCACAGAAACCATTCAAGGTGTAGAACAGAGCAATACCTGGAACACCGAAGGCGAGGGCAAACGCATAGTCACTACCGATTGGAATGATCTCAGCGGCTACACCAATCCATTCTAAGATCGGTTTCGCACTCACTAAATAAGCGATAAGTAATACGCTAGCAATTAATGCCAACCAAACCATCTGGAAGAATTCAACAGAGATACTTTGAAAGTCGCGTGCACCGCGGTGGTAAGCAACAACGGGTGTTAAGGCCATAATCACACCACGTAGTAGCAGCAATACAGGAATCCAAAGGCTTGTGCCGAGTGCAATAGCGGCGAGGTCGGCAGGGCTTACTTGGCCAGCCATTGTCGTATCGACAAATCCCATCGCTTGGGTCGCTATTTGAGTCAAAATGATTGGAACCGAAAGATGCATAAGTGCACCCGATTCAAGAGTAAAAGGACGAAGTTTCGTTAGCATGGAAGTTCACAACACCAATATAAATACACGAATGATGGCAGGATGGCCGGTGTGCATTTTAGGATGTGCCCCGTTGGGCGGGCGACAATATATACACCTTACCGTATAGGGTCAAGCATTGGATTTACAGGGGCTAATTTGCTCTGGAAGAACGCCAGATTTACATGGTGTTAGATACTGTTTCTATGTACATAACCTGATGATTTTAATGTGAATCATACTAGATAGAAAGTTTCTATATTTGCTTGTTGAATTTCAATGCGCACATCATAAGTCACTGTTATAGATGAACGAAATTTAGTACAATTGATGGCATAAGAAACTAGATAGAAATATTCTATATTTAAATGCAGAATTTTTCTGTCTAAGAACTGTTAGGCATTTAAGCGCTTAATCAATAACAAATGAGGAAATTAAGTTGTCAGAAAATAACAAAATAGAAGCGGCATCCAATTCTGTTAGAAGGCTATGGGAAAAGCATGGTATCCAAGAACCAATGAGATTTCTTGGCTTTTGTATGAGCTTATTGCCAATACCTGTAATTCAACAAACTGGTATGGCACTAGACAGGCATATGAGTGACAAAGCGTTTCAAGCTGAGCTTGAAAATATATGGGATGCCGTCAAACAAGAAAATGGTATGGTTTCTCGTGTTGAAAGCTTAGAAGAGTCAATTCAAGAAATCGCTAAAACGATTGAATCGAAGCCAGAGTTAAAACAATTGAGTGAGCAATTTATAAATCGACTGGGCAGTTCACAAGAAGAGTTTTCTGTGTTGACAGAAAACGAAAGCTATCAAGAGTTGGTAAATTCGATTGTACATGCTGATATTTCACAGTTTGTAGCTCGCACTGGGAGTACAAATCGATTACAAGGTACAACCGTAAACTCTGAACGTACGCTGTTACATGCTACCGGAAATAGTCGGAATATCGTAAATGACACAACTTTCCAAGGTGCGCAAGGTGCTGTGTCAATGCAAGGTATTAGCACGCAGGGTTCGGTTTCAGTTGAAGGCAGCGGTATCGGCTTTGCTCCTGGCGGCAGCATTATTTTTGGTGGAAATCCAAACGAAGTTTCTGGGCAATGCCCTTTTTGCACTAAGACAATCTATGCTGACAAACTCGAATTAAGAAAGTTTAGTCAAATAAAGTGCAGTCATTGCAATAATGTAATGTCATTCAATTTACCAAATGCCTAACAAGGCGCTAAAGACGGACTAACAAACGTTTGGCGGTTTTGTTTCGGTTGAGTCCTGTGTCTATGGTGGTCAAATTGAGTTAGGTGGTCGGTTTGTTAGCCACTTAGCTTGGCGTTAGCCGTAGTCAAAAGTATGGAGATTTAATGAAGTATTATTATGCTTATCACGGACCGAAGAATGATAAAGATTTTGAATGGGAGTTTGGCTACGGGCTGACGAGTAAAAGTAAGAGAGATAAGGTTGCTATTGGTTCAAAAGTTATTGTTATTCAAAAGCCAGCTAAAGCTTCAAAGTTCCGTTTGTGTGGTGTGTTCGAGATCACTAAACACTATGATGATATTACAAATGTCTTTCCATACCGTTTTGAGTTAGAAAACAAGTCCAAACTATCCGAGTATATAATTTTAAATGATACCAAGTTAAGTGATGAACTTCCTGTAATTACCGGAGGAAATAAAGGTTGGAGTAATTTTCAGAAACACTTTTGTGCTCAAGGAATTACTTTTCAAAAACACATTGAACCTGAGGTTTCTGAGATATTGATGTCTTTTTTAGACTTTCAAGACGAGACTTTTGACAGTGTCCTTGATAGTTTCCGAGAAAAAGTCATTCGCTCTTCAAAGTCGTCGCAACATGAACGTCAAAAACGTCTAAAGTCTGCTAGTGCGAAGCCAACTCAGAAAACTGTATCGACTATTGTTTATAATCGAAACCCTGACGTTGTTGCAGAGGTTCTTTATCGAGCAAAGGACAATTGTGAAAAATGCCACCAAACAGCTCCATTTAAGCGTAAATCAGATGGTAGCCCATATTTAGAGGTTCATCATAAAATTCCTTTAGCGAAAGGTGGTGATGATACTGTTGAAAATGCTATTGCTATTTGTCCAAATTGTCATAGAGAAGCACACTACGGCTAACAAGAATTTAAAGCGGGACTGCTAACAGTTTGCTCGGTTTCGCTTCGCTACACAATTTTAGCAAACTATTATCAGCCCCTTAAATGGGCGTTAGCCGTAAAAAATATCAGCTACATACTCTCTAAGGGTAATAAATAAATTATGTCAAAGAAAAGTAGAGTTTCTCGTTCTAAGGAAGACTTAAAGATCGAGTTAAAAGAACAGCTTCAAATACTCCAACATGCTTGCAAAAGCTACGATGATGGTCTTGAAGCTATAGGGAAGCATATAGCTTTGAGTTTACGAGTACTCTTGCATCATCATGGGCAATCCCGATCATTGCTTGAACAACTCGGGTTGCGAAATAAACGATTTTTTGATTCTGCCGGACCTTTGAGCCCAACAAATCTTCTTACAGAATGCAATCTGGTTGGTGGTACGGTTAACAGTAGTGGTGGGTCTTATACACCTTTAGTTCAAATGGGCGGGGGTCCTATTCCACCAAGAAAGGTGGAGTTTTCTAAGTGGTGGAATGAACCTGTACTAAAAGATAATCGAGGAAGAACATTCTCACGTAGAGAACTAGTCAATAATGTAGCTAATACAGATGGAGGCGCTCACGTAGATCCATCCCTCGAAGAGTCTTATATGGACTTATCTAGGCGTAACTCTCTTGGTTGGAACTTTAGTGATGGTAACGTTGAAGAAGCATTCAAAGGGCGTGCGGAACTAGCTTGCATGAGACAAATAGCACACGAGCTAATGATTAGCATTGAAAACAATGCTCCTGCATATTTCCCTAACAATTACGGCTAACTAATAAGGATTAAGGTGTTGCGTAGCCAACACTAAATCCCAAGTGTTGAA
>NZ_JBGOOO010000004.1:0-94031 GCF_041439695.1 Vibrio sp. FF266
AAGCAAGCTCCGAACTCGGCACTTAGCCTACTAGGTTAATCGGTTGAAAGGCCACATTGACCATGTGCATTATTGTTTATAATCGTCAATGTCAGGCTTCCACAAATTAGCTCGTGGTGAGAGATGAGCGCTAAATAAACCCAGCTTCGGCTGGGTTTTTTATTGCCTGCTATTTGGCTAGGGTGAATTTGGAAAAAGTGCAATGTTGGTTGATAGAAGAAAAAGCGAGATCCTCTATCACGTTCGTTCCTCACAGTAGGGAATGACCGAGTCGGGAAATGATGATCTACTTCGCGTTTTTTTTAACATTGAAAATAATACGAAAAAAAATGCATTTTTTATTAAAGCTTCTAGTTAAGGGGCCGTTAAAGGGATTGAGAGAAATGATATGTACCAATGTAAGGTGAGAGAGACACTGGTATATAAAACAAAATAACATGTGTTTTTGTGAGGTGAGAGTCACATAAGTGCATGAAAAAATGCCTAAAGGAGATCAACTATGGCGATTAATGTAAGCACAAATGTGTCTGCAATGACGGCTCAGCGCTACCTAAATAGTGCGGCTGAAGGTACTCAAAAATCAATGGAGCGTTTGTCTTCTGGCTATAAAATCAATAGCGCAAAAGATGATGCTGCAGGCCTACAAATCTCTAACCGCTTAACGTCGCAAAGTCGTGGCCTAGATATGGCTGTAAAAAACGCGAACGATGGTATCTCTATTGCACAGACAGCTGAAGGTGCAATGAATGAGTCAACCAATATCCTGCAACGAATGCGTGACCTTTCTCTTCAATCTTCAAATGGTTCAAACACGAAATCTGAACGTGTTGCAATTCAAGAAGAAGTCTCTGCTCTAAACACTGAGCTTAACCGTATCGCTGAAACGACCTCTTTTGGTGGTAATAAGCTTTTGAACGGAACTTTCGGTAGTCAATCTTTCCAAATTGGTGCAGATTCTGGTGAAGCAGTAATGCTGACAATGAATAATATGCGTACCGATACTGAAGCGATGGGCGGTAAGAGTTATAGCGTTGCTGAGGGGAAAGATACGTCTTGGCGCGTAGGTGAAGATTCTGTCCTAACGATGAAGTACCAAGATCAGTTTGGTGACGTTCAAGATCTGTCGATTACTGCGAAAAAAGGTAATGACATGGAAGAACTTGCCACTTACCTAAACGGTCAAAGCCCGGATGTTCAAGCTTCGGTAGGTGAAGGCGGTAAATTGCAACTCTTCGCTTCAAGCCAAAAAGTTGATGGTAATGTTGAGTTTGGCGGCTCTCTTGCTGAAGAGCTAGGTCTTGGCTCTGGTAAAGATGCAGAAGGTAAAGAGATTCCTGGCAGCAGCAAGGCTATTGTAACGGATGTTACTGTTAACGACATTGATGTAACTTCTGTTGCAGGTTCAAACAACGCTGTATCTATTATTGACGGTGCCTTAAAGGCAGTAGACAGTAATCGTGCCTCTCTTGGTGCATTCCAAAACCGTTTTGACCACGCAATCAGCAACTTAGAAAATATTAACGAAAACGTTAATGCGTCTAAGAGCCGAATCAAAGATACTGATTACGCAAAAGAAACAACGGCAATGACGAAGTCTCAAATCTTACAACAAGCGAGTACTTCTATTTTAGCTCAAGCAAAACAATCACCATCAGCAGCTTTAAGCTTATTGGGCTAAACTTACTTCAGTAAGTAACGGTAAACTCTACTGTAGGTGGAGTTTTACTGTTAGGCTCATAAAGTTGGGAGGGAGAGTGTTATGGAAATATTATCTAACGCATCGAACATCCAGCCTTATGGCTCACCTAATGGCATTAAATTTGCAAGCGATAAAGGTAGTAGTGCGTCGAGTACTTTACAACCGAAAGAAACAACATCTTATGACAAGGTAGAAAAATCGAAAGAGATGGCTACCGAAGCGGCGATTAAATTAGCTCAACATAGACAAGAGTTAAATGATGCGGAGCGAGTCAAAATGGTGGAGAAGGTAAACGAATTTATATCTTCTCTCAACAAGGGTGTTGCTTTTAAGGTTGATGAAGAGACTGGGAGAGATGTGGTTACCATTTATGAGACCACAACGGGCGATATTATTCGCCAAATTCCCGATGAAGAAATGCTCGAAATTCTAAGGCGCCTAGCAGCCCAAACCTCGAATAGTGGAATATTGGAGGCTAAGGTTTAAGTCGTATTATTGAGGTGGTTTAATGAGTTTTGGCCCAATGGGGATTTCGTCTGGCATGGATATCAATTCCATGGTCAGCAAAATTGTTGATTCGGAGCGTGTGCCTAAACAGCAACAAATCAACAATGAACGAACGCGAATCGACACCAGCATTAGTGCCTATGGAAGACTCAGAGAGTCCCTTGATTCGATGAAAAATCTGATGACAAGCTTTCGCCAGGATAAAGCTTTTGCTGTACGAACAGTAGAAAGCTCTGATGAAGGTCTTGTCTCTGCAACCGCGACTACCGAAGCGATCGCTGGCAAATATGCTATCGATGTGTTGCAGCTTGCCCAGAGCCATAAAGTGGCTTCTGATGTACTATCAGAGGACATGAAATTTGGCCCTGGTAAGCTGCAGGTTTCGCTTGGTAAAGAGAGCTTCGAGACACAAGTTAGTGCTAACTCAAAACTGCGTGATGTTGTTAGAGCAATTAACAGTGCCGGGGATAATCCGGGTGTTCGAGCTTCTATTATTAATGATAAAGAAGGACCACGGTTAGTCCTCGCTTCAAATATGTCTGGTGAAGACAATCAAATAAAACTCCACGTTGACTCTGAAGATAACAACCCTCTAAAAAAATTAGAATATAAAACCCTATCGGAAAGACTGAAAGCCTTAGAAGATGCTCGCTCAGTAGCGCAAGGCGTCTTGGCTGATGCTCCTCCCAAATTGGATGCCGACGGTAACCCTATTCCAGACGGCTTCGCTGTTCCTCTGCGAGACGCTAACGGAAACACTATATTTGATGTAAACGGTAATCCTATTTATGAAAGAAAATCGGAACCCGTCGTTGAACCCGAAGATCCTTTCGCTGAGTTTGACCGTGACAATTTAACTTATGGTCAAGCTGCGGCAATGGCTGGTCAGAAGGCGCTAGATGCGGCAGCTTTAGCGGCTTCAGGGATGCCAGAAGATACAATCCCTGGGTGGAACAATACCGCTTCAGGTACATTACTCGATTCTTTTTTTAGGCCTGAACTTGAGCTTGACGAAAAAGCCATAGAGAAAGCCGCTGATATTCCAGGGTGGTCAAATACTGCCGCTGGTACGTTGACGGATTCTTATGTTACTCCCAAAGAAGCGCAGCAGAAACTCGATGCCGAGAAAGCCAGAATAGAAAGTAAATTGGTTGATGAACGTTCTGAGTTAGCGAAGAGAGTTGAAAGGGGTGAACTAACCCCACTACAGGCTCAGCAATTAGAGAGAGCTAAATTATCTCCAGCAGAGCGAGCACACTTAGAGAAGGTTGATAAAGCTCAAGCTGACCTTGCGGTAGCTCAACAGTCTTTTGACCAATACAGCGGTATGACTGAAGTGCAAGCAGGACAAAATTCTATGGTTGTTCTAGACGGCATTGCTCAGCTCTCTAGCAATAACAATGTGATTGAAGATGCCGTTGAAGGTATTGATATTACGGTTAAAGGTAAAACCCCTAAAGATAAGCCGCCAGCAGAGATTGGTGTTGAGTACGACCGTAATCGTGTTCGTGAAGATATTGAAGCTTTTGTTAACTCTTATAATCAGTTTTACCAAGTATCTAAAGACTTAGCGGGTGTCGATCCACTGACTGGTCAAAAAGGCCCTCTCTCTGGCGACAGTACAGTACGCAGTGCAGATTCACGATTGAAAGGTGTGTTCTCATCAAGTATTGAAGACGCGCCAGACAATCTAAAGTCTTTGACTGAATTTGGCATCACCACCACAAGACAAGGCTCGCTAGAAATCAATTACGATATGCTTGACCGTCAACTCAACAATCACTTTGATAAGTTGGGTGAGTTCTTTGGTGGTAACAATGGCTTCGCTAAAAAAGTCGAAGATGCGATTCAAGGGATCACGGGTGTTACCGGTTCTATCCGTACGAGAGAGAAGAGCTTGGTCGAACAAAACTATCGGTTGGTTGATGACCAAGTCGCACTCGATCGCCGTATGGATAGCCTGCAGAATCGCACGCACTCCAAGTTCACTGCTATGCAGGATGCGACCAGCAAGATGCAATCTCAGTTAGGCAGCATGATGAGTGCAATGGGCTAATAGATGAGCAAACTGCTTCAAGAGCTTTGTGAGCTCGATCAATTAATTATGTCTAAGCTCGAATTTAGTGAAATTAATGCTGAAGAAATCGTGCATCTTGTCGATAACAGAGAACAGTTATTGCAAAACGTGCTTCAATTAATCGATTCATATCCCGACGTTAAGCAAAGCTCCGAGTGGTTTGAAGCCATTTCGAGAACAAGACAATTGGTCGAACTGATGCAGTCTGAGACTGGTCTAGTAGGTAAAAACTTACATAAATACCGACATGCTGCCAAATCAGTTCAACAATACAAAAAGTTTTTATAGAAGAGGTTTACTATGCGCGGTTCTTTACAGGCATATAAAAAGGTATCAGTGGATAGCCAGCTTACAGCTGCCTCACCGCATAAAATTGTTCAGATGCTAATGGCTGGTGCTATCGAGCGCTTAATTCAAGGTAAAGCGGCAATGCAAGCGGGCAACATCCCGGTGAAAGGTGAGCGACTGAGTAAGGCTCTAGATATCATTATTAGCCTACGTAGTTGCCTATCAATGTCTGATGGTGGCGACATTGCGAAAAATCTAGATCAACTTTATGAGTTTATGATCACGCAAATTTCTGCTGCAAATCACAAAAATGATCCTCAGCCAATTGATGATGTTATCGATATTATCCGCGAAATTAAGAGCGCTTGGGACCAAATTCCGAATGAATATCACAATTTAACGTCTGCGGATGTTGGTATTTAAAGAAACATCCCAGTTTAAACCAATCGCATATCTCTGAATTGCTTGGTTGCCTTATTTTTATAATCAAATAAAATAGAAGCCATTAGATAGCCTAATGGCTTTTTTCGTTGCTGGTTTCCTAGATTTGTCCACGTAGATCATAATCATTGATATTTTCTCTGTTTTGTCTCTTACGTCGCTTACCAATTTCCGCATCGCACCAAAATAAAGGCAATAATTCCTACTTATGCAAGGTTTGGCAAAACTGCTTGTCGTCGATGATAACGCTCAAAATCGTCACAATTTAAGCACAATATTAGAGTTTGTAGGAGAGAGCTGCGAAGTAATCAGCTCTGAACAAGCCCACAAAGTTGACTGGTCCCTACAGTGGGCCGGTTGCATCATTGGTTCAATTAAAGCCAAAGGCTTCGCATTACTGAATGAAAAGCTTGTTCATGTTAATCACATCCCTTTACTGGTGATTGGCAAAAACGATTACCCGGTTGACGAACTTACTAACTTTGTTGGTGAACTCGAACTTCCTCTTAACTACCCGCAATTAAGTGATGCACTAAGACACTGTAAAGACTTCTTAGGCCGTAAAGGCGTTCAAATTGTACCTTCAGCGCGTAAGAATACGCTTTTTCGTAGTCTAGTTGGGCAGAGTGTTGGTATCCAAGAAGTTCGTCACTTGATTGAACAAGTCTCTTCTACTGAAGCAAACGTACTGATTCTTGGTGAGTCAGGCACGGGCAAAGAAGTTGTAGCACGTAATGTACACTATCATTCTAAACGTCGTTCAGGACCTTTCGTTCCCGTAAACTGTGGCGCTATACCGCCAGATTTGCTCGAAAGTGAACTGTTTGGTCATGAGAAGGGCGCGTTTACTGGTGCAATTACCGCACGTAAAGGCCGTTTTGAGTTGGCTGAAGGTGGTACACTGTTTCTTGATGAAATTGGTGATATGCCAATGGCGATGCAAGTTAAGTTGCTTCGCGTTTTACAAGAACGCAGTTTTGAACGTGTAGGTGGCAATAGTACCATTCAAGCTGATGTTCGAGTGATTGCGGCAACACACCGCAATCTTGAAAACATGATCGAAGATGATTTGTTCCGTGAAGATCTTTACTATCGCTTGAACGTTTTCCCAATTGAAATGCCATCGCTTCAGGAGCGAAAAGAAGATGTTCCCCTATTGCTTCAGGAGTTGATGACCAGAATGGAAGCTGAAGGTGGCATGCCAATCTGTTTTACTCCCCGTGCAATCAACTCTTTGATGGAGCATTGCTGGCCGGGCAACGTACGTGAGTTAGCTAATTTAGTTGAGCGAATGGTTATTTTATATCCAAATAGCTTGGTTGATGTGAATCATCTACCAACTAAATATAGATACAGTGATATCCCAGAGTTTCAGCCAGAGTTTAATAATTTTGTATCAGAGGAAGAGCAAGAGCGAGATGCTCTTTCTGACTTGTTCTCAGAAGACTTCAGTTTTGAGCAGCACGATGAGCTTGCTGACAATGCGAACGCACCTCAAGATTTACCCGCTGAAGGGGTTAACTTGAAAGAACTGCTCGCTGACATGGAAGTGAATATGATCAATCAAGCGTTGGAGGCTCAGGGCGGTATTGTTGCTCGCGCTGCTGACATGCTTGGAATGCGCAGAACCACTCTGGTCGAAAAAATGCGTAAATATAACTTGCAGCGTTAGTGCCTATTTTCGATGAAAACGAAAACTAGTACACACTTTAGCATTTTAGCATTTTAGCTTTTTTGGCAACTTTAGCTAAACGAACAGATAAACCATAGTCGAGTTGTTGCTTGCTTAACTATTTGATAAATATAGCAAATGGCCTGACTTGTGTTGTACATGTCAGGCTGTTTTAGTATTTGAGGCAAATTTTTGACATGCACCTATCTAACGAACCAGAAAATCAATCACACCTAGATTCTGTTGAGCAACAGGTTGAGCGCTATAAGCAAGTGCTCGATGTTATGCCTGCGGGGGTTATCTTGTTAGATACGCATGGTGAAGTGAGAGAAGCGAATCCTGAAGCACACCGTATTCTCGGGGTTGAGCTGGTTGGCGAGAAATGGTTTTCGGTAATACAAAATGCCTTTGAACCAAGGGACGATGATGGGCATGAGATCTCATTGAAGAATGGGCGAAAAGTGCGCTTAGCGATTTCAGCCTCGACTACAGGTCAGCTTATTTTGATTACAGACCTGACAGAAACTCGCCTACTTCAGTCTCGTGTGAGCGATCTTCAGCGCTTATCTTCACTTGGTAGAATGGCCGCTTCGCTTGCCCATCAGGTTCGCACGCCGCTTTCTAGTGCGATGCTGTATGCATCAAACCTTGCCGCGCCAAATTTGCCGCCGGCAACAAAAACGCGTTTTCAATCTAAGCTGATGGATAGGTTGCATGATCTAGAGAAACAAGTGAATGACATGCTGTTGTTTGCCAAAGGTGGCGACAACAAGGTGGTTAAGCCATTCACCATCGCGGAACTCATCATTGAGTTTCATCCTATGGTGGAGGCTGCGTTAAAAAGCAACCAGATTGATTATTGTCAGGAAGTTGAAGATGAAAAGACTCAAATGTTTGGCAACGCCAATGCTATCGCTTCTGCTTTAAGTAACCTAGTTTTGAACGCGGTTCAAATTGCTGGCAAGAAATCGCAGATTGATGTGTTTTTTAGACCCGTAAACGGTGAACTTAAGATATCAGTGCAAGACAGTGGCCCCGGAGTGCCTAAAGAACTACAAGGTAAGATTATGGAACCTTTCTTTACCACTCGTTCTCAAGGCACAGGTCTAGGTTTAGCGGTTGTACAAATGGTATGCCGAGCACATGAAGGTCGACTGGAATTGATATCAGAAGAGGGTGACGGCGCATGCTTTACCATGTGTCTACCGTTGGAAAGAAGCTCTTCTTCTGAAGACTAATAAGTTTTAACTGAATTTACACTGGAGAATCCTATGGCTCAAAGCAAAGTGTTAATCGTCGAAGATGATGAAGGTCTACGCGAAGCCCTTGTCGATACACTCGCGCTTGCTGGTTATGAATGGCTGGAAGCGGATTGTGCGGAAGATGCTCTGGTAAAATTGAAATCAAACTCTGTTGATATCGTGGTCTCTGATGTACAGATGGCCGGTATGGGCGGTTTAGCATTGCTAAGAAACATCAAGCAGCATTGGCCAAATCTTCCGGTTCTATTGATGACGGCCTATGCCAATATTGAAGATGCGGTCGCGGCAATGAAAGAAGGCGCTATCGATTACATGGCAAAGCCATTTGCTCCAGAAGTGCTGTTAAACATGGTGAGCCGTTACGCTCCCGTAAAGTCGGATGACAATGGCGATGCTATCGTTGCCGATGAGAAAAGTATCAAACTAATGATGCTGGCTGACAAAGTGGCTAAAACCGATGCCAACGTGATGGTGCTAGGGCCAAGTGGCTCTGGTAAAGAGGTCATGTCTCGCTATATTCATAACGCCTCGAGCCGTAAAGACGGTCCTTTTGTTGCGATTAACTGTGCCGCGATTCCAGATAACATGTTGGAAGCAACACTGTTTGGCTACGATAAAGGTGCGTTCACCGGGGCGATTCAAGCTTGTCCGGGTAAATTTGAGCAAGCTCAAGGCGGTACTATTTTGTTGGATGAGATCAGCGAAATGGATCTCAGCCTACAAGCGAAATTGCTGCGAGTGTTGCAAGAGCGCGAAGTTGAACGTCTTGGTAGCCGCAAGAGCATCAAATTGGATGTCCGTGTTCTAGCAACCAGTAACCGCGACCTAAAACAGTATGTTTCTGAAGGGAATTTCCGTGAAGATTTATACTACCGACTGAATGTATTTCCAATTACTTGGCCAGCACTGTGTGAACGTAAAGGTGATATTGAGCCGCTTGCGAAGCATTTGGTGGAACGTCATTGTACCAAGCTTGGAATGCCTGTTCCTGTTCTGTCTGAGCAAGCCATTAGTAAACTCGTCAATTATCCGTGGCCGGGAAATGTACGTGAGCTGGATAATGTCGTGCAGCGCGCTCTAATTTTGAGTGAGCAAGAAAATATTTCAGGCGAACATATTTTACTTGAAGGTGTGGATTGGCAAGACGCAACTGGACTACAACAGATCGTTGAAGGGAACAGTGTTGCAGCGCCAGAAATTAAGCCGATTGCTGAAGCGAATCCTATCAATAAAGTCGTGGCAGGCAGCGAAGGGCTTGGAAATGAACTTAGAGATCAAGAGTATGCGATCATTCTCGAAACATTGATTGCTTGTCATGGTCGACGTAAAGATATGGCTGAAAAGCTAGGCATTAGCCCTCGTACATTGCGTTATAAATTAGCGAAAATGCGTGATGCTGGAATAGACATTCCAAATTGAACATAAATTAGTAGTGTCAGCTTTCTGACTAGTGTATTACGATAGCTAGTCAAATTGATGCATGGCACGTTAATTGCTCTGTCAATAATACAGCTAAATAGATAGTCATAATTTTGACTCCTGAGGTAGTAAATGAGAATAGATGGTTTACAAGGCGAAATGCAGGCAATGATGGTTGAAGCTGCCAGCACGCGTCCTGCTGCAACGGGCCAAGCGGTTGGTGCAGATTTTGGCAACATGCTGACTAATGCCATCAATAATGTGAACTCATTACAAAAGACCTCTGGTAATCTTCAAACTCGTTTTGACAGTGGCGATCAAAGCGTGTCTTTATCTGACGTGATGATTGCTCGTAATAAATCTAGTGTGGCTTTTGAAGCGACGATCCAAATTAGAAATAAATTGGTCGAATCGTACAAAGAGCTGATGAACATGCCGGTATAAGTTGGGTAGTAAATAGTGGCAGATAACAGTCAAACAACAGATTTAACCGTAAGCGATAGCAACGACCACGCACTTATTGCAAGTTCTGATCTAGATGGAGAAGGGCAAAATACCGATTTAGGTGAGCGCAGTTCATCTAAGTTCGATATGGCCGTCGGTGATCTCGATTTGCTTCGTCAAGTCGTCTTAGTTCTTTCTATCTCGATCTGTGTAGCGCTTATTGTAATGCTGTTTTTCTGGGTGAAAGAGCCAGAAATGCGTCCATTAGGGGCTTACGAAACAGAAGAGTTGATCCCGGTTCTTGATTATTTGGATACGCAGAAGATTGAGTACTCTCTTGAAGGGAATACCATCTCGGTACCAGCGAGTGAATATAACTCATTAAAGCTAAATATGGTTCGAGCGGGTTTGAACCAAGAGCGAAACACCGGTGATGATATCCTCATGCAAGACATGGGTTTCGGAGTATCACAACGTTTAGAGAAAGAGCGTCTTAAATTAAGCCGTGAAAGACAGCTTGCTAAAGCTATTGAACAGATGAAGCAGGTACGTAAAGCTCAAGTTTTACTTGCCTTACCTAAGCAAAGTGTCTTTGTTCGTCACAATCAAGAAGCCTCTGCCTCAGTATTCCTGACACTTAAAACGGGGACGAACCTCAAGCAGCAAGAAGTTGATTCTGTTGTGGACATGGTGGCCAGTGCCGTTCCGGGGATGAAAACTTCGCGAATTACGGTGACCGATCAGCATGGCCGACTTTTGAGCTCTGGCTCTCAGGATCCGATGTCAGCGGCACGCCGAAAAGAGCACGAGTTAGAGCGTAATCAAGAGCAAGCGCTACGTGAAAAAATTGACTCTATTTTGATTCCGATTCTTGGGTTTGGTAACTACACGGCTCAGGTTGATATTCAACTCGACTTTAGTGCTGTGGAACAAACAAGAAAGCGTTTTGATCCGAATACTCCAGCAACCCGAAGTGAATACACATTAGAAGACTATAATAACGGCAACGTTGTGGCTGGTATTCCAGGGGCTTTGAGTAACCAGCCTCCTGCTGATGCTTCGATTCCTCAGGATGTGGCTCAGATGAAAGATGGTACGATGATGGGGCAAGGTTCGGTTCACAAAGAAGCGACCCGCAACTTTGAGCTGGATACTACCATTAGTCATGAGCGAAAACAGAGCGGCACGGTTAATCGTCAGACCGTATCTGTTGCAATCAAAGATCGCCAATCATTGAACCCTGATACGGGAGAAGTGGTTCACACCCCAATTCCAGCAAGCGAAATTAACGCGATACGTCAGGTATTGATTGGCACTGTGGGTTTTGATGAAAACCGCGGTGATTTACTCAATGTTTTAAGCATGCAATTTGCACCTCAAGTAACGGATATTGTTGCTGACGTACCAATTTGGGAGCATCAACACTTTAATGATTGGGTTCGTTGGTTTGCGAGTGCGTTGGTTATTATTGTTGTCGTATTGGTGCTGGTTCGCCCTGCAATGAAAAAACTGCTTAACCCAGCAGCAGACGATGACGATCAAATGTACGGCCCCGATGGCATGCCAATTGGTGCTGACGGCGAAACCAGTTTAATTGGTGGTGATATTGAAGGTGGTGAGTTATTTGAATTTGGTTCAAGTATCGACCTACCTAACCTTCACAAAGATGAGGACGTACTGAAAGCAGTACGTGCACTTGTAGCGAATGAACCAGAGCTAGCAGCTCAAGTAGTTAAGAATTGGGTGGCAGATGGCTAACGAAATTGTTCCACAACAAGCAGAAGGTGGTGAGCTTGATGTCGCAAGTGTCGATATCGAGTCTATCTCAGGCGAAGAGCGCGCTGCGATCTTGTTGCTAAGTTTAAGTGAAGAAGATGCTGCGGGTATCATTCGCCACCTGGAACCTAAACAGGTTCAGCGTGTTGGTAGTGCAATGGCTCGTTCAACGGATTGGTCTCAAGAAAAAGTAGGTGCTGTGCACCGCGCTTTTTTAGATGATATTCAGAAGTACACCAACATCGGTATGGGCAGTGAAGACTTCATGCGTAATGCGTTGGTGGCTGCTCTAGGTGAAGATAAGGCGAATAACCTTGTTGATCAGATCCTTTTAGGTACTGGTTCTAAAGGTTTGGATTCTCTTAAGTGGATGGACCCTCGTCAGGTGGCAAGCATCATTATCAACGAGCACCCACAGATTCAAACGATCGTACTGTCTTACTTGGAATCGGATCAGTCTGCTGAGATCTTGTCTCAATTCCCTGAGCGTGTTCGTCTTGATTTGATGATGCGTATTGCTAACCTTGAAGAAGTTCAACCTTCAGCTCTCGCTGAATTGAATGAAATCATGGAGAAACAGTTTGCGGGTCAAGCGGGTGCTCAAGCTGCCAAAATTGGTGGCCTGAAAGCCGCTGCTGAGATCATGAACTACATGGACAATAATGTAGAAGGCATCTTGATGGGGCAAATTCGAGATCAAGACGAAGACATGGCAACACAGATCCAAGATCTTATGTTTGTCTTTGAAAACCTTATTGAAGTTGATGACCAAGGTGTTCAGCGATTGCTGCGTGATGTCCCACAAGACGTTCTACAGAAAGCGCTTAAAGGTGCTGATGAAAGCCTACGTGAGAAGATCTTCAAGAACATGTCTACGCGTGCAGCTGATATGATGAGAGACGATATTGAGGCGATGCCGCCAGTTAAAGTCTCTGATGTAGAAGCGGCTCAGAAAGAGATCTTGGGTATTGCGAGGAAGATGGCAGACAGTGGCGAGATTATGCTGTCTGGTGGCGCCGACGAGTTCCTTTAATACAGAAACCTCAAGAGCCCCACATTGTTGGGGCTTTTCTTTATCCAACTTCAAACCACAGATTAACTACCGTGTAATTGCTTGAATCTACAACGCAGTTGGACGAACTCATAGATAGGTACTGATATGTCAGGTGATAGAAAACGTGGCTTCCTTCGCCCTGAAGAAGATAATACGGTTGCCCAA
Source organism: Vibrio sp. FF266 (assembly GCF_041439695.1). NCBI lineage: Bacteria > Pseudomonadati > Pseudomonadota > Gammaproteobacteria > Vibrionales > Vibrionaceae > Vibrio > Vibrio sp. FF266. Next base: position 12,805 of record NZ_JBGOOO010000004.1, read on the forward strand.
CCTCAGAAATGGGGGCTGCCTGACTATACCTCTGATGTGAACAAACAAGCCAAAGAAACGGCTTTTAACTACGATCCTGGCTGGATGCCAACGGTTGAAGAAGCCATTGAAGACGAAGAGCTGGTTCTAACTGAAGACCAAATCGAACTGATCAAGCAAGGCGCTTATCAGGAAGGGCTTCATCAAGGACAAGAGGCTGGCTTTAAACAGGGCTACGAAAAAGGCAAAGAAGAAGGGTTTGCCGCAGGTCACGAAGAGGGTAACGAAGCCGGCAAACTTGAAGGCGTTACTGCTGGTCAAGAGTACATTCAGCAGCAAGTCGCCATCTTTATGGGGCTAGCCAACCAGTTCGCTCAGCCATTAGAGCTGATGAATGCTCAGGTAGAGAAGCAACTGGTGGACATGGTGCTGACTATGGTCAAAGAAGTGGTTCATGTTGAAGTGCAAACCAACCCACAAATCATACTAGATACCGTGAAAGAATCGGTAGAGTCATTGCCAATCTCAGGTCACGCGATCACATTGAAGCTAAACCCTGAAGACGTTGCAATAATACGCTCAGCGTATGGCGAAACGGAATTGGACTCTCGTAATTGGACGTTGGTATCAGAGCCTGCACTTAATCGCGGCGACGTACAAATTGAAGCGGGTGAATCGAGTGTTAACTACCGCATGGAAGAGCGCGTGAAGAACGTCATTCAAAGCTTCTGTGGTGTAAATCGTCATCAAGGTTATGAGTAATGCTTGAGTTAGCGAACCGTCTTAGCCAATACAAAGTCGAGGGGCTAAAGTCGCGACCAATTGCATCAGGCAAACTAGTTCGTGTTGTTGGTCTAACGCTTGAAGCGACCGGCTGCAAAGCGCCAATTGGCAGCTTATGCTTAGTAGAGACCATGTCTGGTCAGATGGAAGCCGAAGTGGTTGGCTTTTCTGGCGATAACCTGTTTTTGATGCCCAGTGAACAAATTACCGGGATCTTACCGGGCGCTCGCGTGACACCGATGACATCAGAAAGCGGTATCCCTGTTGGAATGGAGTTGCTTGGTCGTGTTATCGATGGCGTAGGTAATCCGCTTGACGGTTTAGGTCCAATCTATACCGAGCAACGCGCTTCCTTTAATGCTGAGCCAATCAACCCTTTAGCTCGTAAACCTATCTCTGAGCCACTTGATGTTGGCTTAAAAGCGATTAATGGCTTACTAACGGTGGGCAAAGGGCAGCGTATCGGCCTGTTTGCAGGTTCCGGTGTAGGCAAGTCGGTCACGCTTGGGATGATGACTCGTGGCACAACCGCACAAGTGGTTGTGGTGGGATTGATTGGTGAGCGTGGACGTGAAGTAAAAGAATTTATTGAAGAGATCCTTGGCGAAGATGGTCGTAAGCGTTCTGTTGTGGTCGCCGCTCCTGCGGATTCGTCTCCATTGATGCGTTTAAAAGGCTGTCAAACCGCACTGGCTGTAGCCGAGTATTTCCGAGACCAAGGTCTAGATGTTCTACTACTGATGGACTCATTGACTCGTTTCGCTCAGGCGCAGCGTGAAATCGCTCTGTCTGTGGGTGAGCCGCCAGCAACCAAAGGCTATCCGCCGTCTGTGTTTGCCAAGCTTCCTGCGCTGGTGGAGCGAGCAGGTAATGGTAACGATGAACAAGGTTCTATCACTGCTTTCTTTACCGTGTTAACAGAAGGTGATGATTTACAAGACCCTATTGCCGATGCATCGCGAGCGATTCTTGATGGTCACATTGTTTTATCTCGTGAGATGGCTGATGCTGGTCACTATCCCGCGATTGATGTTGAGAAATCCGTCAGTCGTGTTATGCCTCAAATCACCACCGAAGAACATGTCTTGATGTCGAAAGCCGTTAGACAAGTGCTGTCTATATGCCGGAAAAATCAAGATTTGGTTTCGATTGGTGCTTACAAGCCGGGAACAGACCCTGCAATCGACAGTGCTTTCACTTTGAAACCGAGGTTGGACGAGTACTTACAACAGAAAATGAAAGAAACGGTTCCCTATGATATGTGCGTCAACATGTTAAAGCATGTGTTAGGCGGTTAGGTCGTGTTGAATAAGGTCAATCATGGATAACGCGTTAGAATTTCTTCTCGATCAAGCGAAAGACCAAGAGAACCAAGCTGTATTGGCGCTGAATCAAGCGAATGTCGAGCTGCAGGGTTACTACGAACAGGTCGAACAGATTGAAAAATATCGACTTGATTACTGCCAGCAACTTGTTGACCGAGGTAAGGCCGGATTAACGGCTAGCCAATATGGTCACTTAAACCGTTTCTTAACGCAATTAGATGAAACGCTCTCTAAGCAGAGAGAAGCGGAACACCACTTTAAAAATCAGGTCGATAACTGCCAAAACTATTGGATGGAGTTACGAAAAAAGCGTAAATCCTACGAATGGTTGATGGAGAAAAAGCAGAAAGAAAAAGCAAAGCTGCAAGATCAAAGAGAGCAAAAGCAAATGGATGAGTTCTCGACTCTGTTATATAGCCGAAAGAAGATTTGAACCTAATTCACGAATGACGCAAGTGTTGCTCTGCAGATGGCAGACTTAAAACTTATAGGCATGTTTCTTGCTCTGTTTTATATCAAATTGCGAGTTATGCTCACCAAAGGCATAAAAAGCACCCGACTTTCTTTTTGTTGTCTGATTCAAGGCAGCAAAGCTAGTAGATAGAGCTTGTATATATGAATGTTAGTCTTTCCTCAAATTCAGCGACCAACAAAACGTCATCGTTGTTGGACTCCGGTTCTGCCTCTTCAAAGGTAGAAGAAACTGGAGACTCTAAAGGTTTCTTTGAGTCTTTCAAAGAAGCACTAGGCTTTGAAGAAAGTGACAGTAAAGTCGCAGCAAAAGACACAGAAAGCACCGCGAAACCTGATGCTAAACAGGCCTCTACCGAAGGTGAAGCGTCAGCCGAAGCGAACAAAGGTGATTCAGCTGAATCAAAGGCTACTGACGAAGTAAGCGAAGCGCAAAGCAAGCAAGCAGCTTCAGAAGTAGAAGGCGAGAAAGCTGCTGAGGAAACATCTGCAGAGGCTGTGTCTGGAACTGAGGCTAAGCTCAAAGCCAATTCGGGCACTGATAGCACTGTCGCTGATAAGGCGGATGGTAAAGATGCGCAGGTTACGACGAATGATTCTAAAGAACAGGTTGCTCAATCCCAAACTCAGGGTACATCAGCTGTAGATGGCTCTACGCAAGCATCGCAAGCTAATGCAGCGATGAATGAAGGCAATAAATTGCTTGGTCAATTGGATGAGGCAAACAAAACTCTAAATCAAGCGCCAAACGGCAAAGGCTTGCCTCAGCAAGGTCAGGTAGATAACGCCCAAGGTAATATCTCCGGTGCTTCAGTTGCAGTAGCCTCCGTTACGGATGAGGCGAGACAACAAACGAATGCAGCAATCCAAGAGAATAGTCTTGAGGTGGATTCTGAAATCGCTGTTCTTACCGGAGGTAAGGGTGTGTCTCAGCTGACTGATGATGAAATCCGACAGTTGATGGATAAAGGCGTCACTCCAGAACAAATTGAAGCCAGTATGAACCGAGAGCTGAGTCAAAAGAATGCGGCTAGCGCCGCGGTGGCCGAACAGAGCCAAGCGATCTCAGCTGCGGATATTGAACTCGCCAAGCAGGTTGATGCCCATACCAAAGCACTAAAACAATTGAATGGACAAATCGAATCAGAACAGTCTGTTGTCGATAGCTTGCTTAAGAAGCAACAAAGTGGTGCTAAGTTGACGGTTGATGAGCAAGCCGCTTTGGCTAAAGCGACCTCTAACTTAGACCTGTTGAATCAACAGCTCACTAACGTTCAACAACAAGCAACGGCTTTGCTAAATCAAGCTCCGGCTGTGAACAGCGCGTCTGGTGACCCCGCTGCTATTGATTGGGATAATACGGATTCAAGCGAAACTAAAGCTTTAGCTGCGGCGGCATCAACAGCAGCTGTAGCGACGGCTGCACAACAAGTGTCAGCGCAGGCCGCTTCTCAATCAACAAACAATGCTCTTACGGATAAGGCAGCAATGCTGCACGCCAACAATGCACATGCAGCCGCTCAACAAGCTAATGTTGCTTCACCTCAGCAGCAAGCAACGTTGGATCCAGCTTTAACCGCGCAAGGGATCGCGATGAATGCAGCGCCAGTCACTACAAAAGCAGGCTCTACTGATGCGCTTCTTAAAGCGGGCGCAGGTGCCGCGGCATTGTCTGGTTTGGGCAAAGCCGGTGCTAAAGAAGATTCTAAAGATTCGACCTTTGCTCAGCAGATAGCCTCGGCCGCTGGCGCACAAGGTACAGCTACGGTGGGTTCAGCACCTACGCGAGCTGAAATTCAAGCGGCGCAACAGGCTCCTTTGCAACTCACTAAAGAGTTAGCGAACGACCAGGTGGCGGAAAAAGTCCAAATGATGATGTCTAAGAATCTTAAGAACTTGGATATCCGTCTTGACCCACCAGAGTTGGGGCAGATGAAAATTCGCATGACCATGAATAATGATGTGGCGAACGTGCACTTTACTGTCGGTAGCCAACAAGCGAGAGAGGTTATTGAACAAACTTTACCTCGTTTGAGGGAGATGCTCGCTCAGCAAGGGATGCAGCTTGCTGAGTCTTCAGTTCAGCAACAGAATACTGGTCAGGGGCAAGACAGGTACAATAATGGCGAGCAACAATCAGGCTCTAACCGTATAAATGATGGTCAAGGTGATGAAAACCTTGATAGCAACAGCAATCTTGAATTGAATGTCACGTCAAAGCGTGATGGAATTAGTTATTATGCCTAGTATCAGGCTAAAACACTTAGCTAATAGAAAGAACCGTTAGTTTATAGAAGAACAGTTAGTTAATAGAAAGTACCGTTAGTTAATAGAAGAACAGGAAGTTAGAGCTGAATATGGCAGAAGAACAAGAAACACCGAAAGGAAAGAGTAAGCTCCTCATTATCGCTATCGCGGTTGTTGTGCTGTTACTTGGAGGTGGTGGTGCCGCATTTTTCTTAATGGGTTCCGATGATAAGGCTGAGGGTGCTGGGTCGTCAGCTGAGGTTCAACTCATGGGTGCCGATCCAGTGGTCTATGTTAATGTGCCTCAAGCTTTCTTATTTAACGTTACGGGCGATAAGAAAGATCGCTTAGTTCAGATAAAAGTACAGCTGATGGTACGTGGTATGAAGAATGAAGTTCTCGCTCGATACCACTCTCCACTTGTTGAAAGCGCACTACTTGCCACATTCGCTTCGGCGACGGTCGATCAATTACGATCTCCTGCCGGGAGAGTTGAACTGCGGAACAAGGCGACTGAAGATATTAAAGCAAGCTTAACTCAAGCTGTTGGCCAGCCGGTAATTGAAAAAGTGTTATTCACTGACTTTGTAATTCAATAGGTAATATGTGACCGATTTATTAAGCCAAGACGAAATTGATGCGCTATTACATGGCGTTGATGATGTTGAAGACGTTGAAGATGTCTTAGAAACCGAAAGTGACAATACGGTCAATTTTGATTTCTCATCACAAGATCGAATCGTTCGTGGTCGAATGCCGACCCTTGAACTTATTAACGAGCGTTTCGCACGCCATATGCGTATTAGCTTGTTTAATATGTTGCGTAAGACGGCTGAAGTGTCGATCAACGGCGTACAGATGATGAAATTTGGTGAGTACCAGAACACACTCTATGTACCCACAAGTTTAAACATGGTTCGCTTCCGCCCGTTAAAAGGTACTGCGCTAATTACGATGGAAGCTCGGCTAGTTTTCATTCTCGTAGAGAACTTTTTTGGTGGTGATGGTCGTTTTCATGCCAAGATTGAAGGTCGCGAATTTACACCAACAGAAAGACGAATTATTCAGTTACTACTGAAAATTGTTTTTGAAGATTACAAAGAAGCTTGGTCTCCCGTTATGGGCGTTGAGTTTGAATACTTGGACTCTGAAGTAAACCCAAGTATGGCTAACATTGTGAGTCCAACCGAAGTGATTGTTGTGAGTTCATTTCACATTGAAGTCGATGGCGGCGGCGGTGATTTCCATGTGGTTATGCCTTACTCAATGGTTGAGCCGATTCGTGAACTGCTGGATGCTGGTGTCCAATCAGATAAAATGGAAACCGACGTTCGTTGGAGTTCAGCATTGCGTGATGAAATCATGGATGTGCCAGTCAACTTCCGTGTCAATTTGCTCGAGCAAGATATCTCTTTGCGTGATTTGATGGAACTTCGTCCTGGGGATGTTATCCCGATGAATATGCCTGAGCATGCAACCATGTTTGTTGAAGAACTGCCGACCTATCGTGTTAAAATGGGCCGTTCCGGAGAGAAGCTCGCGGTACAGATTTCTGAAAAAATTGAAAGACCTCATGTGGTCAAAACCGATCTCGCCTTTCTTGGCAAAGACTTAATGTCTGAGTTGGAAAATAGCGAAGATGAAGAATAGCAAAGTAGATAAAAGTATAGGAATTGGTAATGGAACCTAGTGAAGATCAAAAGCTAGCAGACGAATGGGCTGCAGCACTTGGTGAAGACCCTTCAGCACCGTCAATCGATGTTGATGATGTTCTCGCGGCACCACTTGATGAGTTAACCGACTCATCGTCTCCAATTTCAGAAGATGAGCGTCGTAAGCTGGATACCATTATGGATATCCCAGTGACTATCTCAATGGAAGTCGGCCGCTCTCAAATTAGTATCCGTAACTTACTTCAATTGAACCAAGGTTCGGTTGTTGAGCTAGATAGAATTGCTGGTGAGTCACTTGACGTGATGGTTAACGGCACTCTGATTGCTCATGGAGAAGTGGTTGTGGTGAATGACAAATTTGGTATTCGTTTGACAGACGTTATTAGTCAAACAGAACGAATTAAGAAGTTGCGTTAATGGGCTTCTTGTCTCAAAGACTGGCGGGCTCTTCTCTCGGAATGACAGGTTTGTCTCGTAGAGTCTTGGGAGTAGGGCTACTTGCTACTCCTTCTATTGCCTTTGCGGCAACGCCTCCTTCTCTCGATTTAGCGACCACCTTTGGGTCGCTAATTTTCGTTATAGCCTTCATTTTATTTATTGCTTGGCTACTGAAGCGAATGCAAGTGCCTGCGATGTCGAATCAACAAGGTTTGGCTATTATTAGGCAAATTCCGGTAGGCACAAAAGAACGTATCGCTATTGTACAAGCGGGTGATGAACAGTTCTTGGTAGGCATTACCACACAATCGATTCAGCTGATCTCTAAGCTCGATAAACCTCTCACTCAGGAGATGCTGGAAAAAAGTACATTTTCAAGTCAGCTTTCCCAGCTAATAAAAAAAGATGCAAACAAGTAACGGATTTTTGAATCCATTTTACTTTTGCCATGCCGGATTTTTCCGTACGGTGAAAGTGTGGTTGGTTCAGCTCATCATATTCTGCTCTCTCGTATTTAGCGTGTCAGTATTTGCACAGGTTGAAGATGGCACTGTCATTCCTGCGAATACCGCTGGATCTGAGTCGGTCACCATCAGTACGATGCAGCAAGATCAAGCCAAATCGAAGACTATGACCACTGGTAGCTTAACCGGTAATGGTGGCGGCATACCTGCATTTACCATGACCACCAATGCCAATGGCGGTGAAGACTACTCGATTAACCTGCAAATTCTTGCGTTAATGACCATGCTTGGCTTCTTGCCGGCGATGGTTATTTTGATGACATCGTTCACCCGCATTGTGGTTGTGATGTCTATTTTGCGTCAGGCAATGGGTCTCCAACAAACACCTTCAAACCAAGTGATTATTGGCATTGCGATATTTCTGACCTTCTTCATCATGTCGCCAGTAATCAGTCAGGTCAATGAACAAGCTGTTCAGCCTTATTTGAATGAACAGATATCAGCGCGACAGGCGTTTGATGTTGCCCAAGGGCCGATTAAGTCTTTTATGCTTAAACAGACTCGAATCAAAGATCTTGAAACTTTTGTTGAGATATCCGGTGCGCAAGTAACTAACCCAGAAGATGTTTCAATGGCGGTTCTGATTCCTGCGTTTATCACGTCTGAATTGAAAACAGCTTTCCAGATAGGCTTTATGTTGTTCTTGCCGTTCCTAATTATCGACTTGGTGGTGGCATCAGTTTTGATGGCCATGGGTATGATGATGTTGTCACCAATGATTGTATCGTTGCCGTTTAAGTTGATGTTGTTCGTCCTTGTTGATGGTTGGAATTTGATACTCTCCACACTCGCCGGCAGTTTTGCCTTGTAGCTGGGGGAAGCATGAATCCTGAAATATTCGTAGATTTGTTCCAAGATGCCCTTTGGATGGTACTAATTATGGTGTGCGCCATAATTATTCCTAGCCTGCTGATTGGTTTGGTTGTGGCTGTTTTCCAAGCGGCTACTTCGATCAATGAACAAACTTTAAGTTTCCTACCACGTTTGATCGTGACGTTATTAGCGTTGATGATGTTTGCGCATTGGATGACCCAAATGATGATGGAGTTCTTTTTCGAACTCATCGAACGCTTGCCACAAGTTCTTTACTAAACCGATATGGAATACCCAACGAGCCTTGTACTAGAGTGGTTAGCCAATTATTTTTGGCCCTACACTCGCATCTCAGCCATGCTGATGGTGATGACAGTAACCGGTGCACGCTTTGTGTCGCCGCGTATTCGTCTGTATTTAGGTTTAGCGATCACCTTTGCGGTGATGCCTGCGATCCCCGCTGTTCCTAAAGAGATTGAACTGCTCTCTTTCCAAGGTTTCTTGACTGTATTTGAACAAATCGTGATTGGCGTTGCCATGGGGTTTGTCACCCAATTTATGATTCAAACTTTCGTAATGCTCGGCCAGATCTTGGGTATGCAATCAAGCTTGGGTTTCGCCTCTATGGTGGATCCGGCTAACGGGCAAAACACGCCAGTACTGGGCCAATTGTTTATGTTGCTAGCGACCATGTTTTTTTTGGAGACTGACGGTCACTTGAAAATGCTGCAGCTGGTGGTGTTCAGCTTTAAGACTTTACCCATTGGCAGTGGAAGTTTGACCTCTGTTGATTATAGAGAGCTTGCTCTGTGGTTGGGTATCATGTTCAAAACAGCATTAGCAATGTCATTGTCTGGTATTATTGCGCTGCTGACGATTAACCTTTCGTTTGGTGTAATGACGCGTGCGGCGCCTCAACTAAATATCTTTTCTTTGGGTTTCTCATTTGCGCTACTCGTGGGCCTATTGCTTTGTTGGTATATCCTTGGCGGCTTGTTTAGTCACTATGAGTTATTCTGGATACAAACCGAACAACAGATATGTCGTCTAATCAGGTTAGAGTGCTAGGAGACTAAAATGGCAGAGTCAGACGGTCAAGAACGCACGGAAGACGCCACGCCCAAACGCTTGCAACAGGCCAAAGATAAAGGGCAGGTTGCAAGGTCAAAAGAGTTAGCGTCGGCGTCGGTACTTATTGTTGGTGCGATTGCTTTAATGTGGTTTGGTGAATCGATGGCGAAAGCTTTGTTCGAAACAATGCAACGTCTGTTTTCTCTGAGTCGGGAAGAAGTTTTTGATACCACAAAACTTCTCGAAATTGCGGGTGGCGCATTAGTGAACCTGTTGTTCCCGCTGTTCTTAATCCTGATAACCTTATTTGTTGCAGCCGTCATTGGTGCGGCGGGTGTCGGGGGGATTAATTTCTCTATGCAGGCGGCGATGCCTAAGGCGTCTAAGCTAAACCCACTCAGTGGTATTAAGCGTATGTTTGGCCTGCAGAGTTGGGTTGAACTGTTGAAATCTATCTTGAAAGTGGCACTTGTTTCGGGAATGGCCATCTATCTTATTCAAGCTTCTCAACACGATTTAATGCAACTGAGCATGGAGGTATACCCACAGAATATCTTCCACGCTTTAGATATCTTGCTCAATTTTATTCTACTGATCAGCTGCTCTTTGCTTATCGTGGTGGCGATTGATATCCCGTTCCAGATTTGGCAACACGCCGATCAGCTGAAGATGACCAAACAAGAAATTAAAGATGAGCACAAAGATACTGAAGGTAAACCTGAAGTTAAGGGCCGCATTCGTATGTTGCAAAGAGAAGCAGCCCAGCGCCGTATGATGGCTGACGTACCTCAAGCGGATGTGATAGTGACCAACCCGGAGCACTTCTCGGTGGCTCTACGCTATAAGCAGAATCAAGACAAAGCCCCCGTTGTAGTGGCTAAAGGTGTTGATCATATGGCAATGAAGATTCGTGAAATTGCACGTGAAAATGACATCTATATTGTTCCTGCGCCACCATTGGCTAGGGCGCTTTATCACACTACCGAGTTAGAACAACAAATTCCTGACGGTCTGTTTACAGCGGTTGCTCAAGTTCTTGCATATGTATTTCAGCTGAAACAGTACCGAAAACGAGGCGGAGAGAGGCCAAAACTCCAAGATTCTAATATGCCGATCCCACCTGATTTACGACATTAGATCAATTGCTTGAGCTCTGCTTGATGAACCCTGATAATAGCGGGCTAGCTAATCCTCTTTTTAAAGAGGCGATGGCAATAATTTGACGAAAAGTGTTGGTACAGTGTTTGCTATATCAACCCCGAATATTATAAGCCGATCATTAATAACCTTAGCATTGTAAATCTGAGTATTATAAGCCCAGTCATTATAAATCCTAGCGTTATAAATCCCGAGCATATAAAGCTTAGTATTATAAACCTGTGCATTTGAACCTATGCACTATAAACCATAGCAACATAGCTTAGACCTGAGCCTCAAATAGCTTAGTGAGATGGCTACAACATAGCGAAACTGTCTAGACTTATGAAATTCTCCCTGCCTTTTGCGGACAAGCTGCCTAAAATCCCTAATCGTGCGATGCCTGCAATTGGCGCACCCGTTATGGTACTTGCGACGCTCGCTATGGTGGTGTTGCCAATACCAGCCTTCTTGTTGGACATGTTCTTCACTTTCAACATTGCACTGTCCATGGTTGTGTTACTGGTTTCGGTTTATACCCGCAGGCCTTTGGACTTCGCTGCATTCCCGACCGTACTTTTGATTGCGACTCTACTTCGATTAGCTTTGAACGTTGCTTCGACGCGTGTGGTATTGCTTCATGGTCACGAAGGTGGTGACGCGGCCGGTAACGTTATCGAAGCCTTCGGTAACGTGGTTATCGGCGGCAACTACGCGGTAGGTCTAGTGGTGTTCTTGATTTTGATGATCATCAACTTCATGGTTGTAACCAAAGGTGCGGGTCGTATTTCGGAAGTAAGTGCGCGTTTCACCCTAGATGCCCTACCAGGTAAACAGATGGCAATCGATGCCGACTTGAATGCGGGTTTGATCGACCAAGATCAGGCTCGTACTCGACGTTTTGAAGTGACCAAAGAGGCTGACTTTTACGGCTCGATGGACGGTGCATCTAAGTTTGTTAAAGGCGATGCAATAGCCGGTATCTTGATATTGTTCATCAACATCATTGGCGGCTTGAGTATCGGTATGGCTCAGTTTGACCTTGGTTTTGGTGAAGCCATCGAAATCTACACGCTACTGACTATCGGTGATGGTCTGGTTGCACAAATTCCATCGCTGTTACTTTCTATTGCTGCGGCGATGATGGTAACGCGTCAAAATACTGATGAAGACATGGGCGAACAACTTGTCTTCCAAATGTTCGATAATCCTAAAGCCCTAATGATCACCGCTGCTATCCTCGGCATCATGGGTATTGTTCCTGGTATGCCACATTTCTCCTTCTTGAGCCTTGCTGTGGTTGCTGGGGCTGGGGCTTACTTTATCGATAAAAAGAACAAGGCAAAGGTAGAAGAGAAAAATCTACCTGCAACCGCTAATGCCAATGGTGATAAGCCCGCATCGCAAAAAGAACTGTCTTGGGATGATGTTCAACCGGTAGATATTATTGGTCTCGAAGTGGGGTACCGCTTGATTCCTTTGGTCGATAGAGACCAAGGTGGTGAATTGCTTGAGCGCGTGAAAGGTGTACGGAAAAAGCTGTCTCAAGATTTTGGTTTCTTGATTCCAGCAGTACACATTCGCGATAATCTGGAACTGACACCAAATAGCTATCGAATTACCCTGATGGGGGTAGCGGTTGGTGAGGCTGAGATCAAGCCGGACATGGAGCTCGCGATTAACCCTGGCCAAGTCTATGGGATGATAGATGGAGAGCCGACGATTGACCCTGCCTTTGGCCTTGAAGCCGTCTGGATTCGTGAAGAGCAGCGTGAACACGCACAAGCCTTAGGTTATACGGTTGTAGACTCTTCAACCGTACTTGCCACACACCTTAGCCAGCAATTAACGAATAACGCTTCACAGTTGATTGGCCACGAAGAAGTTCAAAACTTACTTGAGATGCTTAGCCGATCAACACCTAAGCTGGTGGAAGGTTTTGTACCGGATCAATTACAGCTTGGTGTGGTTGTGAAAGTTCTGCAAAACCTTCTGAATGAAGCGATTCCAATTCGTGATATTCGAACCATTGTCCAAACTTTGTCGGAGTACTCTTCTAAGAGTCAAGAACCTGACATATTAACTGCAGCTGTTCGTATCTCACTAAAACGACTAATTGTTCAAGAAATCAATGGTATAGAGCCAGAATTACCAGTTATAACCTTAATTCCCGAGTTGGAACAAATCTTGCATCAAACCATGCAGGCATCCGGCGGAGAATCTGCTGGTATTGAACCTGGTTTAGCCGAACGTTTACAGACCTCACTCAGTAACGCGACACAAGAGCAAGAACTGAAAGGTGAGCCAGCGGTATTATTGACCTCTGGTGTTTTACGTTCGACTCTGGCTAAGTTCGTGAAAAACACGATCCCAAGCTTGAGAGTATTATCTTACCAAGAGATACCAGACGAAAAGCAGATACGCATAGTACAAGCTGTTGGTAATTAAGCCGCCTAATTAGAACGGACGATCGAATTGAAAATTAAACGATTTTTTGCAAAAGATATGCGAACAGCTCTGCTCCAAGTTAAAGAAGAACTTGGCTCAGAAGCGGTGATCATGTCTAACAAAAAGGTCGCAGGTGGTGTGGAAATTGTTGCCGCTATTGATGGCGATTCCAGCCCGTCGACAGCAAGTCCCAGACTCAATAAACCTCAGCAGCCTACGCAAAGCCAGTACACTCAAATGTCTGAGCCCAAATTGCCAACTGGGCGTCGTCAATTAGATGATGACAAGGTTAGCATCCAGCCAAATGCAGAAGGTGGACGCTCAATGACCAAGCGCTTTGCGAATATGCTAAAGCAATACAGTCATGGCGCCGACGATGAGCAACAACATCGCGCTGAAAACGAAGACTCGTTATCAGCATTGCTCAATCGCCAGTCAAGTAACGGTCATCAACCTCAGAGTAGCCAGCATTCTAGCGGCAGCCTTGACTCGGCCTTTGCTCGTGAAACGGGTTTATCTAAATTGATTGCCGAAGATCGCAGAGTAGAACGTCCAGCACCTCGCTTAGATCCTACCCGTTATGATCGTGGTCGAGAGAACACTCAATTCAAAGGTTCAGATACTGAAATGGAAACGATGCGCGACGAGATGACTTCAATTCGTCGTTTGTTAGAGCATCAAGTATCTGGGCTCATGTGGCAAGAAGTCGAACGTCGCGAACCTTTGCGAGCGATGCTTATCAAGCGCCTAGAACGTATGGGTGTTTCGGCAGAACTCGCCGATCAAATGGCCTGTTACATTCCAGAAGACACAAAACCAGCACGAGCATGGAAAGCCTTGCTTGCTCTGGTCGCTGATCAAATCTCAGTAACACAAAAAGATATTTTAAAACGCGGCGGTATTGTGGCCTTACTTGGCCCGACTGGCGTAGGTAAAACAACAACCGTTGCTAAGCTCGCAGCCCGTGCTGCAATGGAGTACGGTGCAGACAACGTTGCTCTTGTGACAACAGACACATATCGCATAGGTGCACATGAGCAGTTATCGATTTATGGTCGAATTATGGGTTGTCCTGTAAGAGTTGCTAAAGATTCTAGTGAATTGGCCGATGTAATATATCAGTTACGTAATCGTCGCCTGATTCTAGTCGATACTGCCGGTATGGGGCAGCGAGATGTTCGCCTATCTGAGCAGTTAGACACATTGATGCAAGAGAGTGGTTCCGTTATCAATAGTTACCTTGTGTTACCCGCAACCGCGCAACGCAAAGTACTACAAGAAACCATTGAACACTTTAGAAGAATCCCGCTGTCGGGATGTATCCTGACGAAGCTGGACGAATCGCTTAGTTTGGGTGAGTTCATCAGTGTGGTAATACAAAATGCATTGCCAGTTGCTTATATAGCAAATGGTCAACGAGTTCCTGAAGATATCGTTATTGCTCAGCCAAAGTACATGATTGCTAAGGCCAATGAGTTATTAGAAAAATCGACAGAGAATGAACCTCATTACTGGAATAGCGATTCTGAAGGGCTCTAGGCGGCGGATAAATATGAATGAGAATATGATACACGATCAAGCTAGCGGCCTCCGTCGCTTAACCCAGCCTTCACTAACAAAAGTTATCGCTGTAACGGGTGGCAAGGGAGGCGTAGGTAAATCGAATGTAACGTTAGGTATGGCTATTTGTATGGCTCGCCAAGGCAAGAAAGTCATGGTACTGGATGCCGATTTAGGATTAGCTAACGTAGACATCATGCTCGGCATTCGTTCTAAACGAAATCTTGGGCATGTGTTGGCTGGCGAGTGTGAACTTAAGGATGCGATTGTCGAAGGGCCGCACGGAATTAAAATTATTCCAGCGACATCAGGCACACAAAGCATGACTGAACTTTCACACGCTCAACACGCTGGATTGATTCGTGCTTTTGGTTCGCTTGAAGACGAGATGGATATCTTATTGGTTGATACCGCAGCGGGTATATCCGATATGGTCATCAGCTTCTCAAGAGCTGCGCAGGACGTGGTTGTGGTGGTTTGTGATGAACCAACGTCGATTACTGATGCATATGCATTGATTAAGCTGTTGAGTCGAGAGCACCAAGTACAGCGATTCAAAATTGTTGCAAATATGGTCAGAAGCTACCGCGAAGGCCGAGAATTATTTGCAAAGTTGACTTTGGTCACAGAGCGCTTCTTGAATGTGAGCCTCGAACTCGTAGCATGTATTCCTTTAGATGATAAAGTACGTCAATCAGTTAAGAGACAGAAAATCGTAGTCGATGCGTTTCCTCGCTCTCCAGCTGCATTGGCAATCAGCTCTTTGGCTAATAAGGCATTGACCTGGCCAATACCAAAAACACCAAGCGGACACTTGGAGTTTTTTGTTGAAAGGCTGCTGAACCGTACTGAATTTATAGAGGAACCATTTGGTGAATAAAGCGCTTACTTACGATCAACATGCTAATCACAATAGCCAGCAGGCTTTTTTTGAGAAGTACTCTGTGTTGGTTAAGCGTATCGCTCATCATTTGTTGGGGCGATTACCGCCTAATGTATTAGTTGATGACTTGATTCAAGCCGGCATGATTGGCCTGATTGAAGCACAACAGAACTATGATGGTACCAAAGGCGCAAGCTTTGAGACGTACGCAGGTATTCGAATTCGTGGAGCAATGTTGGATGACATTCGCCGCGGGGATTGGGTCCCGAGATCGGTTCATAAAAACAATCGAGAAATCAGTAGTGCAATCGCGGAATTAGAGGGCACTCTCAATCGCGATCCCAGTGATGCTGAGGTGGCAAAGCACATGGGGCTGAGTTTAGACCAGTATCACAGTGCTTTAACTGATATTAATTGCTCAAAATTGGTAGGGATAGAAGACTTAGGTGTCTCTGATGATGTAATATCTCCGAATGAAGATTCTCAAGATAATACGCCTTTTCAAGGGGTTGCAGATGAATCATTCCGCCAAGCTTTGATCGACTCGATAAAACAACTTCCGGAAAGAGAAGGCCTCGTGCTTTCACTTTATTACGACGAAGAACTCAATTTAAAAGAGATTGGGGAAGTATTAGGTGTCAGCGAATCTCGTGTCAGCCAAATACTAAGCCAATCTATGCAGCGTTTACGCACTAAGTTAAGTGCTTGGACACAGAACGACTAACAACACTGATTTTATTCAGTGGAGGCTAATTTGAACAAAAACATGAAAATTCTCATTGTTGATGATTTTTCAACGATGCGCCGAATTGTTAAAAACCTACTTCGTGATTTAGGTTTCAACAACACTCAAGAAGCAGACGATGGCTTGACCGCGTTACCTATGCTGAAAAAAGGCGAATTTGATTTCGTGGTAACTGACTGGAACATGCCGGGTATGCAAGGTATTGATCTTCTAAAACACGTCCGTGCAGACGCTGAACTTAAGCACCTTCCAGTGCTTATGATCACAGCAGAAGCTAAGCGTGAGCAGATCATCGAAGCAGCGCAAGCGGGTGTTAATGGTTACATTGTGAAGCCGTTCACTGCCGCAACTCTAAAAGAGAAACTCGACAAGATTTTTGAGCGTTTATAAGCACTCATAATAACCTGTTTCAGGCGCTTCATAGAGAGACATTAACTTTTTTGTTTCCCGTTTACCTCTAAAGCTGAAGCGTCACAAACTATGCGGAGTAAGGCCGGACTCAGGATGATTTCATTAGAACAAGCAAAAAAATTAGTAGAGCTGCTTGAAAACGACGAGCAGCAAGGTGCTGATTCTCTTGTTAGAAGCATTTATGAAGATAATTTTAATCTTCAAGATAACCCAATGCTTCAAGAAATAGGCAGTCTGACTCGTGACCTCCATGATTCTTTGACACAATTCAACTTTGACGAGCGTATTAACGTTATCGCAAATGATGAAATCCCTGACGCCAGGGATCGCCTTCAATATGTCATTGATAAAACGGAAGTTGCGGCGAACAAAACGATGGACGCTGTCGATCGCTGTATGCCAATTGCAACTAATTTACACGAGTGTTTACTTCAAGTAAGGCCTCAATGGAATGAACTGATGCATGGCCGCATTGAGCTAGTAACATTCAAAGCTTTATGCCACCGCATTGATGGATTACTTGTCCAAGTAGAAGGTGATAGTACTGAACTACGTGGACAACTGACTGAAATCTTGATGGCTCAGGATTTCCAAGATTTAACTGGGCAGATTATTAGCAAAGTTATTACCTTGGTGAATGAGGTTGAAGGACGTCTGGTAGAGATTCTCACCGTATTCGGTGCGAATCAAATAGAACCAACACCAGAGACAGATAAGAAGTCATCTATTACTCCAGAGGGTCCGATCATGAACCCAGAAGCTCGTGAGGATGCTGTTGCATCTCAAGATGAAGTCGACGATTTGTTATCCAGTCTTGGATTTTAAAGGTAACGTATGAGCTACGATTTAGACGAAGATATTCTTCAGGACTTTTTAGTCGAAGCAGGAGAGATCCTCGAACTTCTATCAGAACAACTGGTAGAGCTAGAGAATAACCCTGACGACAAAGAACTACTAAACGCTATTTTCCGTGGTTTCCATACAGTAAAAGGTGGTGCTGGTTTCCTAGCATTGACCGAGCTGGTGGATACTTGTCATGGTGCTGAGAATGTGTTCGACATTCTAAGAAATGGCCAACGCAGTGTAACATCAGGACTGATGGATACGATGCTACAGGCTTTAGATACAGTCAATGTACAGTTTAAAGCCGTGCAAGATGAGGAAGCTTTAGTACCAGCAGACCAATCTTTACTGGATGAACTTCATCGCCTCTGTAAGCCAGAGTCTGAAGATGAAGTTGTGGCAGTAGAAGCTCCAGCACCGGTTATCTCTGAGCCTATCGTTGCAGCTCCTGAGCCTGTTATTGCTCCGGAACCTACTGTTGAAAGTTCAAACATCAGTGCATCTTCCGTGGATGATATTTCTGAAGATGAATTTGAGCGTTTACTTGATGAACTTCACGGTAAGGGTGGTTCACCAACGACATCATCTGTAGACACACCAGCGCCAGCACCTGTGGCACCTCAGCCAGTAGCTGCGAGTGGTGACATTACTGACGACGAATTTGAAAAGTTGTTAGATGAGTTGCATGGTGCAGGTCAAAGCCCGACAGCTGCAAGCTCAACGCCACCACCTCCTCCAGTCGCTCCGGTAGCCAAAGCACCAGTAAAGTCTGAAGGCGATGACCTAATGACTGATGCTGAGTTTGAGAGTTTACTTGACCAGTTACACGGTTCAGGTAACGGCCCTTCAATTGAAGAGTTGGATGCTGCGACTAAGCCTGTACAAGCGAAGCCTGAGCCTGTTGCGCCGAAAGTCGCTCCTAAACCACAGCCTGCTCCTGTTGCTGTAAAAGCAGAGCCTAAGCCTAGCGTACCAGCAAAAGCTGAAGTTAAAGCGCCTGCGAAGAAGCAGCAAGCTGAAGCCACAGTTCGTGTTGATACATCAACACTGGATACCATCATGAACATGGTGGGTGAGCTAGTATTGGTCCGTAACCGTCTTGTTAGCTTAGGTTTAAACAGCAATGACGAAGAAATGTCGAAAGCTGTCTCTAACTTAGACGTTGTTACTGCTGACCTACAAGGTGCAGTAATGAAGACGCGTATGCAGCCGATCAAGAAAGTATTTGGTCGATTCCCACGCGTTGTCCGTGACCTTGCTCGTACCTTGAAGAAAGACATCGTTCTTGAAATGCGTGGCGAAGAAACGGATCTTGATAAAAACTTAGTAGAAGCACTTGCTGATCCCCTGATTCACTTGGTGAGAAACTCTGTCGATCATGGTATCGAAATGCCGGACGACCGTGTTGCTGCGGGTAAATCTAAAACCGGTAAAGTGATTCTGTCTGCCTCTCAAGAAGGCGACCACATTGAACTGGCTATCGTTGATGATGGCGGCGGTATGGACCCTGATAAGCTTCGTGCTATCGCGGTTAAGCGCGGTCTGATGGATGATGATGCAGCGTCTCGCCTAACAAATAAAGAGTGTTTCAATCTAATCTTTGCTCCTGGCTTTTCAAGTAAAGAAAAGATCTCAGATATCTCTGGCCGTGGTGTAGGTATGGACGTTGTGAAAACAGCGATCAACACACTGAATGGTTCAATTGATATCGACTCAGAGATGGGCCAAGGCACCAAGATAACCATTAAGGTTCCGTTGACACTTGCGATTCTACCAACCTTAATGGTCGGTGTTGCGGGTCACCCGTTCGCATTGCCACTGGCTTCTGTAAATGAAATTTTCCACCTAGACCTAAGCCGCACAAACGTGGTTGATGGCCAGCTAACGATTATCGTTCGTGATAAGTCTATTCCACTGTTCTACTTACAAAATTGGCTTACACCTAAAGAAGGTCTTGTTGAAGGACGTCAAGGTCATGGTCATGTTGTTATTGTGCAACTTGGTAGTCAACGTGTTGGTTTTGTTGTCGATGCGCTTATCGGCCAAGAAGAAGTGGTTATTAAGCCACTTGATAAGCTTCTACAAGGCACGCCAGGAATGGCAGGTGCGACAATTACAAGTGACGGTCACATAGCATTGATTTTAGATGTGCCGGACTTGTTGAAGCAGTACGCAGCTGCATCAAGAATTTAACTTAAGGATAAATATGGCGATTAAAGTATTAGTCGTTGATGATTCGAGCTTCTTTCGTCGTAGAGTAAGCGAGATCATCAACTCGGAGGCTCGCCTAGAAGTCATCGATGTAGCAGTAAACGGTAAAGAAGCGGTTGAGAAAGCGAAAAAGCTAAGACCTGACGTAATTACCATGGACATCGAGATGCCTGTCATGGACGGTATTACTGCCGTTCGTGAAATTATGGCTGCGTCTCCAACGCCTATTTTGATGTTTTCATCGTTAACGCATGATGGTGCAAGAGCAACGTTAGATGCGTTAGACGCGGGTGCTCTAGATTTCTTACCTAAGAAATTTGAAGACATCGCTCGTAACCGTGACGATGCTGTCGCATTGCTTCAACAGCGCGTGATTCAGATTGCTGCAAAGCGCGCGTTTATGCGACGCACTCCTGTTGCGCCAAGAGCTACCGCAACAGCTACGGCGTCAACATCAGCGCCATTGCGCCAATCTATTTCAGCAACAGCCCCTGCTGCTAAACCCGCGGTTGCTTCAACCGCGAAATTCAGAGCTTCGGGTAAAAAGTATCAATTAACTGCAATTGGTACTTCTACTGGTGGGCCAGTTGCACTACAGAAAATTTTGACACGCATCCCTGCCAGCTACCCGCATCCGATTGTGTTAGTGCAGCATATGCCAGCAACGTTCACCGCTGCTTTTGCTAGCCGATTGAATACCCTGTGTAAGATTGAAGTTCGTGAAGCTCAAGATGGAGACCTGTTGAAACCTGGGGTGGCTTATCTTGCTCCAGGCGGAAAGCAAATGATGATTGATGGTCGCCCGGGTTCGGCGCGTCTGAAGATTATCGATGGTGGTGACCGAATGAACTACAAGCCTTGTGTGGATGTCACTTTTGGTTCTGCAGCTAAGATCTACGGCGATAAAGTGTTGTCTATGATACTGACCGGTATGGGTGCTGATGGTCGAGAAGGTTCTCGCATGTTAAAAACAGCGGGTTCGACCATTTGGGCGCAAGACGAAGATAGTTGTGTTGTATATGGTATGCCTCAAGCTGTAGCAAAAGCTGGCATTTCTACTGAAGACCTACCTCTAGACCGCGTTGCGGAACGGATTTTGGTCGAAGTTGGGTTAGCTTAGGTAAATCGACATGATTGTTTGGAGTGTTGCAAACCAAAAAGGTGGCGTTGGGAAAACGACGACGACAGTGACCCTAGCTGGCTTACTTGCCTTAAAGGGTCATCGTGTGTTGTTGGTTGATACTGACCCACATGCATCACTAACCACCTATCTGGGTTACGACTCAGATACGGTGGAATCGAGCCTGTTTGATCTGTTCCAGCTGCGTGAGTTTTCTACGCAAGCTGTGAGAGCGTTGACTATACAGACCGAAATTGAAGGTATCGATATTATTCCCGCACACATGTCATTGGCGACATTAGACCGTGTAATGGGAAATCGAAGTGGTATGGGCTTGATCTTAAAGCGTGCTTTAGCCGCTTTGAAAGATGACTATGACTACGTGCTTATCGATTGTCCGCCTATTCTTGGTGTGATGATGGTGAATGCGTTGGCTGCCAGTGATCGTATCTTGATTCCGGTACAGACTGAATTTTTGGCGATGAAGGGTTTAGAGCGCATGATTCGCACTCTAACCATTATGCAGAAGTCTCGCAAAACACCGTTTAAGGTGACGATTGTCCCGACGATGTACGACAAGCGAACGAAAGCATCATTGCAAACATTGACTCAGCTTAAAGATGACTATCCAAACCAAGTTTGGACCTCTGCTGTGCCGATTGATACCAAGTTTCGCGATGCCAGTCTAAAACGTTTGCCAGCATCTCATTTCGCATCGGGTAGCCGTGGTGTATTTGCTTATAAACAGCTGCTTATTTATCTCGAGAGGTTAGCGATAAATGAGCGCGAATAACGAATCGACATTGACGCAACCAAGTTTATCGAGTGAACAAGCAATCGATGATTACTTTACCGCGCTGTTAGGCGATGAAAACTTTGAATCTGATGCTTTTCTTGTTGACGAGTCTAGCGGCGAATCACAAACTAAAGAGCCAGAGCCAGAGCCAGAGCCAGAGCCAGAGCCAGAGCCAGAGCCAGAGCCAGAGCTACAATTAACGACAAGTCATTATTCAAGCTACGCCGAAATACGCGCTGCAGAATTTGAAGTGCCGAATCTTGAGGATGTTCAGAAACTTCTGAGTCGTTTAGAAGCGACTAATGTTGTCGATGAGCTGAATCTAGATGAGTTGATGGATCAGAACACGCAGCAAATTGCTCAACAGGCAGACATGCAAATGTTTGATGCTGCAGTCGAATCAGTTCAAGTGTCTGTAGACCCTGAAATTCAAGATTGGGATCTTCCTGAACCAGAATTAGCCGTTGAAAGTGAACTACTCGCCGAAGCGGTCGAAACGGAAGTGGTCGAAACTGAGCACATTGAAGTTAAGGCTACTGAACCCGATCTTGAATCTCCTCAAATTGAGCCAGTTACCGAACTTGAAACTCACGCCGGTGGAGCAGATCAGTTTACATCATGGGAAACGACGGCTAGAACTGAAGATTTTCAAGTGTTGTATTTTGATGTGAACGGTGTGACGTTTGCTGTGCCACTTGATGAGCTCGGGGGTATTCATCGCCTTGAAGAGTTAAGTCATATTATTGGCAAACCTGCTTGGTATTTGGGGTTGCAAACTAATCGAGATAGTAAGCTAGACGTGGTTGATACCGCCAAATGGGTGATGCCTGAAAAGCTATTATGTGATGATTATAAAGAAAATTATCAATATATAGTCATGCTTGGCGAAAGCTTATGGGGGCTTGCGAGCACAGAGCTTAAAGGTACCGAACTGCTTAATACAGATAAAGTACGCTGGCGAGAAACGGCAGGGAAACGGCCATGGCTCGCTGGTATGGTAAAAGAAAAAATGTGTGCTTTGATCCATGTTGAAGCATTAACCGCCATGCTAAATGCAGGGCTAGACGTAAAAGCATTGGGCTAGTACTACGATTGGTACAATATAAGCATCAAGTTAACAACAGTGGTCGGTAACGACGGCAAGAGGATTATCTATGTCTCATATGAGTGAAGTTGAAGTAAGAAAAGATCAAACAAATGATGAAGTACTTCAATGGGTGACATTTCAACTAGAAGAAGAAACTTACGGCATCAATGTAATGCAAGTACGTGAAGTATTGCGTTACAGCGAGATTGCTCCAGTACCGGGTGCTCCAGACTACGTGTTAGGTATTATCAACCTGCGTGGTAACGTTGTTACTGTTATTGACACTCGTTCTCGTTTTGGTTTGATGCAAGGTGAAATCACAGATAACACACGTATTATCGTTATTGAGTCTGAGCGTCAAGTTATTGGCATTTTAGTAGATAGTGTTGCTGAAGTTGTTTACCTGCGTTCTTCTGAGATCGACACGACACCAAGTGTTGGTACTGATGAAAGTGCTAAGTTCATCCAAGGTGTTAGTAACCGTGATGGCAAGCTTCTTATCTTAGTCGATCTGAACAAGCTGTTAAGTGAAGACGAATGGGATGAGATGGCTCACCTGTAATGTTTGAAGCGCTTCCTTTAAACCCTATTGCTCTGATAGTCGGAGTTGGGGTTTTTACGTTATTCATCGTGATTTTGATTAGCAAAGTAAAAAGTGCAATTCAAAAGCAGATCGATACGTCACGCCTGCAAGTTCGTAACTTGGACAAAGAGCTTCAAAAATCGAGTAAGCAATTACTTGAAGTTCGCTCTGTTGTGGTTGGCCTTGGTCAGAAAGTGACGGAACAGCAAGATCTGATAAAACACTTGAATGAACGTATTGTTGAGTTGGAACATGCGGACACCGATGGGCGTTTGTATACACGTGCAACTAAAATGGTTCAGCTTGGTGCTGGGATAAACGAACTGATCGAAGAGTGTGAATTACCTAAGGCAGAAGCTGAGCTGATGATGTCTCTGCAGAATAAGCTCGCAGGTAAGGAAAAAATCCCTTCGTTAAGAAGTAACCCTTCATCGTATGATGAACCACCTGCATCCTCTCGTGATCGTAGAGACCCGACTCGACGTCGTTAAATTTAGCGCTTACTGCGTAATGAGCAATTGATGTTCATCACGTACACCTCTTAAAAGAAGCTTCGGCTTCTTTTTTTGTGCCTGTTATACCTATATAGAACGATGTTTATAAGTATTTGTATCTAATGCAATATATTGTTTGTTGATGAAAATGTGTAAATTGTGATGCGGTGGTAACAGTTTCTTACGGAGTTTGTCCTTTCGAAAACGCCTAGTCCTGTTTTGTCACCTTATTGGTGTGCTACTATAGCCCCCTCATTACTCGACTAAATTTACCTATGCTAGAAGTCTCAAATTTAACTGCTATTCGTGACGACAGGGTTCTGTTTGAATCGTTGTCTTTTCAATTGAAACCCGGTGAACTGGTTCAAGTTGAAGGTCGTAACGGTACTGGGAAAACGACACTCCTTAGGATTATCACCGGGCTAGGCGACCGCGATGACGGCACTATCTCTTGGGATGGCGAATCTATTGAGTCGAACCGAGATATGTATCACCAAAATTTGCTTTTTCTTGGTCACCAAACTGGCGTGAAACGCGAGCTCAGTGCCTATGAAAATCTGAGCTTCTATCAATCGATTCACAGCAGTGGAACGAGTAAGGAAGAACTTTACAATGCATTGGCTCAAGTGGGGCTTGCTGGTAGAGAAGACGTACCAGCAGGGCAACTTTCAGCGGGGCAACAGCGCCGTGTGGCATTGGCTCGTCTTTGGTTGAGTAAGCAAATGTTATGGATTCTAGACGAACCGCTGACTGCAATAGACAAGCAGGGTGTTAAGGTTTTGGAGTCTCTTTTTTCTCAGCATGCAGATAACGGTGGCATTGTGTTATTAACCACACACCAAGATATGTTTGCTGATAGCCCGAAACTAAGAAAAATAAAGTTGGGTGAGTAATATGATCTCTTCAATGACAACGATCATCCGACGTGAGCTATTGATCGCATTTCGTCGCCAAGCCGATATCTTTAACCCTCTGTGGTTTTTTATTATTGTCATCACCCTTTTCCCATTGAGTATCGGCCCTGAGCCAAACCTACTTGCACGTATTGCTGCAGGTATTGTTTGGGTAGCGGCTTTGCTTTCTGCATTGCTCTCTTTAGAGCGTTTGTTTCGTGATGATTTTCAAGATGGCGCGCTTGAGCAGATGATGTTGATGCCCATCCCGTTGCAGTTGGTAGTCTTGTCCAAGGTCATAGCGCACTGGTTATTGACAGGGTTACCATTAATATTGATCAGTCCGTTGTTGGCGGTACTGCTGTCCTTGGATTTCGATACTTGGTTATCGGTAGTCTTAACGTTATCGGTCGGTACGCCTGCATTAAGCTTTATTGGTGCGATTGGTGTGGCTTTAACGGTTGGGTTACAAAAAGGTGGTGTGCTGTTAAGTCTGCTTATTTTGCCGTTGTATATCCCAATTCTTATATTTGCTACATCAGCGATTGATGCCGCAGCGTTAGGCGTTGCGTATAACGGACAATTAGCGGTGTTAGGGGCAATGTTAATGGGCGCGATGACGCTCACCCCATTTGCCATCAGTGCAGCACTGAGAGTGAGTGTTAACTAGTTAATTACCTGGTTAAGATTAACTACGCACTCACTAGCACTTTGCATGTTCAAAGTGAACTATTTAAAGCCTTCAAACTCCTAGAGTCACTGAAAGAAGCTGTAAGCCAAATAAATTATAATAATTATAGCTGTGATAGCTGTAAGCAATATGAAGTAAGAGTGAGATTACAACATGTGGAAATGGCTCCATCCCTACGCTAAAGCAGAAACCTCTTATCAGCTTGCTGGTAAACTTCTGCCATGGTTTTCGATCCTAGCGCTATTGTGTCTATCCGCCGGTACTGTATGGGGGCTTGCATTTGCCCCTTCTGATTACCAGCAAGGCGATAGCTTCCGAATTATCTATATCCATGTTCCGTCTGCAATTTGGTCTATGGGTGTATACATGTCGATGGCAATTGCCGCCTTTATCGGTTTGGTATGGCAGGTAAGGCTGTCAGACATGGCTGCGTTGGCTATGGCGCCTATCGGTGCTGTATTTACCTTTATTGCGTTACTAACTGGCGCTGTTTGGGGTAAACCAATGTGGGGTGCTTGGTGGGTTTGGGATGCACGTTTAACCTCAGAGCTGATTCTTCTATTCCTATATTTAGGTGTTATTGCACTGCACCATGCGTTTGACGACCAAAAAACCGCAGCAAAAGCAGCCGGTATTTTGGCCATCGTTGGTGTCATCAACCTACCTATCATTCACTTTTCAGTAGAGTGGTGGAACACACTCCACCAAGGCGCAACAATTACTAAGTTTGATAAGCCTTCTATTTCAAGTGACATGCTATGGCCGCTTCTTCTTAACATCTTCGGTTTTGCCTTTTTCTTTGGTGCTGTGACTATGGTTCGTTTTAGAAACGAAATCATCAGTAAAGAGAGTCACCGTCCATGGGTTCGCAAGCTAGCGGCTAATAAAGCGTAGTAGGGTAGGTAATTATGTATTTTGAATCTCTGAGTGATTTCTTTGCCATGGGTGGCTACGCCTCATATGTATGGAGTGCATTTGGAATCACATTCCTCGCGATGATCATTTTACTGGTCGTAAGCGTTCGTCGTGGTAAGCAATTATTAAATGAAGTACAAGCTAAGATTGACCGTCAAGCTCGTATTGATGCAGCAAAAAATATGGAGAACACTCTATGAACCCAAGACGCAAAAAGAGGCTAGGCATTATCTTAGCGATCTTTTTTGGTATCAGTGCAACTGTTGGATTGATGGTTTATGCACTTAACCAGAACATGGATCTGTTCTATACACCAACCGAGCTAGTCAACGGCAAAGATGGTAAAAAACCTGAAGTGGGTCAACGCTTACGTATTGGTGGCATGGTTGTAGTCGGCTCTGTAAGCCGTGACAATGAATCATTGCGTGTTAGCTTCGATTTGGCTGATGTAGGCCCTAAAGTGACGATTCTATATGATGGCATCCTTCCTGATCTTTTCCGTGAAGGCCAAGGTATTGTTGCTCAAGGTGTCCTTAAGGATGCAACGACAATTGAAGCGTTTGAGGTGTTGGCAAAGCACGATGAAGAATATATGCCTTCTGAAGTTGCTGAAGCAATGAAGAAAACTCATGAGCCTTTGCAATACACGACTGAACAAAAAGAAGGAAATGCTCAATGATAGCCGAGATCGGCCATTTTGCGATGATCCTGTCTTTGGGACTTGCACTGCTGCTAAGCGTGCTCCCACTGTATGGAGCCGCTCGAAATAACACATTATTGATGAACAGTGCACGACCGCTGTCGTGGGGTATGTTCGGATTCCTAGCGATTTCGTTCTTTATCTTGTGTTACGCGTTCTACACAAATGATTTTACGATTCAATACGTAGCAAGTAACTCGAATAGCCAACTACCTTGGTACTACCGAATTACCGCGGTTTGGGGGGCTCATGAAGGCTCACTACTGCTTTGGGTTCTAATCCAAGCGGGTTGGACGGTAGCAGTTGCAACGTTTAGTCGTGGTATGCCTCAAGAGTCTGTGGCTCGCGTACTGGCGATTATGGGTTTAATTACTGTCGGCTTCTTGCTGTTCATTATCGTAACGTCTAACCCGTTTTTACGTACATTGCCTTTCTTCCCTGTTGATGGCCGTGACTTGAACCCACTACTGCAAGATCCGGGTTTGATTATTCACCCGCCAATGCTTTACATGGGTTATGTAGGTTTCTCGGTAGCGTTCTCTTTTGCAATCGCTTCTCTAATGAGCGGTCGTTTAGATACGGCATGGGCTCGTTGGTCTCGTCCTTGGACAATCGCTGCTTGGTTATTCCTAACAGTAGGTATCGCACTTGGTTCATGGTGGGCTTACTACGAACTTGGCTGGGGTGGCTGGTGGTTCTGGGATCCAGTAGAAAACGCTTCATTCATGCCTTGGTTAGCTGGTACTGCTCTAATGCACTCACTAGCGGTAACCGAAAAGCGTGGCACATTTAAAGCTTGGACAGTCTTGCTGGCTATCTCTGCATTCTCACTAAGCTTACTAGGTACATTCTTAGTTCGTTCGGGCATCTTGGTATCGGTTCACGCATTCGCGTCGGATCCTGCCCGTGGTATGTTTATTCTAGGTTTCTTAGTGTTCGTTATCGGTGGTTCACTGTTGTTGTTTGCTGTTAAAGGCGCATCGGTTCGTGTACGTGGTAACTTCGATTTGGTTTCTCGTGAAAACGCGCTACTCGGCAACAACATCCTATTGATTGCTGCACTTGTGGTTGTGTTAGTTGGTACCTTGCTGCCATTAGTTCATAAACAGTTAGGCTTGGGCTCGGTATCTATCGGTGCACCATTCTTTGATATGTTGTTCTTCTGGTTAATGATCCCGTTCTCGTTCCTATTAGGTATCGGTCCACTGATCCGTTGGAAACGTGACAACCTATCTAAGCTCGTTAAACCTATGCTGATCTCAGGTGTATTCTCACTGGGCTTAAGTGCGCTAATGGTTACGATTTTGGCTGACCGTTTCAGCGGTACCGCTTTTGCCGGTTGGGTAATGGCATTCTGGATTATCTTCATGCATGGCTTTGAGCTTCATGAACGTGCGACACACCGTCATACATTCCTGAAAGGCCTGACTAAGCTACCTCGTAGCCACTGGGCGATGATGTGTGGTCACATTGGTTTGGCCGTGACAGTGATTGGTATTGCGATGGTGCAAAACTACAGCATCGAACGTGACGTACGCTTAGCACCAGGTGAAAGCTACCAACTTGAAGAGTACAGCTTCCTGTTTACAGGAGTTCGTGACAAAGATGGCCCTAACTACGATGGTTACATTGCTGACTTTGAAATTACCAAAGAAGGCAAATACATCAACACGCTTCACGCTGAAAAACGTTTCTACACAACCGCTAAGTCGATGATGACAGAAGCGGCGATTGATCGTGGCGTAACGCGCGACCTTTACATCGCAATGGGTGAGCGTTTAGACGACAATAAATCTTGGGCTGTGCGTATCTACTACAAACCATTTGTACGTTGGATCTGGGCTGGTTCTCTGATTATGTCGATTGGTGGTGTTATTGCTATCAGTGACCGTCGTTACCGCTTCCGTAAGCCAACGAAAAAGTCTACTAAAGAGCAGGAGGCTTAATTCGAATGAACAAGAAGATTTTATTCATTCCATTGATTGCGTTCATGGTTCTAGCTGGAATCTTTGCGACTCAATTAATGCGTAACCAGTCGGGCGATGACCCGACTAAACTTGAATCGGTATTGATTGGTAAGCCAGTACCTGAGTTCGGTTTAGAAGACTTAGAGCAACCGGGTAAGTTCCATGATCAAGCTATCTTTAAAGGTGAGCCACTGCTTCTAAATGTGTGGGCGACTTGGTGTCCTACTTGTTATGCAGAGCACTCTTACTTGAATAAGTTAGCGGGTCAAGGCGTTAAGATTATTGGCCTTAACTACAAAGATGATCGCAATAAAGCGGTAGGTTGGTTAAAAGAGCTGGGCAATCCATACTTGATCAGCCTGTTCGATGGTAACGGCATGCTAGGTCTTGACCTTGGTGTGTATGGCGCTCCAGAGACTTTCCTCATTGATGCTAACGGCGTAGTTCGTTATCGCCATGTTGGTGACGTGAACCCAACTAACTGGGCATCGACGCTTGAGCCGATGTACCAAGAGTTGTTGGAGGAAGCGAAATGATTAAGAAGACACTGATTGCTCTATTCGCTACATTTGCTATTTCGGCGACTGTTTCTGCTGCGCCTATCGAATTTCATGAATTTGATACCGTTGATCAAGAGCAGCAGTTCAAAGAGCTAAGCAACACGCTGCGTTGCCCTAAATGTCAGAACAACACCATTGGTGATTCGAACGCAGAGCTTGCGGTTGATTTACGCCAAAAAGTGTATGAAATGACAAAAGATGGCAAGTCGAAGCAAGACATCATTGATTACATGATTGCTCGCTACGGTAACTTTGTTACTTACAACCCACCACTCACATTAGCCACATCAATCCTTTGGGTTGGTCCGTTTGCGGTAGTCGTGTTTGGTTTCGGTTTGATCATTTTACGAAGCCGAAAGTCAAAGTCGAAAGCAGTAGAGTCAGATAAAGACTGGGATGCAGACAAAGAAGCTCGTTTAAAAGCGTTACTCGATGAAGAGAACGACGGAGATAAGAAGTAATGACTCTATTTTGGATTTCTACCATTATCCTTTCGCTAGCAGCTATTTTCTTAATTGTTCTGCCCTTCATAAATAAGAAGGCGAACAATGATGAAATGCTTCGCGACGAGTTGAACAAAGCATTCTATAAAGATCGTCTCGTTGAGCTCGAAGTAGAAGCAGAAGAAGGCCTTGTTGATAACCAACAAGAGCTGATCGCTGATTTGAAACAGTCTCTACTTGATGATGTACCTGCGCAGAAAGAGATGAAGAAGACCCAAATCTCAACATTGGGCGTCGTAGTACCATCTATTGTCCTAGTCGTGGTTGTTACATATGGTATGTACTTTCAGTTTGGTGCTCTGGATAAAGTCCAACACTGGCAAGAAGTGAGTTCAAACCTTCCTGAGTTGTCTAAAAAGCTAATGTCATCGGAAGGTGGTGCATTAACGGATGATGAACTAGAAGACTTGACTCTGGCACTTCGTACTCGTCTGCACTATCAACCAAAAGATTCGACAGGTTGGTTACTATTAGGTCGTATTGCATTGGCTAACCGCGACGCGGAAACTGCGAAAGATTCGATGCAAAGAGCTTACAAGCTTGAGCCAAAGAATGAAGATGTTCAGCTAGGTTATGCACAAGCATTGATGCTTTCACCTGATGATGCGGATCAAAACCAAGCTCGTTTAATTTTGAGCCGTTTGATTCAAAACGACTATGTTGATCTTCGTGTGTTCTCGTTGCTAGCGTTTGATGCGTTTGAGCGTCAAGACTACCCAGGTGCTGTTAAGTACTGGAGCATCATGCAACAGATGATTGGTCCACAAGACAGTCGCTATGAAATGTTGTCGCGCAGTATTGAAAGTGCACAGAAGAAAATGGGCAATGCTATGGGCGTTGACCAAGGTAAAACTGTTGCTGTAACGCTTGAATTATCTGGTGATGTGAATGCTGCCCCTAGTTCAGTGTTAGTTGTATCAGTGCACAGAGCAGACGGCTCACCAATGCCGATTGCTGCGGCTCGTTATCCGCTAGGAACTTTCCCTCGTACTGTCGTTCTTGATGATGGCAACAGCATGTTGGAAGGGCAGAAGCTGTCCAGCCTTGAAACTCTAATGGTTAGAGCTAGGCTTGATACAGATGGTAACGTTTCAACTCGAGACGGTGATTGGTACGGTGAAAGTGAAGTGGTTGAACTGGGTGCCCCAGTTACCATTGATATCAATAAGCAATATTAATCATTACTTTGCATAGGTGTTAGCTATTCCGATTTATTAAAAAACGGTATAGACTTACGCAACCAATTGAGGCCAGCGATTGCTGGCCTTTTTTATTATTCCTTATGGAAAAGGTGATATGTCTATCAGTGTTTTAAGACTTTCGAGTTTACTCTTCATCGCAAGCTTAACGGTAGGTTGTTCGAGCGTACCAGATGAAAGCAATGGCGGTGATAACCTCGAAACCTCTGAATATGTAGAAGAGTCCCATCCGAACGACCCTTTTGAAGGTTTCAACCGAGCGATGTGGGATATCAACTACGAGTATCTCGACCCTTATTTGGTTCGACCTGTTTCTCTTGCCTATGTTGACTATACCCCTGTACCAATTCGCTCTGGTATTTCCAATTTTTTAGCCAACTTAGATGAGCCATCAAGTATGCTCAATAATCTCATTATGGGTAATGGTGGGAAAGCGCTCGATCATTTCAATCGTTTTTGGATTAACTCTACCTTTGGTCTTCTTGGTCTGATTGATATTGCTAGCGAAGCGGGGATCACCAAATATGACGAAAAGTCGTTTTCTGATGCGATTGGTCATTATGGGGTAGGGAATGGACCGTATTTTATGCTGCCGGGATATGGCCCTGTGACGACCCGACAAGTAACAGAGCAAGTGGATAGCTTATATGTACCTTTGTCTCTGTTTACCTTTTGGGCAAAGTTAGGGAAGTGGGCCTTTGAAGGTATGGAAACACGTGCTCAGTTGGCCTCGCAAGAAGCCTTATTAGATGACTCTCCAGATCCATATGCTTTGACTCGTGATATTTACATCCAACGTCAAGATTTTAAAGCTGAGATCGAGCCAGAAGAGGTTGATCTTGAGGAGGAAGATTTCATTGATGAGTATCTCGAAGATTACTAAATACAAAGCTTAGATAAGCAGATAAGAGAAAGGCTCGATGTTAATTCAACATCGAGCCTTTTTAATGTTTTCTACTTTTCTACCTTTCGGTAAGTAGATAATTAGGTAACTAGTCTAGAAGCGGTAGTTAGCTTGGATACCGACTAACCAGATGCTGCCTGTCACTTCGCCTTCGAAGCTACCACCAAAGTAATCTGCTTTTGGATCTTTTTCATGCATTTTCGCGTCTTTCGCTAGAATGTAAGTGAAGCCTGCATCCAGAGTTAGCTGTTCAGACCATTGGTAGCCCGCACCGATACTTAACCAAGTGCGGTCTGTTTCTGGGATCGTCGCAGTACGGTGCTCTTCGCTTACCGCTGAAGTATCGTAGGCAATACCAGAACGCAGTGCTAGTTTAGAGGTCATTTGGTAAGTAGTACCGATTGCAAAACGGTAGTTGTCTTCCCAGTTCTCTTGCTTGATCTCTACGCTTTTTTCGCCAGGGAAATCAGCAACAAGCTCTTTAAAGCTGCTCCAGTTCGTCCAGTTAATACTTGCGTGAACCGCTACAGTGTCTGTCAGCTGGTGGAAGCTAGCAAGTTCAGCTGTTGCCGGAAGAGCGAGGTCCATTGAACCACTTTTGTGTGCTTCTGGTTTTGTTGGGTTGAAACCAAAGCCTTTTGCATAGCCTTCTAAAGTCAGGTCAACTTCTGATTTGTAGGTAAAGCCAAGGCGGTTGTCTTCATTAATGTCCCAAGCGGTACCAACTTGCCAACCCCATGCCGTGTCATCACCTTCCATGTATTTCAAAGAGGTACCAGACTTCACTGGAATAAGAGAGTTTTTAGTTGATACTGCACCAAAGCTACCTTCAGCCATGATGTAACGTACGCCACCACCAATAGAAACACTCTCTAGTACCTGGTATGCAGCGTTCAAGTTCAGCTCCATAGTAGTCACACTTGCTTCGTTACCATGGTTTGCACCACCAAAGTCTTTACCCAGGTCCGTTGCCATACCGTAGTTTGTGCCTGCAGCAAAACCCAACGCAAATTTGTCATTGTACTTATGAGAAGCATAAAAATTTGGAATAAAAGCACTGTGCGCGAAGTCACTAGAGTTAGATGTTGTTTTTCCGCGAGGAGTTGTAGAAGTCCCTTCAATATCAATATTTGGGTCAACGTAGATACCACCCACAGAAACCTGTGTGCCTTCTAGGTAAGTCAGCATAGCAGGGTTACGCCATTGCGCGTCTGCACCGTCAGCCATTGCTGCTTCACCAGCGTAAGCGCGGCCTAAACCTGTTGCTGAGTATTCTGCTAGTTGAAAACCTGCCGCGTTAGTTACGGTAGAAGTCGAAAGTAATCCAACTGCCACTGCAGAAGATAGAAGAGTTTTATTCATTTTCATTATTATGTTCACTGAATCATAAGTATTTAGTGGCGTGATTCTACTTTTAGAGTTATTACTTTAAAAATGAAATTCGAATAAAACAGTGTTTTAGGGATTAAATGAGCAAATGTGTTTAATTATTAGAGAAATCATCTAAATGTTTCGGCTGTGTTGCGAGGTTTGAGCGTACACCTGTAGCTGTATATTTGCTCTGCAGGCTACAGTTGTAAGCTTAAATTTAGGTTGGTCAGTGGTTTAGGAAAACAAAAAAGGGTCGCATAATGCGACCCTTTGGGGTTATAGCTAATTTTATATTAGAAGCTGCGGCTGTACTGAAGACCTAATAGGATTGCATCAGCATGTGTCGTCGCTGTTAGTGGCGTACCTGAAGAGGTTTCTGAAACCTTCACATCGTCACCTAACAAGTATGTAAAGCCGAAGTCTACGTTTGAAGCGGTATCAATGTGGTAAGTGAAACCAGCAGAGAACCACTGACGGTCTGAATCCGGAACAGAGATAGATGTCAGTTCGTCTTGCGCACTGGTGTCATACATGTAACCGGTACGTAGTGTCCACGTATCGTTTAGGTAGTAAGTACCACCAATTGCGTAGTGCCAACCATCTTGCCATTTGTATTCTTTATTGTAGCTACCATTTGCCCCACCAACTGGTGATGTTGCTAGATCTAAGTTTCTAAATTCGATCTGGTCGAAGTCACCCCAGCCGATCCATTGTACAGAGTAGTGAACTGCGAACTTAGTATCTTCAATTTTGTGGAAACCAGAGAATTCAGCGATGTCTGGTAGTGGTAGCGTGATTTCTTGGCCCTTGTCATCTTTAGCGGTGATTTCAGGGCTATAACGGTACGCTAGACCAAAACGGTTGTTTTCATCTAATTCGTAAACGGTACCAACATTAAAGCCAACAGCCCAACCATCAGCTTTGTCGACGTTTAATAAAGAGGTGCCTGCCGGTGGAATTCCCTTAGATGGATTTCCTTTACCAAAACCAGCACCAGCGGTACGTTTCATCGTACCTTGACCATAAATAAGGTCTAAACCTGCACCGAAGCTCCATTGGTCGTCTAGTCGGTAAGAACCTGCAAGACCAAAGTTGACGCTCTTAACATCCGTTAAGCCACCGTATTCAGCTGCCGGGTAGTTGTCGTCAAACTCTGTTTTAGTACCGAAGTTTGAGTAGGCATTGATACCCCAAGCAAATTTATCATTTACTGGAACGATAAGGTGGATGTTAGGCGCGATTGATGTGTCACCTACATCATCAGTATTATTTACCGGAACTTTGCCACCAACGTAGTTAACGTCGTTGACTTCAATCATTGAAGTGATGCTTTCAAAACCAAGAGATAGCTCAGTTTTATCAAATAGTGCCATTGCTGCAGGGTTACGTGCCATTACTGACGCGTTATCTGCGATTACTGCATCACCAGCAAAAGCACGGCCGATGCCGGTTGCTGATTGTGCGTTAAGTTGGAAACCTGCTGCCATCGCTTGCGAAGATGCCAGTGTGATTGTTACTGCTAAAAGAGACTTTTTAAACAGACGCGTGTTGTTGGTAGTCATTCATTTATTCCTTTATATATCCGCCTCTACAGGGCGATTAATTTGAGCAATTGCTCAATGTTGGCTGATCCTATTCGGAAGTATACGATATACAAATCCGACCATTGGAAATTTTGAGGGTAAAATTATGGAAATGACGCCTATCTGGCACGAAAATGGAGAGAAATGCTGTTTTTTAGAGTTTTAACTCTAGAGGTATTGGTGTGGTGAATGGTTTTGCGATTTATTGATAAATAAAGCCCAGCAATATCAGTGATATACTTGCTGGGCCTTTTATTACGGGGCTTTGAGAGCAAATTAGCTCATTGGTTTGATCATTTTTGTCAGCTTTTCGGCGATTTTAGATACATCCTCGCCATCTTCCCCTACAAGGATCAAACTGCTGCCATCGATCGGTGTTACCGAGCCTGACATGCCTTTTTCATCAAAGTCGATAGACTTGTCAGTCGGAATGCCAGTTAAAAACAGCGTGACTTTGCCTTTTTCGCCTTGGAAAACCATGTGCATTGCGTTGGATTTGCCAAAACCACAGTGGTTCAGGTAATAGACGTGGTAAGGGAAGGCTTCATCAAACTGAAAAGCAAACGGGTTCATTTTTGCGTTGATTTGTTGAGATGATACATTTTCATCAAGTGCACTAACGAAGCTCTTTTCATCAACAACATGTTTCATTGCAGTATCCGCCAAGCTTGCTTGAGCTGGAGATACCAACGCGTTGCTCCAGTTGACTTGACCAACCAATAAACCTGCAACGAATGCCACAGAAGCAGCCATTGCCATCGCTCGTCGAGCAAACGTAGGCCTTACTACTTTGCTCTCTTCGCTTGAGGTCTGATTGAATAGGATACGATCTGCCAGATCGTCTGGCACATCCACATTCAATGCTGAATGGATTTGCTTATCAAGTGATAGTACATCGTCTAAGAAATTACTATTGGCTTCACTATTCGCTGCTGCATCAATAATGTCTTGTGTACGTTGCTTAGGTTCCGACAATACACGACGACGAAATTCCAAATCATCCATTATGTTGCCCCCTCTCTGCCTCTTCTGTATCCAGCATCTCTTTCAACTGATTTCGAGCTCTGAATAAACGTGTCATCACCGTATTTTTGTTAAGATCGAGAATATCGGCGATCTCATCACCACTAAAACCACCAATCACTTGTAAGAAGAGGGGTTCACGGTATTCGATTTCAAGTTTCATGATCTGCGCTTGCAACCATTGGTGTTGATGATGTGGGTCATCACTGATGCTAGCATCGTTACCATGATCGTCGATATCAACCAGATCAAATTGTTTGCGTTCAAAACGTCGAGCATTCTCGCGGCGCAAGATAGTAATCAGCCATGACTTTGCGGCTTTTTCATCTTGTAGGCTATCGAGTGACTTCCATGCACGAAGGCAAGTTTCTTGAACTAAATCTTCGGCAATGCTTTTGTCTTTGCATAGCCAATAGGCATAGCGAAAGAGGTCACGATGATAGGCGCGCACGAGTGCTTCGTATTTTCTTTGTTTGTCCATATCAGAGTTGACCGGACGCTTGGCTGTTTTCTTTCCAAACATTTTTATTATTGACACACGAGCCTCCATAATTGCTCTGCGTATAGCTGTCTTCTATACGTTGTGCTTCGTTACATATGCTGTTTCGTTTTTAGGGCTAACGTCGGCAGGAAGTCGTAAAATCACATTAAAATTGATCTACTTCAAAATTTAAGCCCTCGAAAACGCTATAGTACACCTTGTCGTCTAGTTAGTCATTCGTGGCTAGCATGTTGAGCAAGACGACACTTCCTTTTGAAGGCTGACTTTACTTTCTCCTAATCAGGAAACTGATTATTTCAATTGGCGTTAAGTTAATTGCTTTATATACATTCCGACCACACAGTTTTGTGTGGTTTTTTTTTGCCTCAAGAAAACCATTCCTTACATAGCGATAACAGCTTTGCTTGCAATAGTTTAGTATCTTACGACAACCTTTCCCTCAAAAAGGTTCGCCTGAATGTTCAGTTAGATTTTCAAGCAGTGGGATACTCGTATCACGTTTATTTAAACGCCTGTTTGATTTAATTAACAACTTGTTTACAATGATTCAGGTCAGACCTCTTAACCTTAAGGAGAAACCATGGGCAAACAGGAAGTCAAAACGCGTTCTGGAGAACGTGTTGCCGTTGTCGCTGGACTACGAACCCCATTCGCTCGTCAGAGCACAGAATTTAGCCAAGTGCCTGCGGTTGACCTAGGCAAAATGGTGGTGAGCGAAATGCTTGCAAGAACTGATGTCGATCCTGCGCTTATCGAACAAGTCGTGTTCGGGCAAGTAGTGCAAATGCCAGAAGCACCGAACATTGCACGTGAAATCGTGCTGGGTACAGGCATGGACATTAATACTGATGCCTACAGTGTGACGCGAGCATGTGCGACTAGCTTCCAAGCTGCAGTCAACGTGACCGAGAGCATTATGGCTGGCACGATTGATGTTGGTATTGCGGGCGGCGCGGATTCTTCTTCTGTATTGCCAATCGGTGTTTCGAAAAAGTTAGCGGCGAACTTATTAGCACTGAGTAAAACGAAAACCATAGGTCAAAAACTGAAGATTCTTAAAACATTTTCAGTCAAAGATTTGATGCCAGTACCACCAGCAGTCGCAGAATACTCGACAGGTTTGTCTATGGGACAAACTGCTGAGCAGATGGCTAAGACACATGGTATTACTCGCGAAGCTCAAGATGCACTTGCTCACCGTTCTCACTCTTTGGCTTCTCAAGCATGGAAAGAAGGCAAGATTAAAGACGAAGTGATGACGGCATTCCCCGCGCCTTATAAAAAGTACCTAGCAGAAGACAACAACATTCGCCACGACTCGACGGTTGAAGGTTACGCTAAATTGCGCCCTGCATTCGACAGACAATACGGCAGTGTAACGGCAGCCAATGCCACGCCTCTTACCGATGGCGGTGCCGCAGTGATGTTGATGCGCGAAGGAAAAGCGAAAGAGCTAGGCTTAGAAGTGCTTGGTTACATTCGTGGTTACGCGTTCTCAGCGATTGGTGTTGAAACGGATATGCTGATGGGGCCGACGTACGCGACCTCTCAAGTATTGAAGAACACAGGACTAGAATTATCAGACCTAACACTTATCGAGATGCACGAAGCGTTTGCAGCTCAAGTTCTGGCTAACGTCAAAATGTTCGCAAGCGATGAATTTGCTCAGAAGAATCTTGGCCGTGACAAAGCGATCGGTGAGATTGATATGGAGAAGTTCAACGTGCTGGGTAGCTCAATTGCTTACGGACACCCGTTTGCAGCGACTGGCGCGCGTATGATGACTCAGACACTGCGTGAACTTAAACGTCGTGGTGGTGGCCTAGCATTGAATACTGCTTGTGCGGCTGGTGGCTTAGGTGCAGCAATGATCTTGGAGGTGGAATAATGTCTACGACTCTTGATGTGAAAAAAGAAAAGAAAGCAGTCAAAAAAACGGGTTCAAAGCCAGTGACTGTATCTAAAAGTGATAAGACGGTTTCAAATGATGAAGCCGTAAAACCGGCGACCGCGTTTTCTTTAACTATCGATGACCAAGATATTGCATGGCTTGCGATCGATGTACCAAACGAAAAAATGAACACGCTACAAGCGGCATTTGCCGAAGAAATGAAAGCAATCTTCGAGCAGTTGAAGGAAAAGCAAAGCCGAGTTAAAGGCTTAATCGTTCATTCATTGAAGCCAGATAATTTTATTGCTGGCGCTGACGTACGAATGCTTGATGCTTGCAAGACAGCAGATGAAGCGCAATCTCTTGCTCGTCAGGGGCAGGAGATGTTCCAAGCACTTTCTGATTTGCCTTATCCTGTTGTTGCAGCGATTCACGGCCCATGTTTAGGTGGTGGCTTAGAGCTGGCACTATCGTGTGATTACCGCGTATGTACTGATTCAGATAAGACTCGCTTAGGTCTGCCAGAAGTCCAACTTGGTCTGTTACCAGGATCTGGTGGTACGCAACGTCTTCCTCGTCTTATCGGTTTACTGCCTTCTCTTGACCTTATTCTTACGGGTAAGCAACTGCGTGCTAAAAAAGCGAAATCGCTAGGTGTCGTGGATGCTTGTGTGCCAGAAACTATCTTGCTGGAAGTGGCTAAGAGCTTTGTTGAAAAGAACTCAGGCGGGAAAAAAGGTAAGCGCTTGGCGTCTAAAAGCCAAGCTTCGGCCAAAGAAAAACTAATTTCACGTACGGGTCTTGGTCGCAAGGTTATTTTTGAACAGGCTTCAAAGAAGACCAATCAGAAAACACGCGGTAATTACCCAGCCGCTGATGCGATTCTTGATGTGATTCGTTATGGCTTAGAGAACGGCTTTGATAAAGGTCTTCAGTACGAAGCGAAGCGTTTCTCTGAATTGGTGATGACCGCAGAATCCAAAGCCCTTCGTTCGATTTTCTTTGCAACGACTGAAATGAAAAAAGAACACGGCGCAGACGCAGAACCGAAAGCGGTTAAGCGTGTTGGTGTGCTAGGTGGCGGTCTAATGGGCGCTGGTATCAGCCACGTCAGTGTTGCTAAAGCGAAAGTACCGGTTCGTATTAAAGATGTGTCTAATGAAGGTGTGCTCAATGCACTTAACTACAATTACAAGTTGTTCGATAAGCAACGTAAACGTCGTATTCTGAGCCGAGCTGGCCTTGAGAGTAAGATGTTACAACTGTCTGGTGGCATCGACTTTACGAGTTTTAACCACACGGATGTGGTGATTGAAGCGGTATTTGAAGATCTCGACCTTAAGCAATCAATGGTTGCAGACATTGAAGCCAATGCCAAGTCAGAGACTATCTTTGCGACCAACACGTCTTCACTGCCAATCCATAAGATTGCAGAGAAGGCGCAGCGACCAGAAAACGTAGTCGGTCTTCACTACTTCAGCCCAGCAGAAAAAATGCCACTGGTTGAAGTTATTCCTCATGAAACAACGTCAGAAGAGACGATTTCGACGGTGGTTGCATTAGCGAAGAAGCAAGGTAAAACGCCGATTGTTGTTAAAGACACGGCAGGTTTCTACGTGAACCGTATCCTTGCTCCGTACATGAATGAAGCGGCGCATCTGTTATTGGCAAATGAGCCGATTGAAAAGCTCGACAGCACATTGTTGGATTTCGGTTTCCCGGTAGGCCCAATTACTTTGTTAGACGAGGTGGGTGTTGATATCGGTGCGAAGATCATCCCGATTCTGGTCAATGAATTAGGCGAACGTTTCCAAGGCCCTGATGTGTTCGACATTCTTTTGAATGACAACCGTAAAGGCCGTAAGACAGGCAAAGGTTTCTACACTTACAAAGGTAAAAAGAAGGAAGTCGATAAGTCAGTTTACAAGCTGCTTAAGCTGCAACCTGAACCTAAGCTAAGCGACAACGATATCGCAATGCGCTGTGTACTGCCTATGCTCAACGAAGCGGTTCGTTGTTTGGATGATGGCATTATCCGTAGCCCGCGAGATGGCGATATTGGTGCTATTTTCGGTATCGGCTTCCCGCCATTCCTAGGTGGTCCGTTCCGTTATATGGATCAACTCGGTATTAAGTCACTGGTAGAGATGATGAACGATTTCGCCAAAAAGTACGGTGATCGTTTCGCGCCATGTGATGGCCTACTGACACGTGCAGGGTTGGATGAGTCTTTCTACAAGTAACTCTTTCTATTAGTAACTTTCTAGCACTTTGATTATAAAGCCCGTATCAAGCAATTGATGCGGGCTTCATTTTTATGGGAGTATGCAAAAGAAGGAGATTCCCGACTCAGTCGTTTCTCCTTCTCGGGAATGACGATTGAGATGTAACAAGTAAGCTATTGTGTTAATTAGGAAAGTGGTCAAACACAACTCAATCAAAACTACCGTCATCTCCTAAAGCGACGAAGGAGCGTAATAGGAGATCTGCTCTTGTGCTGCATTCAATAAAAAAGGTTGATGCTTTCACATCAACCTTCTGATCTTTTTAATAAGAACGACTAACCAAGCTCACAGTCTTTAGGACGCAACTGAAACTCATCAATTGAGCCAATCTCAACACCTGCCGACAACTTCTCTTCTTCATTATGAGCATTGCCGTGCGCATGCATAATCAGACGATTCGCTGTACGAGGTTTTAGTTGGCTAACCACAAAGCGCATCATGTCTGAGCGAGTCAGACCTTTGAGCTCTTCTAACACACGATCCCTCTGATTGAATTCCAAATCCTTATTGCCTATCGCAACCCATAAGCGTTGAGCGCGACCACGCAAGGTGGTATCTGGCGTTGAAATTTGATTCCAAAGACCGCGTTTACTGCTGTGCCATTGATAGTCGTTAAGCTCTAGCAATACCATGTAAAAGGCATTGAGGAACTCGTCTATTGAAGCCAACAGATCTGCTGGGGCTGCATTAGGCGATTGCACATACAACACAATACCTGGGTGTCGGTTCAATGGCATATTACCAGTGCCGACCATATAGCCTAGCTGCTGCTTGGTACGAATCTCGTGGAAGAAAGTGGCTGACATCAAGTGGTTGGCCAATGAATACAGTGCAATATTTGTAGGTGATATATCTGAACATTGGTAGTAAACCACGATGGCTGAATCATCTTGATTACACACCACTTCGCGTTGGAAACTACCGTTATCACCCAGCATGATTAAAGGGCGCAGTGACTCTTCGTAAGCTTGGTCTTGAACACGCAGGGCATCTTTTAGCGTTTCAGCCATCTTGTTCGCATCGGATTTTTTCCAGTCACCATACACAAACATTTCGACATGCAGTTCAGCCAAAATAGCTTGAACAAAAGAAGAAAGCTCGTCGACTTCTATTGTTTCCAGCGCTTCAATTAAGACGGAATAGGGCGGGTTATTTGGCTGTAAGATTCCCGTCATCGCATTGAATAGCTGCGAGATAGGACGGTCTTGCGATGCGTTATTCCAGTTTCTGAGCAATTGATGCTTAATCGTTTCGAATCGTGTTGAACTAAAGTCGCGTGCTTGGAAACGTTCAAGAATCATATTGAGCAGCTGTGGCTGTTTCTCGCTAAATCCAGATAGAGTAAGTGTGACACCACCTTGATGGGTATACATGTTGTAGCCCATGCCAGCAATCTCAGCTTGATACGTATCTTTTTCAAGCGAGTCTAAGAACATCTCTACACACAAGCGTGTTTTAACGATGTTTCTCGGGGTGGCAACTGAGTGTGGGCTATCTATAGCGATATACACCACACCTTTTGGAACTCGAAATTGATGGTCTTGGAGGTGCCATAACTTAAAGCCGTCCAGCTCTTCTAACAGTTGTGGGTGCTTAGCGTCACCTTCGAGCTCTGCAGGGTCTAAGTCGTAGCAAATAAATGGGTTTTTGCTTGGGAGCTCAAACTGCCAGCCGGGGTTAATGCATGTAAAGCATTGAACTTGCTCAGCGCTAAATGGTGTGAGCGAATAGGGCGTAAAGTACCATTTCGCTTCTCTGTCATATTCGAACCCTTGAGCAACAATGGTGACCCGCATGTTGTCGACGGTTAAGTAAGGAAGCAGAGAACGTTGTAACTCTTCGTCGAAATGCGACATTTTGTAATCGCCATACACTACATCTTGCTCTTGGTAATGCTGCATGTTGATAACGAGATGGCTGACGACATCAAGTGGTCTTGAGGGCTCTTGAAAGCGGAAGGCTGATTCCAAAACAGCCCGTTTTTCGAGGTAACGCCACTCTTCAATACCTTGTTGTTCAATCAACTTAATGTACTGGAACACCGCTTGGATGATGTTATCGGTTTTGGTTAAACCTTCGATGGTTAATGAGCAACTGACCGTAAAATCACGATAGTTACTGCCACTTGCGCCGCCACCTGCTGAGAGGGAAGTAATCCAGCCTTTCTCTTTGAGTTGCATCATCAAACTGCCTTCGCCTTCGTAACCGATAAGGTGTGCAAAGAACGATAATGGTTTAATACCGTAGTGTTCATCCATGCTTGGCATTGGGAAGGTTAAGATAAGTTTGCGCACTTCTTTGATCGGTTTAACGTGTACTTGTACACCCGTGCTTAATTCGCCAACAATCGGTACTTCAACCTTCTTGCCTTGTAGTTTGTGGTTGGTGATCGAGCTAAAACGCTCTTCAACCCAGCTTTGCATCTCGTCCAGTGATTGATTGCCAGACAGCGTCAGTGTCATTAAGTCTGAAGAGTACTGCTGCTGGTGGAAAGCTAAGATCTCTTGTCGAATCGTCTCGCCGTTTCGGTCACCCAACGTATCGATATTACCGACAGAAAACTTCGAGAATGGGTGATTGTTATTCACCAACTCTTTGGTCACTTGGTACAATCGTCGCGAGTCGTCGTTGAATTTCATTTTATACTCTGAATCAACGGCTTGGCGTTCTTTGTCTAAGGCTTCTTCGTTGAACAGGGGGGCGGTAAAAAATTGGCTGAAGCGATCGAGTGCATTTTCAAAGGCATTCAATTCAACATCAAAAAAGAAGCAGGTGTGTTCGGTTCCTGTCCAAGCGTTGTTGCTACCACCATGCTGACTGATAAAACTTTGGAACTCTCCGACCTTTGGATACTTTTCAGTTCCCAAAAATAGCATATGCTCTAAGTAGTGAGCTAAACCCTCTCGGTCTGTAGGGTCATCAAAATGCCCGACATTAACGGCGAGTGCGGCTGCAGCTTTTTGAGCGTTCTGATCGTGAACTAACAGTACTCTCAACCCGTTATCCAATGTTACGTAACGGTATTGATGTTCATCATTAGGGCTTAAATGCACAGATGCATCTCCAGAGAAGGTGGTTTTTAAATTATGTACGCGATGATTTAAGGTGCAAACCTCGCGATCATATTTTGGGATATGAAGTGCTTTTTGGCGACTTCTAAATCACTTTTATCGATTTTTATCAGTGATTTATTTTCTTTTAATAAGATTGTTAAGAAAGTCGAACTCTTTAGCAAGTGACTTGATATAATTATTTATATAGACTGCGGTTTCTCTAGTTTGAGAGCCAAACGCTAAGTAGCGTATCGCTGATATGGGATATATCGACTTTCGAAATGTTACGTAGACAGGACTGAACATGAAAATATTCATAATGCGCCACGGTGAAGCAGAACATTTTGCTAACTCGGATGCAGAACGTGCG
This sequence comes from Vibrio sp. FF266, assembly GCF_041439695.1. Taxonomy (NCBI): domain Bacteria; kingdom Pseudomonadati; phylum Pseudomonadota; class Gammaproteobacteria; order Vibrionales; family Vibrionaceae; genus Vibrio; species Vibrio sp. FF266. Next base: position 56,857 of record NZ_JBGOOO010000004.1, read on the forward strand.
TTAACGAAGCGCGGTAAAATGGCGTCTCTTGCGGTAGCACAAGCTGCAAATGAGCAAGGGTTTAGCCAGTTCGATAAAGTGCTTGTGAGCCCTTACTTGAGGGCACAAGAAACGTGGTTAGAAATCTCTCAAGCGTTTTCTGGAAAGAAAGTAGAAACCTGTGATGACATTACGCCTTACGGAATGTCTGACGATGTGTTTGATTTGACCATAGCAATGGCTGAAGTAGAAAAGCTAGAGACCATTTTATTTGTTTCTCATTTACCTCTAGTGGGCTATTTAACGGCTGAATTTGCGACGGGCATGGCGCCACCTATGTTCCCAACCTCAGGGCTCGCGTGTATTGAATTCGACCTTGAAAAACAAAAAGGCGAGTTGCTTTGGAACATTAATCCATAGCTGAGCCCGTTTCCTCAAGATAAATTTAAGGGCACCTCATGATTATTGAGATGCCCTTTGTTGTTTCTAACGGATTATTTCGACCAAACGACAAGGTGCTGGACGTACTTTTTAGAATAAAGAGCAAGTCGATGGCTATTTATCTGGGATAGCAAGTAAAACCAGTAGCGCCCCATGGCCACCGAACTCTAAAGGTGCTTGGTGAAAAGCCATCACATCTGGGTGCTGCGCTAACCACAAAGGCACTTTCTGTTTAAGGATGTGTTTACCAATGCCGTGCTGTACACAGGCACAAGCTACGCTCTCTTTCACGCAGTGTGCAATCATAGCCCCAAGTTCACGTTTGGCTTCTTGTTGAGTCATACCGTGCATATCAAGATACACATCCGGTACATAGACACCACGACGTAAGCGCTTCACCTCATATTTAGAGACATCATCGCGTGCATAACGTGTCGGCCCTTCTTCGCTAAGATGCGGAATGAACTCATCCGAGAAATAAAACTCGCTATCACTGGCTTGTCTTGCCGTTCGAGTAATTTCTTTTTGCTTGGCATTTCTTTTTGGCTGCTGGACTATGGTATCCTGTTGCAACTTTTTAACGCCCTTTACTGCATCGTTGAACAGGGCGAAATCGTCATCGAAGTCGGTGTCTTTTTTGCTCATCAGGTTATGAATTCTAATTAGAAACGTAATTAGCAGTATTGTAGCGCTTTTCGGAGACAATTTTGGATAAGATTTTTGTAGAAGAAGCGGTATCAGAACTACACACGCTTCAAGATGTGATTCGTTGGACTGTTAGTCGCTTTAACGCAGCGGGCCTATTTTATGGTCACGGCACTGATAACGCGTGGGATGAGGCGGTACAACTAATTTTACCTACTCTTTATCTACCGATTGATGTTCCTTCGCATGTGATGAACTCTCGTCTAACAAGTAGCGAACGTCTGCGTATTGTTGAGCGCGTAATCAAGCGTATCAATGAGCGTACACCAACGGCTTACTTAACCAATAAAGCTTGGTTCTGTGGCCTTGAGTTCTTCGTTGATGAGCGCGTTCTTGTGCCTCGCTCTCCAATTGGTGAGCTGATCGAAGCTCAATTCCAACCTTGGTTAATTGAAGAGCCAACTCGCATCATGGATATGTGTACAGGTAGTGGTTGTATTGCTATTGCTTGTGCTCATGCATTCCCTGACGCAGAAGTAGATGCGATTGATATCTCTACAGATGCATTGCAAGTTGCAGAGCAGAACGTCCAAGATCACGGCATGGAGCAGCAAGTGTTCCCAATCCGTTCAGATCTTTTCCGTGACTTGCCAAAAGAGAAATACAACCTGATCGTATCTAACCCACCTTACGTGGACGAAGAAGATATGAACAGCCTGCCAGATGAGTTTACTCACGAGCCAGAACTTGGCCTAGCAGCGGGTACAGACGGTCTGAAATTGGTTCGTCGTATCTTAGCTAACGCACCTGACTACCTAACTGACGACGGTATTCTTATCTGTGAAGTGGGCAACTCAATGGTTCACATGATGGATCAGTACCCAGAGATTCCATTCACTTGGATTGAATTCTCTAACGGTGGTCATGGCGTATTCATGATCACTCGTGAGCAGCTTGTTGCTTGCGCGGATGAGTTCTCTATCTACAAAGACTAGGTTACTATTAGTCGTTAGCTTAGGGATTTAGCTTAGAGATTAGGCTGGAAACTTAAGGTTAGAACCTGATAAGACGTTCTATTTGAAACGTTTGAATTTAAACGCCATGCAGTAATGCATGGCGTTTTTTATTGCCAAAATTTAATGGATAAGTAAGCAACACAGAGTGAACGTGCTCAATATTTAGTTGCTTAATATGAATAGCTATCACATATTGGTGCTCAATATTTAGTCGTTTTAGTGAGTTAAGGAGAATTCGCGATGACCTTTGATACATGGATTTATTATTTGCTAGCGGTGTTGATCTTAACGGCATCACCAGGGCCAAGCTCTTTGTTGTGCATGACTAAGGGTGTGCAATCTGGCTTTAAGTTATCGATATTTACCGCCTTGGGGAGCTTAACTGCGATTACTGGCATTCTAACCTTATCGTTTACCGGGCTAGGGGTAATTATTGCTTCGTCTGAAGTGGTGTTTAATATCATTAAGTGGACGGGGGCTGCTTACCTTATTTATCTCGGTTGGAAGTCGTTACGATCGAGTCAGCAAGATTACGACAAGTTATCGAATCAACAAGCAGGCTCTCAACCTGTTAAAGAAAGCGCTGCACAGCATTATGTCAGTGGCTTTATTGTTGGTGCGAGTAACCCAAAAGCTATCCTGTTTTTTACCGCACTTTTTCCTCAGTTTATTGACCCATCGATAGCGCTATTTCCTCAATTTTTGGTGTTCGCTTTGACCTTCGTTGTGATGGAATTGTCTTGGTTACTGGTTTATGCCTACCTAGGTGCGAAATCATCAAATTGGTTGTTTGCTAAAGGTAGAGCCAAGGTTTTTAATCTTGTGACTGGTGGTGTCTTTATCGGTGCAGGGGCGCTGCTTTCTACTACAAGCCGAGCGTAATTTTCAATTTATCAAAGGCCTGAATAGTTACAGAAAATTATTCAGGCTGTAATAAAAGGTTAATATTAATGTGCTTGCTGATATCGGCATAAAGTCGATATATTGGTGTTACACCATCACATTCTCAGGAGAGATATATGCAGCATCAAGAAATGATTCAACACAGTAATTTTGGCGTAATCAGTCGTACTTGGATTTTCTCTACCCTTTCTCTTCTGGGTATTCTTGCTCTAATGTAGTCAGCTTCATGGCTCTATATTTTCAGTTTTATTATGAATATACTTTTCAAAAAGTCTTCAAAGTTAGAACTCTTACACTCGTAAATGTGGCTCTTCTCATCAGGCTAGCCACTTAACCTTTTCTTAGCTGTACCTTCCTCTCAGTAACCTTTTTCTCTGAATAATCTCTTTGTCTCATTAACCCCTTTATCTCAATAGACTCACTGCATAACCTGATCTGAAGTTGTTATCAAACTGTGATAATCTTAAGTTATCTTTTATCTACAATGTATCTCTCATGTCTGTCTGGGATTCTATTTCATTTAACAATCGATTTACTGCATTACCTCGACTGTTCTATACCCCAATTCAACCTACACCGCTCAGCAATGTCCAATGGCTCGCATGGAACCATAACCTTGCGAATGAACTCGGCTTTCCGCTATTTGAAGGTGCCTCAGAGGAATTGCTTGAGACGTTATCTGGCAATGTTGAGCCTGAGCAGTTTTCGCCTGTAGCAATGAAATACGCAGGCCACCAGTTTGGTTCTTATAATCCGGATTTAGGTGATGGAAGAGGGCTGTTATTGGCTCAAGTTGTCGCAAAAAGTGGTGAAACGTTCGACTTGCATCTTAAAGGTGCAGGTAAAACCCCCTATTCACGTATGGGCGATGGTCGTGCGGTTATTCGCTCAACGGTTCGTGAGTACTTATGTAGTGAAGCGATGGCAGGGCTTAATATCCCAACCACTCGCGCATTGGCAATGATGACTAGCGACACGCCCGTTTATCGAGAGAAACAAGAGTGGGGCGCATTGCTGGTGCGTGCTGCTGAGTCACACATCCGTTTCGGTCACTTTGAACATCTGTTTTATACCAATCAGTTGGCAGAACATAAATTACTGGCCGATAAAGTCATCGAATGGCACTTCCCGGAATGCCTCGATGAAGAGAAACCCTACGCTGCTATGTTTTATCAGATTGTTGATCGTACTGCGGAAATGGTCGCGCTGTGGCAAGCGAATGGTTTTGCTCATGGGGTGATGAACACCGATAACATGTCGATCATCGGCCAAACCTTCGATTATGGCCCGTTCGCCTTCTTAGATGAATATGACCCTCGCTTGATCTGTAATCACTCCGACTATCAAGGTCGTTATGCCTTTAATCAGCAGCCTAGAATTGGATTATGGAATTTGTCGGCACTGGCTCACTCGCTTTCGCCGCTGGTGGATAAAGCAGATCTAGAGGCCGCGTTAGAACAGTACGAGCCACAAATGAACGGTTATTTCAGTCAGCTGATGCGCCGTAAGTTAGGATTGCTTTCGAAACACGAAGGTGACAGTCGCTTGTTTGAATCGTTGTTCGAACTGATGTCACAAAACAAAGTCGACTACCCAAGATTCTTTAGAACGTTGTCGAACCTAGATACATTGCCGCCGCAAGACGTGATTGATTTGGTTATCGACCGCGAGGCCGCAAAGCTATGGGTGAATAACTACTTGCAACGCTGTGAATTGGAAGAGAGTTCAGTGGCCGATCGCTGTGAAAAGATGCGACAAGTAAACCCGAAATACATCCTCAGAAACTACCTAGCCCAGCTTGCGATAGATAAAGCTGAGCGCGGTGATAGCAGCGATATTGATGCACTAATGGTGGTGCTGGCAGACCCTTATGCGGAACATCCTGACTACGAACATCTTGCTGCCTTGCCGCCTGAGTGGGGCAAAGCCATGGAAATCAGCTGTTCCTCTTAACCTCCTATGATTCTTTGAGTCGCTAAGTACAGGTAGAGGTCACTAAGATGTGATCTTTATCTGTTTGTTCGTCTAACTTTACAAACATGTCAATAATCAAATAATCGGCCAGCCTATACACTATGTGAATAAGTTGTAAATTTAATAGGTTTGGGCGATGCCAACAAATACTCGAATTCTCGTGGTGGATGATGATCAAGAAATCTGCGAGCTGCTGGAAGAGTACCTCACAAAATCGGGTTTCGATGTTTCTTCGGTGGGAGATGGTGTTGAACTCGAAACTCATCTGCAAAACAATGGTTATCCAGACCTGATTCTGCTTGATGTGATGCTCCCCGGTGACGACGGTTTTACCTTGTGTCAGCGAGTCCGAAAACAATCCAATGTGCCTATCATTATGCTGACAGCGGTATCGGATGAAACCGATCAGATTATCGGCTTAGAAATTGGTGCAGATGATTACATCGCCAAGCCGTTTAGTCCTCGTCAGTTAATGGCTCGAATCAAAGCTCTATTACGCCGTGTACAAGTGGTGGACGACAAGCCAAGTGATGCATTGCCAAAGCAGATTATTTTTGGTGATTGGACGCTCGATACGCTCGCGCATCGAATCTATCACAATGAAAGCTCAGAAGAGATGGACTTATCGGGCAGTGACTTTTCTTTGTTGATGTTGTTTTTAACTCGCCCTAACGAAGTTCTCGACCGTGACACCATCTCTTTCGCTACCAGAGGCCGTGAAGCGCTGCCTTTTGAACGTGGTATTGATGTACAGCTTAGTCGCCTGAGAAGCCGACTGGGTGACAGTGGTAAATACCCTCACTACATCAAAACCATGCGCGGTAATGGCTACATTCTTGCTGTGCCGGTTCAGTATGAACACTAAGTATGACCTACTGTTAATCAAGTAACGCTAATAAAGTATTTCCAATGAAGTATTCTGGATGAAATATCTCGTATGAACTGGATGAGTTGGTTGAAACCAAATTCGTTAGTCGCAAGAACCTTATTGTTGACGCTGTTAGCCGTAGTAATAGCTCAGGGCATCGCAACGTCTATATGGTATAGCGAATCAAAACACAAAGAGCTGGAAGGGATTCGTTCTGCTTCGTCGAGCATGGCGAACATGTTTGCTTCAACGGTGACTTTTTTCCAATCTCTACCCGTTAAATATCGTCATATCGTGTTGGATCAAATCCGCAATATGGGCGGTACGCGTTTCTTTGTTTCTTTCAATAAAGAGGCTTTGATTGTTGAGCCTATCCCTGACACCCGCTTAAAAACCGCATCGATAGAAGCTATAGAAAGTGTTTTAAGTAACAAGCTCAATAAAGTCGAATCAGTTCGGGTAGATTTTTCTCGACCTGAACACCTTCGCTTGCTCAAAAATGACATCTATTTAAGCGATCTCCCGCGATCGTGGGCACATCATACTTTAACGTTAGAGCCTCTTAATCCGCCAATTCTGGTGGTTCAAATAGAATTAACCAGCCACGAATGGGTATATATCGCTGCGTTGTTGCCAGCGCCATATGTGAAACTCGACGATACGATTCTTGGCAGAGAGCAGGTGATCTTCTTAGTCTCTTCAACGCTTATTCTACTGGTGTTGACTTATTTAATGATTCGTCGCCAAGTGCGTCCTCTGAAAAAGTTAGCAAGGGCGGCCAATGAGATGAGTATGGATATTCAGCAGCCTCCGCTAAACGAAGAAGGGGCGACTGAACTGGTCACCGCAACCCGAGCCTTTAATCGCATGCAGCAACGGATTCGTCGCTATGTTGCCGACCGAGAGCACCTTTTTTCTGCGATCTCCCATGACTTAAAGACACCAATAACACGCCTTAGATTGCGTGCAGAGTTGTTGGAGAGTGAAGTAAAAAAAGACAAATTCAATAAAGATCTCGATGAGCTCGAGATGATGGTCAAAGGTGCTTTGCAAGCGGTGAGAGACACCGATCTACACGAGAATAATGCCATTATTGACCTCAACGAAATGGTACTTTCTGTTATTGAATCTCATAACCAGTATCAGACAAAAGTTGAGTTTGAGCCGGTCGTCATTGAGCCACTGGTCGCGAAACCACTGGCGATTAAGCGTGTACTGACCAACTTAATTGACAACGCGGTTAAGTATGGTTCATCAGCTGTCGTGGAAGTTAGTGGTGATGAGCTTTGGGTTGTCGTGACTATTCAAGACCGTGGGAATGGCATTCCTGAAGACAAGTTAGAGATGGTTTTTGAACCCTATTTTAGGCTAGCAACGGATGATCAAGGACACGGACTTGGCCTCGGGATCTGCCGAAATATCCTGCACGGACACGGTGGAGATCTCATTATTCGCAACTCCTCTCAAGGTGGCTTGGAAGTCAAAGTCTATATCCCAACAGGCTTAGAAGTGTAGTGTAACAATCCTGTTACATTGGGCTTACCTTTTGTTTCAATCTTACCAGTCAGAATAAGTAGACTCTTTAATGAACCGGACGTCGAGTCCGCTAAACATGGAAGATAATAATGAAAATCAATAAAACCCTACTTACTCTATCTCTTCTTGCTGCCTCAACATTTTCTCAAGCTGGTGAAGTGGAAGTGCTCCACTGGTGGACTGCCGGTGGCGAAGCGAAATCCGCTGCCGTACTGAAAGAGATGATTGAACAACAAGGCCATACTTGGAAAGACTTCGCAGTTGCTGGTGGCGGCGGTGAAAGTGCGATGACTGTTTTGAAAACGCGAGCAGTATCGGGCAATCCACCTTCTGCAGCGCAGATTAAAGGTCATGATATTCAGGAGTGGGGTGGTTTAGGTTTTCTAACGTCTCTCGATGCGACTGCTAAACAAGAACAATGGGATGAACTACTTCCAGAAGTAGTGACTAAAGTGATGAAGTGGGATGGTGAATATGTGGCAGTTCCTGTCAACGTTCACCGTGTTAACTGGCTTTGGGCAAACCCTGTTGTTTTAGAAAAATCGGGTGTGACAGTTCCAACGACATTAGATGAGTTCTTTGTTGCTGCAGACAAGATTAAAGCGGCTGGCTTCATTCCATTAGCTCACGGTGGTCAGCCTTGGCAAGACGCGACCGTATTCGAAGCCGTGGCACTTGATGTACTAGGCAGTGAAGACTACAACAAAGCGTTCGTTGATCTTGATATGGACGTATTATCTGGCGACAAAATGGTGGAAGTGTTCACCAAGTTCAAAAAGATGCGTGATTACATCGACAGCAACTCTCCTGGTCGTGATTGGAATGTAGCAACCTCAATGGTTATCAATGGTGAAGCAGCGATGCAGATCATGGGTGACTGGGCGAAAGGTGAATTTACTGCGGCAGGCAAAGTGCCGGGTAAAGATTACATCTGTGCACCAGCTCCAGGTACTGCCGGCCAATTTACTTTCAATATCGATAGCTTTGCGTTCTTTGAGTTAAGCGACCAAGAGAACCAAAAAGCGCAGCAAGACCTAGCGAAAACCATTCTTACCAAAGATTTCCAAGAAGTCTTCAACCTTAACAAAGGTTCTATCCCTGTACGTCTAGATATGGACATGTCTAAATTCGACCAATGTGCGTTGGATTCAATGGCTACCTTCAAAGCGAGTGCTGAATCGGGCGATCTTGTTCCGAGTATGGCTCATGGCCTAGCGACAACAAGCTATGCTCAAGGCGCTATCTATGACGTAGTGACCAACTTCTTCAACGAGAAAGATGCCGATCCTAAACAAGCGGCAGCTAAGTTAGCAAAAGCAGTGAAAGCGGCTATCTAATCTAACTTGATAAGTGACACACAACGCACGTGAGTGACGGGCTGTGTTGCTTTATCGAACCCCCAGGGTGGGTAGGCTCGTAGGGAGCCTATCTGCTCTTCACTCCCAATTCTGATATGCGTGATGCTGATGTGGTGCCGAAAGGTAAGCCATTGGCTCGATTGTGCAACAAGGATAAGTTATGGAGCATGTTTTGACTGAGTCGACTCCAAAACCCACAAGGAGCCAGCCTGCACCGAAACCGAGTTTTGCTGACAGGTTGCAACATTGGTTACCTAAAATTGTACTGGCGCCGACTGCGTTAGTGACCGTGGTGTGTATCTACGGCTACATATTTTGGACGGCAGCGTTGTCGTTCACCAACTCTCGATTTCTGCCGAGCTTTAATTTCGTTGGTTTAACCCAATATGAAAAGCTGATGGATAACGATCGCTGGATTACCTCAATCACCAACCTCGGTGTGTTTGGTTTTCTATTTATGGCGATTGCCATCTTGCTTGGTGTTGGTTTAGCGGTATTGCTTGACCAGAATATCCGTCAAGAAGGGGCGATTCGTACCATCTATCTCTACCCAATGGCGTTGTCATTCATTGTGACGGGTACGGCGTGGAAATGGATTCTTAATCCGGGTCTTGGCATTGAAAAACTGATGCAAGATTGGGGATTTACTGACTTCAAATTTGACTGGCTAGTCGACTCCGAAATGTCGGTGTATACCTTGGTTATCGCGGCACTTTGGCAGTCTTCAGGGTTTGTGATGGCGATGTTCTTAGCAGGTCTGCGTGGCATCGATTCTTCAATCATCAAAGCGGCGCAAATTGATGGGGCAAGCTTACCTACCATCTATCTCAAAATCATTCTGCCTTGTTTGCGCCCTGTGGTCTTCAGTGCGGTGATCATTACTTCTCACATTGCGATTAAGAGCTTCGACCTTGTGACGGCAATGACAGCGGGTGGCCCCGGTTATTCATCGGATCTTCCTGCGCTATTCATGTACGCACACTCTTTTACTCGCGGACAAATTGGCCTTGGTGCTGCCAGTGCCATGATGATGCTTGCTGGTATCTTAGCGATTCTCGTGCCTTATCTTTACTCTGAACTTAGGGAGAAAAAGTCATGATGAATAACATCAATTTTGCTCGAATCTTTATTTATTCAGCACTGCTTTTCTTCTGTTTGGTGTATTTGATGCCATTGTTCGTAATGGCTCTGACGTCATTCAAAACTCTGCCAGACATAAAGGCAGGTAACTTGATGAGCTTGCCGAAAGAGTGGGTGTTTGATGCTTGGTATAAAGCGTGGGACACCGCTTGTACGGGCGTGAAATGTGAAGGCATCAAAGGTTACTTTTGGAACTCATTCCAAATGGTGATACCTGCGGTTGCGATCTCAACATTGCTCGGTGCATTCAATGGTTATGTCGTGACGAAATGGCAATTTAGAGGTTCAAACCTGTTCTTTAGCTTGTTGTTGTTTGGCTGCTTTATTCCATTCCAAGTGGTGTTGCTTCCAATGGCAACCATGTTAGGAAAAATGGGTTTGGCGAACACAACTATTGGCTTGGTGATTGTGCACGTTATCTACGGCATGGCGTTTACTACTCTGTTTTTCCGTAACTTCTACATCTCGATTCCTGATGAATTGATCAAAGCGGCAAAACTGGATGGCGCAGGCTTCTTTACCATTTTCTTTAAGATCTTATTACCAATCTCTACACCTATCATCATGGTGACAGTGATCTGGCAGTTCACCGCAATCTGGAATGATTTCTTATTCGGGGTAGTGTACTCAGGCTCAGAGACACAGCCGATTACCGTAGCATTAAACAACCTAGTCAACACCAGCACTGGCGTTAAAGAATATAACGTCGACATGGCTGCCGCGATCATCGCCGCCTTGCCAACGCTGTTGGTGTACGTCTTCGCAGGAAAATATTTTGTTCGTGGCCTAACGGCAGGATCAGTAAAAGGATAATTACCCATGGCAACATTAGATTTAAAACAGATCCGTAAAACCTATCGCAACGCGGACAACGAAACGTTAAAGGGCATCGACATCAGTATCGATTCGGGGGAATTTTTGATACTTGTCGGCCCTTCGGGGTGTGGAAAGTCCACCCTAATGAACACCATTGCTGGGCTCGAAAATATTAGTTCGGGTGAAATCGTGATTGATGGTGTTGACGTGGCTCAGGTTGAACCTAAAGACCGCGACATTGCGATGGTATTCCAGTCTTACGCGCTTTATCCCAATATGACGGTACGCGGCAATATCGCTTTCGGTTTGAAGATTCGTAAGATGCCGCAACAAGAGATCGATGCAGAGGTAAACCGAGTAGCGGAAATGCTGCAAATCGAACAGTTGTTGGATCGTAAACCGTCGCAGCTTTCTGGTGGTCAGCGTCAACGTGTCGCGATGGGACGTGCTCTAGCTCGTCGTCCTAAGCTGTATCTGTTTGATGAGCCGCTTTCCAACTTGGATGCCAAGCTGCGTGTTGAAATGCGCCATCAGATTAAACGTCTGCACCAGAAGCTGAATACCACAATTGTTTATGTAACCCATGATCAGATCGAAGCTATGACTCTTGCGGATCGCATCGCAGTAATGAAAGACGGTGAACTGCAGCAGCTAGGTACGCCACAAGAGATCTATACCAAACCCAACAATATGTTCGTAGCGGGCTTTATGGGCTCACCATCAATGAACTTCATTAAAACCATGGTGGACTTGGATGAGGACCAGAATCCAATCATTAAGGTTGTGGGCACGGCAGATCAAGAACACCACATTCGTTTACCACAAAGTATGCGCGACCAAGACGGCAAGGAATTGGTAATAGGGCTACGTCCTGAGCACATTACCGAGCAAGAAGGTGATGATGTGTCGGCAACCACAAAGCTAGACCTGCAATTGGAAGTATTAGAACCAACAGGGCCAGATACCATCGCAATGGTTAAAGTGAACGACCAAGAAGTCGCGTGTCGTTTATCGCCAGAATTTGAAGTGTCGGTTGGGCAAATGGCACCGCTTCATTTTGACTTATCAAAGGCGGTATTCTTCGATGCTCAAACCGAAGCGAGAATCGACTTCTAACTTCTAGTTGCTGAGTTAGTTTAACAATCAAAGTTCATGTCTAAATCAAAGGCAGTATCACCAACTACTAATAAGTAACGTGATGCTGCCTTTTTCGTTGTCTATACTTGCTTTTTATCCCTTATAAAAACAGAGGGATAAACGATATATATGCTTCTACTGCAATAATATCGTGATTTAGTATCCCTTAGCTCTATAAAGCTGACGTAGAAACGCGTAGGATCACACTACTTTAGACCAGAAACTAGGCTGCACCTTGGTGCATAAACAGAAGAATACATGAAACTAACAGCAAAACCAGCGGCGAATAACGCTTTACTTATTTCTATTACGACACCGGATTTTAAAGGTGACGAAGCAAAAGAGTCTCTTGCCGAACTTGCTCGCTTAGTGACAACCCTAGGGTTTAAAGTCGTCGGTACGCAATCGCAACACCACAGTTCATCTCAAAGACAGAATGTGTTGGGTGCAGGTAAGCTCGCCGAAATTGCACATCTAACTGGTTACCAAGGCTCTATTGAAGAAGCTGAAGATGAAGACTTTCTTGATGAGTCGGGTTTGTTTGATTCTGAAATCGATGAGCTAGATTTTGATGATCTTCCAACGGGCAATTTCCAATACGGTGCCGCTGATGTTGTGGTATTTGACTGTGATTTAAGTCCATCTCAAATGCGTACTGTTGAGGCGAGTTTGGGTGTGGAAGTATTTGACCGTACTGGCATCATCATCGAAATCTTTAGCCGCCACGCTCGTACTCGTACTGCTCGTCTGCAAGTTGATATCGCTCGTTTAAACTACTTAGTGCCACGTCTTCGTGAAACGGCTGAGGGCGATAAAGAGCGTCAAATGGGTCAGGGCGCCGGTGAAACTTCACTAGAGCTAGACCGTCGTAACGTACGTGACCAAATTGCTGCGCTTAAGCGTGAGCTAGTAAGCGTACAAGATGAAATGAAGACCCGACGCACAAGGCGCGCGGAGCTTTTCACTGTTGCTTTAGTTGGCTACACCAATGCCGGTAAATCTTCGATGATGCGTGCAATGACCGCAACCGAAGTGGTGGGTGAAGATAAACTGTTCGCAACGCTAGATACGACGGTTCGTGCGCTTCAGCCGATTACTCAACCGCGTATTCTGGTTTCAGATACAGTGGGTTTCATCAAGAAATTGCCACACGATCTGGTTGCATCATTCCACTCAACGCTAGCAGAAGCGCACGATGCTTCATTGTTGCTTTATGTGGTTGATGCTTCTGATGTTTCATTCCGCGCACAACTTGATGTGGTACACGACGTATTAGCACAAGTGGGTGTTGAAGGCAGCGAAAAACTATTAGTGCTGAATAAGTGCGATAGATTGACTGAAGAACAGCAATTAGAGCTGATCGAAGAATTCCCAGATGCGATGCTAACGTCGACTCGTGATCCGCTAGATATTACGAAACTGCACAAGTACATCGTTGGTGTTGCTGAAGAAGGTATGATCGAAGAAGAGATCACTATCCCTTATTCTGGACAAGGCATTATCGGCGAGATTCGCTCAAACATGAGTGTGGTTAAAGAAGAGTACGATTACGAGTGTATTAAGTTGACTGTTCGCTCTAGTGAAATTGATTTAGCTCGACTGAAAAAGCGTATGCAGAATTCTTAATCTTTTATAGCGTTTAGACACAAGTTCAAATACCAAAAAAGAGAGCCTAGGCTCTCTTTTTTATTGAATCGTGATAAGCACAGCTCGAGCTCTGCTTATCGGTCTTCTTCTGGAAGTTTGACGTTCAGTTCTAATACTGAGATGTCGTCATCTTTGTGTTCGAAAGTCAGATCAACCATTGATGGATCGACGTCAACGTACTTCGCAATACACTTCAAGATGTCTTCTTTTAGTTGCGGCAGATAAGACGGTGCTGGGTCGTCATGGCTGCGTCGCTCGGCAACAATGATCTGCAAACGCTCTTTAGCTAGGTTTGCGGTTGTCTTTTTTTGTGGTCTAAAAAACTCTAGTAATGACATTGCGAATTAGCCCCCGAACAGTCTTTTGAAGATGCCTTTCTTCTGTTCCGTTAAGAAACGGAAGTCCACTTGGCTACCCAGTAGTCGCTCTACAGTATCATTGTAAGCCATACCTGCATCGGTTGCTTCGTCAAAAATAACTGGAACACCTTTGTTCGACGCGTTCAGTACTGCTTGGCTCTCTGGGATGACACCCAGTAGAGAGATGTGAAGAATCTCTTCAACGTCTTCAACACTTAGCATCTCACCTTGAGTTACACGTGCTGGGTTGTAGCGAGTCAGTAAAAGGTGCGTTTTCACTGGTTCTAAGCCATCTTCTGAACGACGAGACTTAGAATCAAGAATACCGAGAATACGGTCTGAATCGCGTACAGAAGAAACTTCTGGGTTAGTCGTAACAATCGCTTCATCAGCAAAGTAAAGCGCCATCAGAGCGCCTTGCTCGATACCTGCAGGAGAATCACAGATGATGAAATCAAAGCCCATTTCATCTAGTTCATCAAATACACGACGAACACCATCTTTTGTTAATGCATCTTTATCACGAGTTTGAGAAGCCGGAAGAATGAATAGATTCTCTGTGCGCTTGTCTTTGATCATCGCTTGGTTCAGTGTCGCTTCGCCATTGATAACGTTAACGAAGTCGTACACAACACGACGCTCACAACCCATGATTAAATCTAGGTTACGCAGACCGATATCAAAGTCGATAACTGCGGTTTTCTTCCCTTTTAAAGCTAAGCCTGAGGCAATAGCTGCACTGGAGGTCGTTTTGCCTACCCCGCCTTTACCTGACGTTACAACGATAATGCGTGCCATTTTGTTTTCCTTTTTATTTCTCTTATATTGCGAGGACATCAACGTGTAATACATCGTTTGCCAGACTGAACATGGTTTTCTTCTGCCAGTACTCGCTTTCAATTTGATCGCTGAGCCAGTAATTTCCAGCAATGGAGACCAGCTCGGCTTGTAAATCATTACAAATTATTTTTGCTTCAGTTTGACCACTCGCGCCTGCAATCGCACGACCGCGTAAAGTACCATGGATATGGATGCTGCCATCGGCTATGACTTCTGCGCCAGCACTCACATGGCTGAGGATCAATAGATCGCCATCTTTTGCATACACTTGCTGACCAGAACGAATAGGCGTTCTCACCACTTTTATCGGAGCCATCTTCGCTGGAGCTTGAGAAGGTGATTTACTGGCTGTCATCACTGCAAAACCAGCTTCTTTCGCTAGGTTCTGCATACGTTTATCCGAACAACCAGCCACACCTACTGGGATCATGCCCGCTTGAGATATACCCTCTTTCAGTTGCACAAAATCGATATCACCCGCGACTTTGCTAATATTGATAACAACAGGCGCAGCAGCGAAAAAAGTGGGAGCTTGGTTTACTTTTTCTTGAAGAAAAGACACCGCATTTTCGACTTGATCATCGGATAAGTGCAAAACAGATAGCGTAAAACTGCTACCTTTTAGATCTGGATTACTAGACATCGAAAACTACAGGACCTCAATAGCGGATTGGTACAATTTCTTTATCAATAAAATAAAGGGCGTTGCCTGAAACTTGGTTTATCATGTTATATTCCCAAACCAAGCACAGCAAGTAATCTTGTTGTCAAATGAACGTTTTGTTCCCAATATTTCCCTTAACATAAACTATTGATCTCGTAAGTGAGAGTTTTGTAGTCATAAACAATAAAAAGGTTTGTCATGCTGTGTTCTATATATAAAAGTTCAAAGAAAGAAGGAACATACCTTTATATCCCTAAGAAGGATGATTTCTCACAAGTTCCTGACGCATTGATGCAAATGTTTGGTAAACCTAGTTTTGTAATGGTAATTAAAATGGATGGCCGTAAACTGGCGCAAGTGAACATCGATAAAGTGAGAGAATCACTGAACACCGATGGTTTCTTTTTGCAGGTTCCGCCACCACCGGTTAATGAACTTGAACTTCATAAAGAGCGTAAAGCTCAGCAAAACGTTCAAGACGAAGAGTGATAGCTACCTTAATTCAGGGAGGAGTGATCGTTGAGTAAATTTTCGAAAACCATATTGGCTGTGTCGGCATTACTATTGGGTAATAGCCTGACGATTGGTTCAGTTCAGGCTGAAGAGCTGAGCTTTGAGCAATATGTAGAGAAACTAAAGCAACAAGGCCGTGCAGAAGGCATCTCTGAAACGATCATTGATCAGGCCTTTGATGGTGTGACGTTTAAGCCAAGAGCGGTGAAAGCCGATAAGAATCAACCTGAGAAAAAACTGACTCTGGATGAATACATTCCACGCGCGGTTCCAGATTGGAAAGTGAAGCAGGCGAGATCGCTTTATAAGAAGCATTATTCAGCGTTGAAGCGCATTGGTGATGAATATGGTGTTCAACCAAGATTCATTGTCGCGCTATGGGGTGTTGAGAGTAACTTTGGTAAGTTCACGGGTAACTACAGTGTTATTGATGCTCTCACGACTATGGCCTATGAAGGACGTAGAGAAGCCTTCTTCCGTAGCGAAGCGATGGCGGCGTTGAAGATTCTTGATCAAGGCCATATTGCACCACAAGAGATGAAAGGATCCTGGGCTGGTGCGATGGGGCAGCCTCAGTTTATGCCAAGCTCATTCTTAGCTTATGCCGCTGACGGTAACGGCGACGGCAAGAAAGATATTTGGGGTACTGAAGAAGATGTATTTGCTTCAGCGGCGAATTATCTCAGCCAATCGGGTTGGGATGACAAATATACTTGGGGCCGTCAGGTTCACGTACCGTCGACTGTGTCTATTGAAATGCAAGGCCGAGGCGAAGACAAAGCGAAATACTTAAAAGAGTGGTCTGAACTCGGTATTAAGCGCTTTGACGATCGCCCACTACCAACGCTTGATGAAGATATTAAAGCTTGGCTAATTATGCCAGACGATGAAACTGGCCGTTCTTACCTCATTTACAACAACTACAATGTGTTAATGAAGTGGAATCGTTCTTACTACTTTGCTTTGGCAGTTAGCCACTTAGCAGACAGAATTAAGTTTGATTAATCGACCTAATTTGATTAACAGATTTAGGTCGCTTTGAATAGCATTTGGTCTACCATAGGCAGAACGAACTAAAGGACTCTTCGGAGTCCTTTTTCTTTTATATTTCAGAGATTTTTAAAGGTGACCTTGTGCTAACAGATAGAGCCGCACAGATGGTGATATTCCATGCGTTAATCAAGCATGAAGGCTTTACCAGTGCAGCAAAAAGTTTGAATGTGTCGGTGTCTCACATCAGTAAGCAAGTTGCTTTGCTCGAGGATTCGATAGGTATCAAGCTGGTGCAAAGAACCACACGCAGCCTGACACTAACTGAAGCAGGGGAAGTGTTCTATCAGCATTGTGAGCAGCTGTTCAATACGGTGAAAGCGGCTCAAATGGATATGGATAGCCAGCGTGACGACATTTCTGGAATATTCCGCATAGGCTTGTCTCAGTCATTTGGCACACTGCATATCATTCCAGCGATTGATCAGCTCAGACAGCTCTATCCGCAGCTGAGAATTGAAGTGCATTTGTTCGATTACAAAGTGGATATGATTGAGGAGCGCTTGGATCTTTGGATCACCAATAATGAAGACCTGCCAGAAGGTTATATTGCGCAGCGTTTAGCCGACAGCCAATTTGTGGTAGCCGCATCACCGGATTATCTGATTAAAGCTGGTACTCCTCATGTGCCATCTGATCTGATTGACCATAACTGTCTTATCTATCGCAGCCGTGAACGAGACTACACGTCATGGGCGTTTGATAACGGGCAAGAAAACCTCAGTGTCAAAGTGGCGGGCGATTACTCGGTGGATTTGGCTGAGGCGGTACGAGACGCAGCTGTATCTGGATGGGGTGTTGCTTATTTGGCGACTTATTTAGTCAAAGAGGAGTTTAGAACAGGCAAGTTAATCCAAGTATTACCAGAATGGAGAGCCAGTCAGTTGATGCCATTCTATGCCGTCTATCCGAGTCGAAAGAACATGCCAAAGAAGCTTTCAGCAGTGATTGAGTTCATCAAACAGCATGTTGGTTCGCCGACGTATTGGGACAAAAACCTCAAAACTTGCGTTGAGCTGCATCGTTAATTGTTTCCTAATTCATAAATATAATTTCCATATGGAAAAAGTATGCTTTTTGAACAAGTTAATCCATTAAAATTCAATGCTTTAATCTAATCTTGGGCAAGTTGCTGATAATCCCAACATCACATTAACAACCGCACCTTGCCGCAAACGATTTCCTCTATACAATGCGTCGCCTTTCCTACCTACAACTTTTAGGTTGACGCATATGGCTTCCCTACTTGGAATTATCACTATTTTAGTAGCCGCTTGGTTACTATCTACGGACAGAAAAAATATCCCGCTAAGAACTGTCTCTTTGGCTTTCTTACTGCAAATCTCATTCGCGCTATTGGTTCTTTATGTGCCAATGGGTAAAGAAGCGCTGAATGCAGCTACTGGTGCGGTGTCTAGCTTGATCAACTACGGTCAAGAGGGGATTAACTTCCTATTCGGCGGCCTAACGAATAACGGATTTGTTTTCGCTATTAACGTTCTCGGCATCATTATCTTTTTCTCTGCATTGATTTCAGGTTTGTATCACATCGGCTTTATGCCAAAGGTGATCAACATAATCGGCGGTGCTTTGCAGAAGTTTCTAGGCACAGGTCGTGCGGAGTCACTATCTGCAACGGCAAACATTTTTGTTGGCATGATCGAAGCGCCATTGGTGGTTAAGCCTTACCTAAAACATATGACGGACTCACAACTGTTTGCTGTGATGGTATGTGGTTTGGCTTCTGTTGCTGGCGGCACGCTAGTGGGTTATGCATCGCTGGGTGTTGACCTAAACTATCTGATCGCTGCGGCATTCATGTCGGCACCAGCTGGTCTATTGATGGCTAAAATCTTAGTACCAGGCAGCCCAGAGGATGTTCAAGAAAATATTGAGTCTGGTGTAGAGATTCCACGAGCAACAAACGTAGTTGAGGCAATGGCAGATGGGGCTATGTCTGGACTTCGTATTGCCGTTGCGGTGGGTGCGACACTTCTAGCCTTTATCAGTGTGATTGCGATGCTGAATGGCTTGTTAGGTATTGTTGGTGGCTGGTTTGGCGTAAACCTAAGCTTCGAACTTATCCTAGGTTATGTGTTCGCACCCGTTGCATGGCTGATCGGTGTACCGTGGTCTGAAGCTGTGGTTGCAGGTTCGCTGATCGGTAATAAGATTGTTGTGAACGAATTTGTGGCTTTCATCCAGTTAATGGACGTAAAAGATGCACTGAGTGAGCACTCAAAAGCGATCGTTACTTTTGCACTATGTGGTTTTGCTAACATCTCTACCATGGCGATTCTGATTGGCGGTTTGGGTAGCTTAGTTCCTGAGCGTCGCTCTTTCATCTCACAATATGGCTTCAAAGCGATTTGTGCGGGTGTGCTTGCCAACTTAATGAGCGCTGCGATCGCTGGCGTGGTGCTTTCTCTGTAGCTAGATGATAAGTACAGAGTGGATGAGTCAGTCACTTTATTTCCCCTATAGTAAAGTGACTGATTAATCACAATAATATTCGGTTAGCGTGAAAAAGAGAGCCTATAGTGTAAGAACGTAGGCTTTCTTATTTCATTGAATAGTTTGTACCACAGGGTGTGGTGCAAACCTTTTAGGGGCACAAATGGATTTGTCGATTACTTCTTCTTTGGCGTTAATTGGACTCTTGTCTTTAGCTTGTCAGCTGCTCGGCTGGCGTTTACGTCTTCCCGCTATTCTTCCTCTCCTAATCGTTGGCCTGTTGTTAGGTCCTGGCCTGAATATTCTAAATCCCGATGCCATTTTCGGTGATGTGCTGTTTCCTATGATTTCATTAGGCGTTGCCATCATCCTGTTTGAAGGGGCATTAACCCTAAATTTCAAAGAAATCAGAGGCCATGGTCGGATGGTGACTCATCTCGTGAGTTTCGGCATGTTGATTACATGGGCGTGTATCGTGGTGGGTGCTTACTACTTTGTGGACTTTAGTTGGCCGTTAGCCGCACTGTTTGGTGCATTAGTCGTGGTAACTGGCCCAACGGTGATCGTACCCATGCTTCGCAGTATTCAGCCTAAATCCTCCTTAGGCAGTATCTTGCGATGGGAAGGGATAGTGATTGATCCGATTGGCGCTCTGTTTGCGGTTCTCGTTTACGAGTACATCGTTTCTTCTGCCGACCCTACCGGACACGTTCTGTCAGCTCTGGGCCTGACGTTAGTCATAGGTTTAGGCTTAGGGATCATCGGTGGCCATTTGATTGCCAAGATGCTGCAAGGGCATTGGGTACCGCACTATTTACGTAATGTGGCTGTGCTGACGCTAATGTTGGCGGCGTTCTCGTTTTCCAATGACCTGAGTGAAGAATCGGGTTTATTAACCGTGACCATCATGGGGATCTGGCTTGCCAACGTGAAGGGCTTGGATATCGAAGACATCATCGAATTCAAAGAAACCTTAACCGTGTTGCTTATTTCTGCGTTGTTTATTCTGTTAGCGAGCAGGCTCGATTCAGGAACCTTCCTCTCGATAGGTTGGGGTGGGGTTGGCCTGTTAGCGATAGTGATGCTGGTGGCGCGTCCTTTGAGCGTGTGGGTCAGCGGGATCGGTACGGATCTTACTTCTGCGGATAAATGGTTTTTGAGCTGGATGGCGCCGCGCGGGATCGTGGCTGCCGCGGTTTCTTCTCTGTTTGCTATCAAACTTCAAGAGAAGCAATTGATTGAAGGGGCTGATCTACTGGTGCCAATGGTGTTCTTGGTCATCATCGGTACGGTTGTGATTCAAAGCCTTACCGCAAGTTGGTGGGCGAGAAGGTTGGGTGTGACTCAAGAGAAAGCGCAAGGGGTTATCTTCTTTGGCGCGACTCATTTTGCAAGACAGTTTGCCAAGGTGCTGGCGACACAAAATATCAACAGTGTACTTGCCGATACCAACTGGGAAAGCATTCGTTTGGCGCGTATGGATAACCTGAGTGTCTATTTTGGTAACCCAGCCTCAAGCCACGCGGAAAATAATCTGGAATTGGACGGGATAGGGCGCGCGATGATCGTCTCGCCTTATCGTCAAACCAATCCATTAGTCAGCATGCATTATCAAGATGAGTTTGGTGAAAATAAGGTGTTTGAGCTTGAATCGACAGAAACTAAACACGAAAGGCATTCAGTGAGCCGAGATGGTAACAGAAGCCTGTTTTCGGAAGGAATTACCTATTCCAAGCTTAACTCCTTGATGGCTCAAGGCAGCCAAATTAAGAGCACGGGATTGACCGATGCGTTTGACCTTAATGAGTTTAACGCGCTGTATCCTAAAGCGATTCCACTCGGTGTGATTACTGGTGGTGATTTCCGTTTAGTAACACAAGGTTCTGATTTGGAAAAACTCATATCAACGGAGTGTGCGATCATTAGTTTATTGCCGCCTTCTGAACAGACGGAAAAAATCGAGATACCAGATAAGTAGCAACGAGCACTGCATCAGAAGCGAGTTGCCTTGATTCAAAAAAGCCGCAACGTTCATCACGTTGCGGCTTTCTAATTCTGCTCTAGCTTGTTTTACTCTAGGGCGAGGCAATTCATGCCAACGGTATTACTATCGAAGCTGTCATTGCGGACTATTTCGAGTGAAACTGCTCACAAGCGATCATTGTGTTCTCAATTAGGCTTGCTACAGTCATTGGACCAACACCACCCGGAACTGGTGTGATGAAGCTTGCGCTCTCTTTCGCGACATCGTATTCAACGTCGCCAACGAGTTTGCCAGATTCCAAACGGTTGATGCCTACATCGACCACAACAGCCCCTTTCTTAATCCAAGCACCAGGAATGAAGTTAGGCTTACCAACTGCTACCACAACAACATCTGCTTGACGTACATGACCCTCAAGGTCTTTGGTGAAGCGGTGACATGTTGTCGTCGTACAACCGGCTAGAAGAAGCTCTAACGTCATTGGGCGACCTACGATGTTTGATGCGCCAACCACAACCGCGTGTTTGCCACGTAAGTCGATGTTATAACGGTCAAGCAGCGTAATGATGCCTTTAGGCGTACAAGAGCGAAGCTTAGGCATACGCTGAGCCAAACGACCTACGTTGTATGGGTGGAAGCCATCAACGTCTTTTTCCGGCGTGATGCGCTCAAGAACTTGAGTGCTATCAATACCAGCTGGTAGAGGAAGTTGAACAAGAATACCGTCAATCTCCGGGTCTTCGTTCAGTTGGTCTACCAGTGTTAATAATTCGTCTTCTGTCGCAGTGGCTGGCAAGTCGTAAGATTTAGATACGAAGCCAACTTCTTCACATGCTTTACGTTTACTTCCTACGTAAACCTGAGAAGCAGGGTCTTCACCCACTAAAACAACCGCTAGGCCCGGAGCGCGTAATCCAGCTTGAGTGCGAGCTTTTACACGAGCCGCAACTTCAGAGCGAACCGTTTGAGAAATTAGCTTTCCATCAATATTTTGAGCAGTCATGAATTTCCTTAGTATTGATATTCAAGTTAGTGGCTGATGTTTTTGGCGCATTATTCCAGAAAATCTTTTTGATTACCATCAAGCAAACGTTTGCTTTGTTCTATTTTCCAACACTTATAATCTCATTGCCCTTTTTTTACTCACTTGGATCAGAATGTTACACAAAGCCGTTGCTTTACTGATTCGAATTCGTATAATCCTTTCCTGTAGCGCGCCCTTAGCTCAGCTGGATAGAGCACCTCCCTTCTAAGGAGGTGGTCGAAGGTTCGAATCCTTCAGGGCGTACCACTATTTAAAGAAACCCGATAAGTCTCTGAGTTGTCGGGTTTTTTGCATTTCAGAACAGCTTAATCTATCAATACCATGTTTTGTATTTAGATGTCTCTGTCTTTCGGTTATTGCTAAACGACTACTAACTGTGGGGTATATCTAAGACCTAACATACTGCACCCATCTTCCAAGTAACTGTCGGTGACAACGTCGAAGCCGAATTTACCATAGTAGTCTTTGAGGTGTGCTTGTGCCGAAATAAAAATTGAACAGTCAGGATACACCTCGCGGGTCGTATCAAAGCTTACTTGCATCAGCTGGTTACCAATCTGTTTACCGCGATAATCCTTTGCTACGATCACTCGCCCGATACAAACATCATCTGCATCAGAATCGAGCAGAGGGAGAACATCTACGGGGTATCCAAGCTTCTGAGCCATAATTCGACTGTAAGCTACTAGTTGCCCGTTCTCATAACCCATGACGTGATAGGTTTCTGGATGGCTATCTTTGCCGTCTAGATCACTATAGGGTGTGTTCATATCGACGATAAAAATATCGACTCTTTGCTGTAAGAAATCATAGAGCTCTTGAACAGACAGCTCCGAAAATTTTTTAACTCTCCACTCGATCATCACTTTTCTCCTTATTATTTTGGGCTACAACATAGATAGTATTCAAACCGAGTTCATTAACCTTTGTTAACTGGCCATGAAACTATTCAAAATCACCACTTTAAAGCACCACTCATTTCCCCTCGTTATTCATTTCATTCGGCTCATGTAATAGAAAGTTAAAATTGTTGGTTTTTTGGGGTTTACATCATTTGGTAATAAAGCCACTATGAATTCACGAAGAATAGACAAGTAAAGCTGTTAACCCGTAGGTTTAGGAATCAAACCTTCTGCTCAATGGCTGATTTAGAGGAAGTAATGGCAGGAAACAGTATCGGACAACATTTCCGCGTGACTACGTTCGGAGAAAGTCACGGTATCGCACTAGGATGTATCGTAGATGGGTGCCCACCAGGATTAGAAATTACCGAAGCAGACCTTCAAAGAGATTTGGATCGTCGTCGCCCAGGTACTTCTCGTTATACAACGGCTCGCCGTGAAGCGGATGAAGTAAAGATTTTATCCGGTGTATTTGAAGGCCAGACTACGGGTACTTCTATTGGTCTATTGATTGAAAATACAGACCAACGCTCTAAAGACTATTCCGAAATTAAAGACAAGTTCCGCCCTGGCCACGCTGATTATACCTACCATCAAAAGTACGGTGTGCGTGATTACCGAGGTGGCGGTCGCTCTTCTGCTCGTGAAACTGCAATGCGTGTTGCGGCAGGTGCGATTGCGAAGAAATACCTTAAGCAAGAATTTGGTGTTGAAATCCAAGCTTATCTTTCTCAAATGGGTGATATCTCAATTGATAAAGTGGATTGGAACGAGATCGAAAACAACGCTTTCTTCTGTCCTGATGCCGACAAAGTACCTGAATTTGACCAACTGATTCGTGATTTGCTAAAAGAAGGCAACTCGATCGGTGCGAAGATTCAAGTAGTTG
This sequence comes from Vibrio sp. FF266, assembly GCF_041439695.1. NCBI lineage: Bacteria > Pseudomonadati > Pseudomonadota > Gammaproteobacteria > Vibrionales > Vibrionaceae > Vibrio > Vibrio sp. FF266. Next base: position 81,017 of record NZ_JBGOOO010000004.1, read on the forward strand.
CGACTAAAGTGCCTGTAGGCCTTGGTGAGCCAATCTTTGATCGTCTAGATGCAGACATCGCGCACGCTCTAATGAGCATCAATGCGGTGAAAGGTGTTGAGATTGGTGATGGCTTTGATGTGGTTAATCAACGCGGTAGTGAACACCGTGATCCATTAACTCCGGAAGGTTTCAGCAGCAACCATGCTGGCGGTATCTTAGGTGGTATTTCTACTGGCCAAGATATTGTGGCAAGCATTGCGCTTAAACCAACATCAAGCATTACCGTTCCTGGTGACACGATCACTAAAGACGGTGAAGCAACGCAGTTAATCACTAAAGGTCGTCACGATCCATGTGTTGGTATCCGTGCAGTGCCTATTGCTGAAGCGATGCTGGCTATCGTGTTGCTTGACCACTTACTGCGTCACCGTGGTCAAAACTTTGGTGTGACAACAGAAACGCCAAAAATCTAGTTCTGCTTCGTTTTATTCAGAACAGATTTGAGAGAAACCAAAAAGGGTTGCTTCGTACTGAAGCAACCCTTTTTATATTCTGCGTCATTGAGAATATCTAATGTACAGAGCTTTCCGTATCAAGCTGGAACGAAGGCAAGCGCCATTTGAATCTTACGGCCGCCATACGCAGCAAGTAACCAACCACAAGCGTAACAATCGTTGCGGTTACGTCGTTAATGCCAAGCTCAAGCAAACCTAGGTATAAACCTGAAGCGACAAGGGCGACAGATGCATACAGCTCTTCATGCAGAACCAATGGTGTTTGACGGCAGATAAGATCGCGCAACAGGCCACCGAACACGCCAGTGACCAAGGCAGACACCATACAGATCATTGGGTGCAGACCCATGGTCATCGCGACTTTAGTGCCAATGATACTGAACACGATAAGACCTAGAGCATCTAAACGAATGAACAAGCCTTTTAGCTTGATTACCCATTTAGCCAGTCCTGTTGTGATAACACCCGCGATACAGGTGATCGCCAGATATTGTGGGTTTTCAACCCAACCTAAAGGGTAATGGCCGAGTAAGATATCTCGTACTGTTCCGCCGCCAATTGCCGTTGCACTTGCAACCAACATTACACCAAACCAATCCATTTTTTGTTTGCCAGCGCTGAGAGCGCCGGTCATGGCTTCTGCCGTGATGCCAATGATATACAAAACACTTAGTAGCATTGCTGTAGCTCTATAATTTAGGTCTATAAATTGGAGTCTTATAGGCCATAGGGATATAAAAATGAAGCGCGAGTGTAGTAGTAAAAACGCTGATTGACGAATGAATATTTGTACCGTGAATAGGCATTTCAGATTAGCTAAACTAATCATTCACCTCAAAATGGTGTAATCTGGGATCAGCAATCGATTGTCATCGTAAAGTATTATGATGAACCTAATGTCATTGCCAGTGATAGGGCTTTACCGATCGCTTAAAAAAACGCAAAATGCCCCAGTTCTTTTTATTTAAATTTGATCTTATGACGTACCAATACCCAGATATCATCGACATTTTCAATCAAACCTTTTTCGAGAGCTTCAATACCAAGCTAGAACTGGGAGCGGACGAGCCTATTTACCTGCCAGCCGATGGGGAGGTTTCTCATCACCGTATCGTATTTGCTCGCGGCTTTTACGCGTCAGCACTTCACGAGATAGCACACTGGTGTGTGGCTGGTCCTGAGCGTCGTTTATTGGAAGATTTTGGTTACTGGTATGAGCCTGATGGCCGAACTGAGTCGGTTCAAGCTGAGTTTGAAAAAGTAGAAATTCGCCCACAAGCGTATGAATGGATCATTGCGACCAGTGCAGGCTTTCCTTTTAATGTCAGCTGTGACAATCTACACGGCGATTTTGAGCCAGATCGTTTGGCCTTTATGAATAAAGTACACAGCGAAGTCATGGGTATCTTTGAAGCTGGCCTTCCGCCTCGCGTGAAAATGCTCTCTGAAGCATTACGCAGTTTCTATGATGTTGCACCTTTATGTACTAGCCAATTTATTGTGAAATAAGAGAATATTATGATTATCGAATTTGAAGAAAAACTACTTGAAGTAATTGATGCTCGCATTGAAAACGCATCAGACGATGAACTGTTTGCTGGTGGTTACTTACGTGGTCATATTTCTCTCTCAGTGGCTTCATGTGAAGAAGACGGCATTGAAGACGTAGCAGAAGTTAAATTACGTATTGAGAAGAGCCTAGAAGACGCGCGTTCTGAACTAACGCCAGCAGACCGCACTATCGTTAATGACCTTTGGGTTGAGCTGCAAAACCAAGCTTAATTTTATTCGTCTAGCATTATTCGTCTACCGTAATTCGCTCATTACTCTTCCTCCTCATTTTTGAGCGAACCAATAATTTGAGACTCATTCGAAATTTTTGAATGAGTCCGTTCATTTCTTGTGATGGTTCCATTTTCTGACTACGTTATTCTAATCCCACTTAACGGAATTACAGAAAAGGTCACATCATGAAAGTTATCGCATTTGGCGCAAGCACAAGCTCTACCTCTATCAATAAAGCACTAGCAACTTACGCAGCTAACTTGATTGAAGGTGCTGAAGTCAAAGTTCTAAACATCAACGATTACAACGTTCCTATGTTCAGTGAAGACACTGAAAAAGAGATTGGCCAAGCGGAAGGCGCCCAAGCATTCTTGCGTGACCTAGCAGAAGCAGACGCATTTGTTATCTCTTTCGCAGAGCACAACGGCCACTATCCTGCAGCTTACAAAAACCTATTTGACTGGGCGACACGTATTGAACGTTCAGTGTTTGGTGAGAAGCCTGCGGTTTACCTAGCGACATCACCAGGCCCAGGCGGCGCACAAACAGTACTTGGCGCAGCAACAGGTTCAGCGCCATACTTTGGCGGTAACGTTAAAGCATCGTTGTCAGTACCTAGCTTCTACGATAATTTTAATTTTGAGTCGGGTTCAATCAGTAATGAAGAGATTGCAGCTCAAATTAAAGACGCGATTGCTAAGCTATAAAAGCGGAACGTAAAGCGAATAGCTCCTAAGTAGCCAGCTGATGTAAAGTTACGAGCCGCTGCAAAGTAACGTACTGCTCTAGAATAAGAAGCAGCGACGTAAACAAGATTAGAAAAACAAAGCCCGAGCATTGAGAAATGCTCGGGCTTTTTTTGTGGGTTGTACTAACACTTATTTGAATATTTAGACCTAGTCTAGAATCGACTATTCCGCACTGGTTTGTTTCGTTGAAACCCAACCTTCTGTTAACGCTTTGCCTTTACGTAATCTTCTAATCCACATTCGACTTGGATGAATGGCTTCGAGCACATCAACCGGAAGAGGTAGTGGATCGCCACAAATTTGTGATGCTAAGACTTCTGCTAAAAGAGGAGTAGAGCTCAAACCACGCGAACCTAAACCGATAAAGCAGAACAAGTTCGGATAGCTGATAACAGGTTCGATACTGTCGATAGCATCACGCTGCGGATTAAAGTTGTGCAAATTCTGATATTGCTCTTTGATGGATTCAAAATCACCAACATTACCGACGAATGGTAGGTGATCTCGACTCACGCTTCGGATACCTTGGCGCGCTAAGTTGCCACTGGTATCGACATCTTTGGTCCACGCTTGTTCTGGTAGCGACCCGTGTAAGCGCTCGCCATTATATTGTTGCACCTCAATATCAAATTCTTGGTCGATATTGGTTTTATCGTAATTCGCGCCAATACAGTGGTGACCATTATTTGGGTTTTGTGGCGTCAGGTAGCCATCAAAGCACAATACCGTTTTTAACTGGCTGAGATTTTCTGTGGTCGGGATATGACTCACTTGCCCTTTAACTGGCGTCAGAGGTACGGGTCGAGTTTGTTCAAACTGAGTAAATTTGTGCCCATTAGCAATAACCACTTGGTCGTGCTTGGTTTGAATCTCGCCTTGAGGTGTCTCAATCGTCAGTAACCATTGTTGTTCAGCTTCGAGCCACTCAAGTTGCGTTACTTGATGTTGATAGTGTGCGCTCACTTGGTTGGTCTCTTCTAACCTGCCAATCAAACCTTGAGTCAATTGGAGAGGGCTTAACCAACCTCCCAGTGGAAAGTAGACACTCTCTTTATCGACTGGTAAGCCAATCTTTTCGTTGGCTTGCTCTGGCGTTAAACGCTGAATCAGATCTGTGTGGAAATTGCCTTCTAACATGCGATTGAGCTTTTTAGTGGAACCTTCATCCCACATCAAAATGTTCACGCCACACCAGCTGTAATCAAATTGGACAGACTGAGCCGCTTGATTCATAAATTGGCGAGCAAACAGTAACCCTGGACCAAACACGCGAGACACGTTCGATGTCGCTTCGCTGAGTAGCGGATAAATGGCACCTTGATTGTTGCCAGAGGCATTGCCCGCAGCTTGTTGGTGTTCACAATAAAGGGTGATGTTTTTACCACGTCGGCTTAGCGTTTTGGCTAATGCAGCACTGGCGACACCACCACCAATGATCGCAATGTCTTGTGATTCACTGTGCTCTGAAAGGCCAGACCAAGGTTTAATGTTGGTGTGAGCGTGCTTCTCACCAAGTCGCCCGGCAATCATTTCCCGCTTAGTACCAAAGCCTTTAACTTTTTTCATCGCAAAGCCAGCTTCGATTAAACCGCGGCGAACAAAACCGGCAGCGGTAAACGTTGCACAGCTGCAATCTTGTTTTGCCAGTTTGGCCATGCCGTTGAATAGGTTTTGATTCCACATTTCAGGGTTTTTGCTTGGAGCAAAACCGTCTAAGAACCACGCAGCGACTAAACCTTTGCTAGGGGTCGGCACGTTTGGCATACAATCCTTAATATCACCAAACCACAAATCAAGCGTGATAGCACCATCGCCTAACACAATGCGGTGACATTCGGGCAGGGCAATCGGGTAGTGTTCTTGGAGTTGTGTCGCATACTCCGCTAATTCTGGCCACGATTGGTGCGCTTTGATTAGATCATCTTTATTTAAAGGATATTTTTCAAAACTGATGAAATGTAACTCTTTGGTCATAGCTTGTGGGTTATCTTTAAGAAAAGCATCGAACCATTGCCAGACTGCGAGAAAGTTTAAACCTGTACCAAAACCGGTTTCAGCAATCACAAAACGGCGTTGTTGATGTTCAACCCAACGCTCTGGAAGGTGGTTTTGTTTTAAAAAGACGTAGCGAGTTTCTTCTAAACCGTTAACATTAGAGAAGTAAACGTCGTCAAATTGGTCTGAAACTGGCGTGCCAGACTCATTCCATTCCAGCTCTGCATTAGTAATTGAAGTCATAAAATCTATCATTTTGTGATTTGAAGCGATATGTTGGTAGGGATTGTACGAATTTCTAGGAAAGCTGACCACTTTTGTTAGGCTTCTTAGTTATCATCTAGCTGAATTTAGAATTATAGGAATGTCACATGAAACGAGTCGTAATCACCGGTATGGGTATTGTTTCAAGTATCGGTAACAACGTCGAAGAAGTTTTAGCATCACTGAAAGAGGGTAAATCAGGTATTACCACTTCAGAGCAGTTCAAGGAAAATGGCTTGCGCTCTCAAGTATGGGGTAACCTAAAAATGAACCCTGCTGACCATATCGATCGCAAAAAAATGCGCTTTATGGGTGATGCAGCGGCATTCGCTTATCTTTCAATGGAGCAAGCAATTGCTGACTCTGGTTTAACTGAAGATCAAGTATCTAATGACCGCACGGGTATCGTAGCGGGTTCAGGTGGTGCTTCATCTCTAAACCAAGTAAACGCAGTAGACATCATCCGTGAAAAAGGCGTGAAGCGCGTTGGCCCATACATGGTTCCACGTACAATGGCTTCTACGGTTTCTGCTTGTCTAGCAACACCTTTCAAAATCCGCGGTGTGAACTACTCTATGAGTTCTGCATGTGCAACATCTGCACACTGTATCGGTCACGCAATGGAGCTTATCCAACTTGGTAAGCAAGACGTAGTATTCGCTGGTGGCGGTGAAGAACTAGATTGGTCTCTGACTATGATGTTCGACGCAATGGGCGCACTTTCTACTAAGTACAACGACACGCCAGAATTGGCTTCTCGTACTTACGATGCTGACCGTGACGGTTTCGTTATCTCTGGTGGCGGCGGTATGCTAGTTATCGAAGAACTTGAGCACGCTGTTGCTCGTGGCGCAAAAATTTACGGTGAGATCGTGGGTTACGGCGCAACTTCAGATGGCTACGACATGGTTGCTCCTTCTGGTGAAGGCGCGGTTCGTTGTATGAAGATGGCAATGCAAAACGTTGATGGCGTTGACTACGTGAACACTCACGGTACTTCAACTCCTGTAGGTGACGTTAAAGAACTTGGCGCAATCCAAGAAGTCTTTGGCGGCAACAGCCCTGCAATCTCAGCAACTAAAGCGATGACAGGTCACGCTCTAGGTGCGGCTGGTGTACACGAAGCAATTTACTCAACGCTAATGCTTGATAACGGCTTCATCGCACCAAGCATTAACGTTGCAAACCTAGACGAAGCGGGCGAAGGCCTAGACATCGTAACCGAAGCTCGTGAACAAGAGCTAACAACGGTTATGTCTAACAGCTTTGGTTTCGGCGGTACGAACGCAACGCTAGTAATCAAAAAATACCAAGGCTAATTGAAGCTAAGGTTAAATTAATAAAAGGTTAATCGTTAATGGGTGACGTGAGTGCTGATTCAACACGCACAGGTCACCCAGTAATCATGACCATCAGAACATAGCTTTTATAAATATGGTTTTAAGCGTGTTTTTTAACCCTAGCTTTGTAAGCTTCGCTTTAGAAAATAGCTTTTTAAATCAAGATTTAGAAGTTGAAAGGTTTCCAGAGCTTGATCAGTACTGGCTTTGGTTAGTACTGGTTGAACAGACGCAAGACTCTGTCTCCTGGAGAGCGAGATAGGATCCTTTTGTTCTGGATGTTTGCCCGATTGTTTATTCAATCGGGCATTTTTCGTTTTAGTCTTCTGACTTTTGCTTTTTGCTTTTTGATTTTAGGTCTTGGTTCTTATTACTGCTTTTGTTTGTGCAGACTAGGCGATTCAGCCCTTTATTTATAATGTATTCCAATTGCGACTCGACACCGTGTGTGGAATTTTGCACAATCATTTCAATTCACATTTAAGGTCGACAGACCCCAACGAAAGTACCTTCCCAATGAAAATCTTAATCGATGAAAATATGCCTTATGCTGAAGCGCTTTTTAGCCAGCTAGGTGAAGTGACAATGAAGTCTGGTCGCACATTAACGGCTGACGACCTAGTTGACGTAGACGCTTTGATGATTCGCTCTGTCACCAAGGTGAACGAGTCATTGATCAGCAAAGCCAATAAGCTGAAGTTTGTCGGCACAGCGACGGCAGGTATGGATCATGTCGACCAAGAATTGATGAAAGAACGTGGCATTTTCTTTACTGCAGCCCCAGGCTGTAACAAGGTGGGTGTAGCTGAGTACGCGTTCAGCGCGATGATGGTGTTGGCTCAGCAGCAAGGTTTCTCTGTATTCGAAAAAACGGTCGGTATTATCGGCTGTGGCCAAGTGGGTAGCTATTTAGCAAAGTGCCTTGAAGGTATTGGTATTAAAGTTCTGCTGAGCGATCCTCTAAAACAACAAGAGGGTGATACTCGCGAATTTACTGAGCTAGATACTCTGCTTGAGCAGTCAGACGTCATCACTCTGCATACGCCAATCACTAAGACAGGTGAGTTCCCAACGCATCATTTGATCAATGAGCAAGTACTGAACAATTTACGTGCTGACCAAATTCTGATTAATGCAGCTCGTGGCCCAGTTGTTGATAACCAAGCGTTAAAAGCTCGCTTGCAAAAAGCCGATGGTTTCACTGCCGTTCTTGATGTGTTTGAGTTTGAACCTGAAGTCGATTTTGAGCTACTTCCACTGCTTGCTTTTGCAACTCCTCACGTAGCGGGCTACGGTTTAGAGGGTAAAGCACGTGGTACCACGATGATCTTCAACAGTTATTGTGAGTTTTTAGGTACTGAACAGCGTGCTTATGCAAGCGACCTTCTGCCGACAGCACCAGTGCCTCAAATGAAATTAGATAGAGCTTGGGATGAAGCAACACTGCACAATTTGACTCAGTTGATCTATGATGTGCGCAAAGACGACGCCTTATTCCGTCGCAATATCTCTACGCCGGGTTCTTTTGACAAGATGCGTAAAGAATATTGGGACCGCAGAGAGTACAGTGCAGTCGAGTTAACGGGCGACGAATCTTGTAATTTAACGCCGTTATCTAAACTCGGTTTTATGGTAAAGCCAACTTTATAAAAGAGAGAAACAATGAGCCAAGAATTTAATATTGCTATTTTAGGTGCGACTGGTGCGGTTGGTGAAACCATTCTTGAAGTACTTAAAGAGCGTAAATTCCCTGTCGGTGAAATGCACTTACTAGCAAGTGAACGTAGTGAAGGCAAAACTTCCCGTTTTAACGGCAAAACAATACAAGTACAAAATGTAGAAGACTTCGACTGGTCTCAAGTACATATTGCGTTTTTCTCTGCAGGTAGCGAGCTTTCAGAACGTTGGGCTCCAATCGCCGCTGACGAAGGTGTGGTTGTTATCGATAACACCTCACGTTTCCGTTACGAATACGATGTTCCTCTGGTTGTGCCTGAAGTGAATCCTGAAGCGATTGCTGAGTTCCGTAACCGCAACATCATTGCGAACCCGAACTGTTCTACTATTCAGATGGTAGTAGCACTTAAACCGATTCACGATGAAGTGGGCCTTGAGCGTATTAACGTTTCAACTTACCAATCTGTGTCTGGTGCAGGTAAGCCGGGTATCGATGAGCTAGCAGGTCAAACGGCTAAGCTTCTTAACGGTATGCCAGCTGACAAGTCAGCGTTCTCACAGCAGATCGCGTTCAACTGTATTCCTCAAATCGATGAATTTACAGAGAACGGCTACACACGTGAAGAAATGAAGATGGTTTGGGAAACTCAAAAGATCTTTGCTGATTCATCAATCACCGTTAACCCGACTTGTGTTCGTGTTCCTGTGTTCTATGGTCACGCTGAATCTCTACACATTGAAACTCGCGCGCCAATCGGTGCTGAGCAAGTTATTCAGCTTCTAGAGAACACGGAAGGCGTTGAAGTTTTCCAAGCTCTAGACTTCCCAACTCAGGTTCGTGATGCTGGTGGTAAAGACCACGTAATGGTTGGTCGTATTCGTAACGACATCAGCCATCACAGCGGTGTGAACATGTGGGTTGTCGCTGATAACGTTCGTAAAGGCGCAGCAACAAACGCAGTTCAAATCGCGGAAGTTCTGATTCGCGATTACTTCTAAGCTTCACTGCTTTGATAAACAAGCCTCACTCTTTTAGTGGGGCTTTTTTAATCGATTGAAAATATTGTTAGTCAAATTGTGTGAAATTGCTGCGAATATTGTCGCTGCAACACATTTTTTGTTTTCATCTCTATAGCTTTACGTCGTTTATCCGATATATTTAACAGTTCATCAATTTATTCGAATTTAAGCACCTAGCTGAGCCTTTTATGTTTCAATTTTTCAAGCCGTGGTTAATGCCTTTTGCCATTCTCATGGCGACTCAGATTTCCGTTGTTCGTGCAGATTCCATTCGAGTTGTAGGGCCTAATGGTCAGATACAATCAGCGCCTACGTTTTCCGAACCTCTTCAAAGAGCACAGTTGAATCGTGCTGGGCCTTCTCGTTTTTACGGCCCAACTTTGGGGTCGGAAACATTGTGGTCAATTGCCTCAAAGTTACGCCCTGATAATTCCGTTTCAGTTCAGCAAACCTTGTTGGCTATTTATCGTCTAAATCCACAAGCGTTTGAAAACCAGAATATCCACAGCTTGCTGCCTGCCAGTAATTTACGAGTGCCTTCTTTAGAGCAAGCACGTGCGAGTTCTACACAGCAAGCCGTTAACATCATGAATGCGCACCTTGCTAAGCTCGATGCTCCTGTGACTAAACCCGCAGTGTCAAAGCCAAAAACAGCGCAAGCGTCAAGCCGCCCTGATGTAAGCTCAAACAATGTTGCTCCTGCAAAGCAAGTAAGCACAGCTGAAGTCGCTAAAAAGCCATTGTCTCCAACTCAATCATCTCCAGCTCAATCGGCTCCAACCCGAGAGATGAACAAGCTAGAGAAACAGCTAGAGCTTTCAGAAACTGAGCTATTGTCACTTGAAGAGAAAAACCATCAACTTCGTTTGATGTTGTCGAATGTTCAATTGGAAGTGGATGAGCTAAAAACAGAACTTAGTGATGAAGACCGCATTCGTAGCGAAGTGGAAAAGCTGCTTGATGAAGAGCGTAGAAAGAACGCTGAGATTGCAAAAATGGCTCCAAGTGCCATGGATCAATTGTTATCAAATGGTTGGTTAGTTACTGCTCTTGCGGTTATTCCAGGTCTGCTACTTGGTCTTATCATAGTGATTTTGTTGGGGCGCCGTTCTAAAAATGATGAGCAGCAGCCGACACAAGACCAACCAATTCAATCAGATGCAAGTAGCGTCGCGCCTATCGCTTTAGGCGACGAGATGGACGACTTTGATAATGAATTGTCTTTAGACGATGAACAATTTGGCAATGAAGATGATGCTGATAAGTTATTTGATGACCAAGCATCGCCTGAAGAAGATGTATTTGCAGGTTTAGATGATTCTGATCTCGATTTTAATCTCGATGATGACGATGATGACCCATTTGCGAGTATTGGCGAAAATGGTGACTTAGACACTAACTTCGATGATCTGGAGTTAGATAGCAGTAACGGCATTAGTGTCAATGGCGATGACAAGGCGCTTGGTCTTGAAGAGATGGAGCGCGCACTTGATAAAACATCAGAAAGCGAACTCGGTTCTGATGAGGCCGACTTTGATCTTTCAGATGATAACTCAATGTCGAATGAAGATATTGAATCGCTACTATCACAGGATTCTGAGACTGAAGATCTAGGCTCTAACGAACTAGACCAATCTCTATTAGACGATCTATTTGCGCTTGATGATGAAGATGATGATAGCTTCGATATTGATGCTTTAATCTCAGAAGAGCAAAGTGATTCGATTTCTAATACCGACACATCAGCAACCGATGATTTTGACATTGATGCGCTTATCTCTGAACAACAGAGCGATACTGCACCTTCGGGCGTGAGCAACGATGAATTTGATATTGATTCGTTGATCTCAGAGCAGCAGACGTCACAACCTTCGGCTCCTAGTGTAGAAGATGATATTGATGACATCTTCGCTCAGGTTGCGGCTCAGAACGATCAAGTCAATGAGCCTGTGAATCTCGATAATGATGACGAGGTTGCTGAGAATCTAAACAGCGCTTTGGCGTCTGATGATGATATCGATAACATCCTTTCTCAGTTTGATCTGCCAACCGAAAGTGAAGAAACTCAAGGCAGTGTCGACCTGCTCGATGAGCAATTGACAGGGGATGATGTTGATCTCAGTAATTCAACAGATCTCCTAGATGATATGTTGGAAGATGAATCGGATGATGATTCTGAGAGTGATCCTCTAGGTTTTGACTCATTATCTGAACTCGAAGAACTCTCAGGCTTGTCGACCGATGATGAGCTAGATATTTCGGAAGACAGTACTGAAACCTTGGATGAGTTGATTGATGATTCTGATGATGACTTTGAACTCGATGCCGAGAGCACAGACCTACTAGATGATTTTCTAGACGATGATGCCAATGATGCTCAAGTTACCGTCGAAGGTGACGAGACGTTAGATGAACTGCTAGGTAATGATCTATCAGTCGGTGAAACCGATGAACAAGATTCAGAATCTTTAGATCCATTTGATGATCTACTGACAAGTGGCATTGAAGACGAGCTTGAACCTGAAGGGAAGGCGTTTGATAAAGAGTTAGACGAAGCCTTTGGTTTTGACAACGGCAGCGATGAGTCTGAAAAGGATTCAGACGTCGAGCTTACTCCGTTAACCTCAGAAACACCTGAAGTTGAGTCTGAGCAAGCATCGGACATTAATGCAACACCACAAGCTGAAGTCGTTAGTGATGGATCGTTAGATTCGGAAATGATTCAAGACAGTGCTGACGTTAAGCCAGAAAATGATGAAGCCTTTAATCGTGATGACTTTATCGATGATTTGTTCGGTGTCGCGCCGGCAACAGATGCTTTACTTGATGACTCGCTAGAAACAACAGACGAAGCATTGATTGATGAGTTAATGACTTCTGATGACAATGATTTATTGCCAGCGACAGAAGAGCCTGTTGAGTCATTAATTGAAAATACGGTTGAACCAGAGCAAGCGTCTCTTTCAGCCAGCAATGAAGTGTCAGCGGAAGAAATAGTATCCGCTGAAGAAACCGCATCATCGGTTGAAGATGATGAACTGGATATCGACTCACTGCTCTCTGAGAATTCTGATTTTGACAAACCAGTTTTTGAAGAGCGAGTTCAAGAAGAAACTGTACAACAAGAAGCAGAACCAGAGCCGAAAGAAGCCGACGCCCAAGAACAGCGTGAAGACATCGCTGCTAGTTATGAAGAGCAAGTATCGCCATCGTCTTTAAATGATATCTCTGAAGATGATGAAGAGACGGTTGAAGACTGGTTAGCCGAAGCCATAGACGATGTAGAGTCGCCTACGAACGTTGCCTCTGATTTTGACTTTGAACCGAAAATCCAAGGTAGCGATCAGTTTGAAGATGTCGTTGAATCCTTGCCAGAGCCAGAGCCAGAGCCAGAGCCAGAGCCAGAGCCAGAGCGTGCTGCGCATATGCCAGAGATTGTTCCAAATGAATTCGGTGTGCCAGAAGACGATGATTGGCTGATTGAAGATGACACGGCTCAACAAGAAACATTGGCACAAGTTGATGAAGTAGCGGAAGAGCCGGTGGTTCCTGCTGTTGAGTCTCAGTTAGATACTGAACCTCAGTTAGACCATGAACCGCAAGTTGAAGCTGCACAACAAGTTGAAACCGAACCTCAAGTAGAAGCAACGGAACAAGCTGAAGCGGTAGAGCAAGAAGGCGAAGACGA